>CAIJKV010000045.1 GCA_903821335.1 uncultured beta proteobacterium
CAAACCCGTGGGCCCGGCCACCTGGTATATCGACCCGCTTGATGGCACCACCAATTTTCTGCATGGCGTACCCCACTACGCAGTCTCGATCGGGCTGATCGCGCATGCTGGCGCACCCGACGAAACCGGCCAGCCGCTCAAAGAAGACACACCTGTAGTCGCGGTCGTCTACGACCCCTGTCGCAACGAAATGTTTACCGCTGTCCATGGCGTAGGCGCCTGGCTTAATGAGCACAGGATGACCTGTTCGCGGGCACAAACCATGCAAGAGGCCCTGCTGGCGACCGGCCTGCCGTTCAGAGATTTTTCTTTCACGGACCAGTATTTGCCCATTTTGCATGATGCGATTGAGCAATCACTCGGAGTGCGCCGCTTTGGCGCCGCGGCACTGGATATGGCCTGGGTGGCTTGCGCACGCTATGACGGTTACTGGGAAATGGGTCTATCGCCCTGGGATCTGGCAGCCGGGACCTTGCTTGTCCGCGAGGCAGGCGGCATTGTGCAGGACATGCTGGGTGACTTTTCCTGGCCCCGCGACGGCAACGTTGTCGCTGGCAACAACATGATTCAACCTCTGCTGTCAGACCTGGTTCGCCCGCATCTGAAACCACGCAGACAAGGTTGCGACTAGGGTTATTACGGCATCGATTGACTCGATTGTTAAAATGACCTGTCGAATTCCTTGAAGTCACGTCAATGAAGATTCTTGCACCCTTCCTGAGCTGGCAGTCTGAGATACAGGCCATCCGCCGTGACATTCACGCACACCCTGAACTCGCCTACCAGGAACAGCGCACCGCCGATGTCGTCGCGGCAACGCTTGAAGGATGGGGCATTCCCATCCACCGCGGTCTGGGTGGCACAGGTGTGGTTGGGATCATCGTGGGCCGGTCGGCCGGTTCGCGCGCAATTGGCTTACGCGCCGACATGGACGCCTTGCCCATGCAGGAACTCAATACCTTCCCCCATGCCAGCCAGCACAAGGGGAAAATGCACGGCTGTGGCCATGACGGGCACACCGCGATGCTGCTCAATGCTGCCCGGTATCTGGTCGAGCATAAAAATTTCGACGGCACGGTCTACGTCATTTTCCAGCCCGCTGAAGAAGGCGGCGCCGGGGCCCGGCACATGATGGACGATGGCCTGTTCATTAAGTTTCCAATGGACGCAGTGTTCGGCATGCACAACTGGCCCGGCATCCCGGTTGGAAACTTTGGCGTGACACCCGGCCCCATCATGGCCTCGAGTAACGTGTTCGCCATCACCCTGCGCGGCAAGGGCGCGCATGGCGGCATGCCCAATCTTGGTGTCGATCCGATCATGGCTGCCGTACAGATCGCGCAGTCTCTGCAAACCATCATCACACGCAATCGCAATCCACTTGACGCCGCCGTCTTGAGCATCACCCAGATTCATGCTGGCAGCGCCGACAACGTCATACCGACCGAGGCCTTGATGCGGGGCACGGTGCGTACCTTCACGCTTGAAACGCTGGACCTGATCGAAACGCGCATGCGCGAGATCGTGCAGCACTCAGCCGCCGCCATGGGATGCGAGGTCGATTTCCATTTCACGCGCACCTACCCGCCAACCGTGAATCATGTCAGGGAAACCGAGTTCTGCACACGCATCATGGAAAGCATCGTCGGCGCAGACCACGTCAATGACCATGTCGAGCCCACGATGGGGGCCGAGGACTTTTCCTTCATGTTGCTCGACGTGCCTGGCTGCTATGCCTGGATCGGCAACGGCACGGGAGACCATCGCCTGTCAGGCCATGGCCTGGGTCCCTGCACGCTTCACAATGGCTCCTACGACTTCAACGACGCATTGTTGCCACTGGGTGCCACGTACTGGGTCATGCTGGCAGAAGAGTGGTTCAAGCAGGAAATAGCCACCACGCTTAATAACGATTAGCCATATAGAGCCACCTCGGGTTAGTATTTCGATCAATTCCTAATTGTCGGCGACCCGCAGAGCATGTCCCCTATCGTTACCTCGAACATGTCTGCCTGGCGCGACAAAATCAACGGCGTCCTGTTTGTCGGGTTGCTCGCAGCAGCCGTCGTGCAAATCGCCGCAGTGCCGTTTATCAAGAACCTCGGGCTGAGCCCCCTGGTCGTGGGCATTGTGTGCGGCATGCTGTACGGCAATTTCCTGCGGGGCACCATGCCTGCGGGCTGGGGTGTGGGGGTGAACTTCGCCGCCAGACGCCTGCTGCGTATTGCCGTGGCGTTCTATGGGCTCAACATCAGCATCCAGCAAATCATCGAGGTCGGCTGGCCTGGACTGGTGGTGTCGGTGTGCGTGGTGGTGTCGGTCCTGCTTGCAGGAACCTACATCGGCATGCGGGTGCTCAAACTCGATCGCGATACCGCCATGCTGACTGCCGCTGGCAGCGCCATTTGCGGTGCCGCCGCCGTACTGGCCTTCGAGTCAACGTTAAAGTCCGCGCCGCACAAAAGCGCGGTGGCCGTAGCAACCGTCGTGCTGTTTGGTACGCTATCGATGTTTTTGTATCCGATTCTATATCAACAGGGCTGGCTTAACCTGGACACGCGCGCACTGGGCATTTTCCTGGGAGGCACGATCCACGAGGTCGCGCAAGTCGTCGGTGCTGCGAGCAACATCGACCCGGCCACCACCGAAGTCGCCACCATTGTCAAGATGACCCGGGTCGCCCTGCTGGTCCCATTGCTGCTGGTGCTTGGCCTGTGGTTGCAGCGGTCAACAGCAGCCGGAGCGGGCTCGGGTGCCAACAAGCCAAAACTTCCCATCCCCTGGTTCGCAATCGGTTTCCTGATCCTCGCGCTGATCAATTCTGTCGACATCATCGCACTACCCGTTCTGCAGTCCATGCGTACGCTCGACATTTTTGCATTGACGATGGCCATGACCGCACTGGGCATCGAGACCCGGTTTGCACAACTTCGTCAGGCAGGGCCTCGCGTGATGGCGCTGGGATTCATTCTGTTTGTCATGCTCTCGTTCGGTGGCTACGCGCTGGTCAAAGTAACAACCTGAAACAACAGAATGCAGTCGTGAACGTCCTCGTCACGGCATCGAGCGCGTGTGCACGTCCGCCAACAAACGGCTGAAGTCTTTTTCCTGCATAATCGGTGCAGACGCAAGTTTGCCTGGCAACACAATACATGACGCAAACGTCCCCCGAATCCCTCGCACCGGTCCGCAGACTCGACCCCGAAGACGCACAGCTTGCCCTTGCCAAAGTGCAAGAGCTGCTGCATCGTCACGAGCTCGTCGAAAACCTGGTGCACCGGCAGCAGCAAGGCGATCAGCGTGCGTCGCTCGTAGAGGGTTTACTGCAGCGTCAGCACGAGGCCGAGCTCAATTCGCTGGTCAACGACCTCCATCCGTCAGATATCGCGTTCATTCTCGAGTCCTTGCCCAACGATGAGCGACAGCTTATCTGGCGCCTGGTGGCCGCCGAGCACGACGCCGACGTACTGCTCGAGGTGGACGACTGGGTACGTGAATCGCTGATCGAGGCGATGGATCACCATGACCTGGTCGCGGCCACCGGTAGCATGGATGCCGACGAACTGGCAGACCTGGCTCCCGACCTGCCTCCTGACGTGGTGGCAGAGGTTCAGAAAGGCCTCACGATCGAAGAGCGCGCGCGCCTGATCGAGGCCATGGGTTATCCCGACGACAGCGTTGGCGGGATCATGGACTTTGAAATGGTGCGTGTGCGAGACGACGTTTCGCTCGAAGTCGTGCTGCGCTACCTCAGGCATCTGCCTGAACTACCCGACCACACAGACCAGATTTTTGTTGTCGACCGGTCAGAAAAACTGCTTGGCACGCTTTCCTTGTCATCGCTACTGGTCAACGAACCGGAAATCGATGTGCGAGAAGTGATGAGCACCGACTACCTGTCGCTCAGTCCGCTTGATTCAGACGCGGACGCGGCCGGCGCGTTTGAGCGCTATGACCTGGTGTCTGCACCCGTGGTCGACGACATCGGACGGTTGATTGGCCGCGTGACCATCGCCGAGGTTGTGGACGTGATCCGTGAAGACTCCGACGAACAAGCGCTGTCTCGCGCGGGTATGCAGGAAGAAGACATCTTTGCCCCCATCGCCATGGCGCTGCGTAACCGTGCGCCGTGGTTGCTCCTGAACCTCGGGACGGCCTCCATTGCGTCCTTCGTGGCCTCACGGTTTGAAGACACCGTCAGCAGTATCGTGATGCTGGCTTTTTTGATGTCCATCGTGGCAGGGATCGGCGGTAATTCCGGTAACCAGACTATGACGCTGATTATCCGGGCGCTTGCGGTGGGTCGGATTACCGGCAAGAACGTCTGGCAATTGGTCAAACGGGAAATGATAGTGACTTTCCTGGTGGGACTATTGGGTAGCCTGGTCGCGGCGATCTTCGCGTGGGCCATTTCCAATTCAATACCGATCGCCCTGGTAATGATGGCCGCCATGATCTGCAACATGATGATCGGTGCCTCGGTCGGCGTCATGGTCCCGATCGTGCGTACCCGGTTTGGCAAGGACCCCGCCATGGGGTCGTCGGTTCTGCTGACCTTTGCCACGGACTCACTCGGGTTTTTTATTTTCCTCGGTCTGGCGACAATCTTCCTGCTCTGATCACAGGTGTTCGATTGAGGGCAGCACACGGTTCACACCTGTGGAGATCCGTTGCGCCTCGATTCCGTAGGCATGGATCGACACCGCGGGCATCGCGGTCTCGTTGCCCAACCTGTGAATCAGTTCAAGTCCCGCATGTCCGCAGACACTATCACCGGCACGACGGCTGACCTTGTTGAACAGGTAGGCCTGGCCCGCCTTGCGATCCCATTCGAAATGTGACTCGGCGAGTTGACCATCCAGCACACGATAGGCGCACCAAGTATGGTGGGCGTGCACGGGACTGAACTGCTGCGCGCCCCACATCAAGGCCACGACAGTAAAACGCCCGGACGGATCCGCATGAAGGATATGCCGTGTGTAGGTCTGTTCCGACTGCGGCATGGCGGTAATCGTGGGCAACAGTTGCTTGAGCGCCCCGGCGTCAAGCGCCTGCCGTACGCGGTAGGGAACCAGTTCGGCTTCACCCTCACAAGCCCGCTCAAGCTGGCCGACCAGTTCTGGAAGCATGCCACGCAGCAACGAAGGCGCACTGGCCGACGTATTGCGGACCGTGACAGGAGAGCCGGAAGAAGCGGATATGTTTTGCATATCTCTAATCTTAGGCAAGTTGGAAGAAAAATTATTCGATTTTTAACCAAATAAATTGTGTAATTTAGAAAAATATTCCCAATAAATTTCAATAAATAGAAATTTTCATCTATATTTATCTTTAATCCACCTTCAAAGAGGCATGACCCTGGACCAGAAAGACCGTGAAATCCTTCGCCTGCTGCAAGCCGATGCCACCATCTCAATCAACGATCTGGCTGCTGCGGTTCACTTGACGCCAACGCCATGCTGGCGACGGGTCCAGAAGTTGCAGGCGCAGGGAGTGATCCGTAAACAGGTTGTGCTGTGCGATGCCGTTAAAGTCAATCTTGGCCTGACAACATTCGTCACGATCCGCACGGGTCAGCACAATGAACAATGGATGGAGCGCTTTGTGGCGGGGGCCACCAGCATTCCTGAAATTGTGGAAATCTATCGCCTGAGCGGCGATGCCGACTACCTGCTTAAAATTGTCGTCCCCGACATCAAGCGCTACGACCTGGTATACAAACGTCTGATCAGGTCCGTCGAGTTGCTCGACGTGACCTCCGCCTTTGCGATGGAAACGATCAAATGCACCACCGCCTTACCCATGGACTACGCCGAGTAAGCCCGCATCAGAGCATTCCGTCAGTCGGACGCGGTTCATTCATCCACGACATCATCAAGGTGTAGGTCACCGCGAGTACGACCGGCCCGATAAAAATCCCGATTAGCCCAAATCCCAGCAAACCGCCGATCACACCGGCAAAAATCAACAGCATCGGAAGGTCGGCGCCACGCTTGATCAGCATGGGACGCAAAAAGTTGTCCAGACTGACGACAAACAGGCTCCAGACTAGCAAGAATGTCGCCCAGCCGTGCTCGCCCGACCAGTACATCCAGGCGACCGCTGGAAACAGCACCAGCCCAGGGCCCGCCTGTGCAATACACAACATGAGCATCAAGGCAGACAAAATCGCCGCGTATGGCACCCCGGCAATAACGAGTCCCAGGCCACCCAGCGCAGTCTGCACGATAGCCGTGACGCCCACACCCATCGCAACGCCACGAATGGCCTGCCCGGCAAGAATGATGCTGTTTTCACCGCGTTCGCCCGCCAGGCGACGGCCAAACTGCCTGGCCAGGTTTGCCGCGATTTCGCCGTAACTGTAAAAAATCGCTGCGATGACCACCACGACCAAAAACTGAATCAGCATTCCACCCAGACCACCAAACTGCGTCAGCACCCATTTACCCGTTTCAGCGGCGTAGGGCGAAACGTGCTCCATCAGGCCAGACGCCCCGCCTGCCACGAAATCTTTCCAGAGGCTGGCCGCTTTTTCACCGACGAAAGGAATCGTCGCAACAAACTCCGGCGGCATCGGCAAGCCATTGGTTGCCAAGTTTTTTCCAACGGCCAGTAGCTGGTCGGAGCGCTCGGTGATGGTGCTGATCGCCCACCACATCGGCAGAACCAGCAGCAGCAACATGCCGATGCTCATGACCACCACGGCAGGCGTCCGATGGCCACCGAACCAGCGCTGCAACGACTTCAACCACGGCCACGTCGCCACCACAATCATGGTGGCCCATACCGTTGCGGGCAAAAAGGGTCGGAGCACCCACAACGAAAGCGCGAGCAGGCACGCGATGCACAGAATGGCCAGCGTATTGCGGGTGAGATCGTGAGGCATGGCTGGTCGCATCGCTGAAGGAAGGTGTGAGGTTAAGTGTAACTGCTCTGTTGTAACGCCGATAAGGCTATGATCGCGCTCTGCATACCCGGATACCGGGTGCTTTCAATCAAGGCCAGACGACATGACCACTACTCAGGAAATCGTTCAAACCATGAAATCCACGCCGGCAACCGGCTGGCTGGCACGGCGATTTTTTCATTTCACCGCCCCGCGTCATGTGGACAATATCCTTGAGCGACTGGATCATCACGAAAAATTTTACTGTTTCATCTTGTTGGCCAGTTCCAAAAAAAATACAGCTGAGGCGCTGATTTGCACAGACCACCGCATCATCGTCTGGAACAACCACCTCAGTCCGGACGACGAAATCGGCCTCGACGACATCGAGTCAACGGCGTTCAAGCCAGGCTGGTTGTCGGGCGAACTCTATCTGTACAAGGCTGGCACAAACAAGGAAACGTTTTGGCGATACCGATGCCAGAACGAAATCCTTTCAACCTTCAACACGTGCGTCAACCAGGCACTACAACAACGCCGATAGTCAGACGATGCCTGCAGCTTTCAGGCTGGCAATCTCTGCCTCAGTCTTACTTAACACCTGGGCCAGTATTTCGTCGGTATGTTGTCCCAGGGCCGGTGGCGGCATCTCGTGCTTGATCGGCGTAGCCGAAAAACGCATCGGGCTGGCGACCAGCGGAACCGTACCGGCGACGGCATGCGGCAACTCAATCTTCATTCCACGCGCCAGCACCTGAGGTTCCTGAAAGACCTGTTCGATGGTGTTGATGGGGCCGTTCGCGACACCGGCGTCATCCAGCATTTTTACCCACTCGCGCGTGGGTCGTGTCAGAAAAATCTCGTTCAACAGTTGCGTAATCTCTGTGCGATGATCGACCCGCACGGCGTTGGTGGAAAAACGCGGATCTTTTGCAAGATGTGCGCAGCCGGCCACATCGCAAAACTTGTTGAACAGGTTGTCATTGCCACACGCGAGGATCAATGCGCCATCGGCAGTCTTGAACGTCTGGTAGGGCACGATATTGGGATGGGCGTTGCCAAGCGACTTGGGGGATTCCCCCGTCGCGAAGTAATTCATCGCCTGGTTGGCGAGGAATGCCACACACGAATCAAGCAGTGCCACATCAATCCACTGGCCCTGCCCCGTCACGGCGCGATGGGCGATCGCCGCGCAAATCGCAATGCTCGCGTACATACCGGTCGTCAGGTCGATAATGGGAATGCCGACGCGCTGCGGACCGCCCCCTGGCAGGTCGTCGCGCTCGCCTGTAATGCTCATCAGGCCACCCATCCCCTGGGCCATAAAGTCGTATCCCGGGCGATCTTTGTAGGGCCCGGTCTGGCCAAAGCCCGTCACCGAGCAGTAAATCAAACCGGGATTGATGGCCTTCAGGTCTTCGTACCCCAGCCCATAACGGGCCAAGTCACCCACTTTGTAGTTCTCAATCAAGACGTCGCACTGGCGCGCCAGCGAACGCACAAGTTCCTGTCCCTCTGGCTTGGAAAGATCGATCGTAATGGATTTCTTGCCACGGTTTGCGGCACAAAAATAGGCCGACTCACGGGTCACTTCGCCCTGTTCGTCTTTCAGAAATGGTGGTGCGTATGCACGTGAATCATCACCTTTACCCGGACGCTCGACCTTGATGACTTGCGCACCGAGATCCGCCAGGTTCTGCGCGGCCCACGGGGCGGCCAGCACACGTGAAAGATCAAGCACTTTAATGTGCGACAAAGGTCCTGACATGATTTTCGCCTTTTTTTCTAACGCCTGACTACGGCAGATTTTTTCCATAATCTGGAAAACGCCGAGTGATTCTAAAGGACTGCGACAACATTCGCCAGGTCAAGGCGCTGGCAGCGCTCAAGACAGACGCCTGGTCCACGCGGTCATTGCCTGCATGCATGGCTACCGGTCAAGCACCGCGTCCTGCAGTGCCGCCTCGAACAAATCGGTCGCGTCTTCCCAGGTATAACTGCACGCCTTCCGGTGGGCCGCCTCTGACAGGATGCGCCACTCTACATCTGTCATTGCACAGAGTTCAAGAATGGCGTCGGCCATCGCCTGAGGGTTCTCGGCCGGCACAAGCACCCCTGCGCCATCTGCGAGCAATTCCAGCGCAGCGCCGGCCGGCGTGCCGATCACAGGGGTGCGGCACGCCATCGCCTCAAGGATCGGCAGGCCAAAACCTTCCTTGCGTGTGCCAAAGAGCCAGGCATCGCAGGCGCCATAGCATATCCTGAGTATTTCGTCGGTCGCGCGCAGGTGAAATTCAGTGCCCGCTGGTAAGGGCATCGCAGACGTGGGCATGGTGCTGCTCACGCACACGACCAATAGGTCAGGACGGCGTAGTCGGGCAAGCCGAATCGCCTCAATAATGATGTCACTGCCTTTCGCATGGAACGACGTGTAGGTGAAGCCAACCGTGGGAATAGCCTGCTTGTTGCGCGGCGGTGCAGAGAACGTGTTGAAGTCGACCGCATTGGGTGCCAGCGTGACGCGTGTCTGCCCAAACTTATCACACAGCAAATCCTTCAGCCACTGTGCAGGGGTGATCTTGGGCATAGGCAAGCGACAGGTGGCGTCAACCTGCTCTTTTGGCCCGCCCCAGATCTCGTAGTCCTGCATGAAATGGACCTTGGCACCCTTGCCTGGCGGCAAGTCAGCAACCCAGTTAGCGGTGCACCACCAAGTGGCAATCACAACGTCGGCAGTCGGTAAGTCGGTGGCAGTGACGGGACGCGGTCGATCCAGAACCCGGTGCGGCACGCCATATGCTGCGAGATGCCCAGGCTTAGGCTTCATCTGATCGCGCGTCTCCCACCACCGGCCGTGACGCAGCGCACGGAATTGCTCACGAAGCGAAAACCGGTCAGGAGCATTGCACACAACTTCAACCGTATGCCCACGCGCCATCAGGCTGCGGGCATAGATTGCCATGACACGATGCCCACCTGTCAGGCTGTCTGCTGGTGACACGAAGGTGATTTTCATTGGATCAGGCAATGCCGGGCCAGAGGTTAAGAGGTTTGCAACCTGCCTACCTTGCACTCACTGCCCGTTCGCAATGCGTATCGCGTATTGCCGCGTGCCTGGCACGCCGACTGTTCCCCGCACTCGAGCCGGTCAATCAGTGCAGCAACTTACTAGCCGTCATGATGACGGCTTGCACCGCAAAAAAACAAAAAATAAATTAGCATTTGAACCTTGTCACTATTTTAGCGCTCCGTGGCACTGCTTGCATGGTGCCCTAGCTTTAACAGCTTATTTAATGCGTGTCTATTGAACGCTCAAGCAGATTGGACGATGGTCACCGGTCGCCACCTGCACTCGAAGCAACAGTTGTCACGTCCGACATTCAAACGCCTCAGGTGGCAGCGAAACTCAGTAATTTTCGAGCACTTTCCGCGCCCGTGACGGGCAAGCCGGTGGGGTCAAGTAACCCAAGTTGCACCAACACGCTCGCCTGATCCCAGTAAACATGCTCATGTGTCAGTTTCAAGTTTTCGATTCCCGCCACGACGACAAACGCGACCTCGACGCGTCTGTTGGTCGGGGCAATGTTAGGGATCATCCACTCGATTTCGACCGTATGCGTAAACGAAATGACTATTTCTTCGACGATCCTGGTGCGTCCAATCGTGACAGAAATTGTGTCGAACTTGACGTCCGGAGGGAAAAATTTTCCCACGAGGTGATTCGAATAGAACTTTTTGACGCCCTCGTACCCGTCCCCGCCTATCATATTGGGCACGTTCAGGAGATGAGGCTCGCCCGTCATGGTAGACATCGTCGTCTCCATATCGCCGCGCATTTCTGCGGCAATATGTTTGTCTAGCAAATCCAGCATTTCTTGCTCAGCGGCAGTGTATGTCAGTTCCATTTATCACGTTCTTGAAATAGATTGGTCGATCCAGAAGCATTGTCAGTGCATGCATGACTGGTTGCCATAGTTCTTTTACGCCGTTTCGCCATTTCCAGAATGTCGTAATAACCGCTTGGTATCGGCCGGCGATCCTTCCGCGCCTCGGAATTGACCAAGCGCCTGAAGCTGTGATCGCATCGTTATAACACTTGGCAGTTACGCAACAGTACGCAACGCATTTTTTGTCGACCATACAATTTGGTGACGTTCGGCTTGCCTGACCAAATTTGCTCAAACACGCCAACGCTCTTGCCGCAACCCCTTACCGCCGCGATCTCCTGTTACTAACCAATTCTTTAACCAATTCTTGTCTCATCCCGACAGCCAGCATGCTCGCATGCCTATTCCCAAATTGATAACAATCCAAATTCTCATTACAATGCGACGACAGGATCGAAGCATAATTATCAGTTTCGCGATTTCTAGCGATATCGGCCACGGGTACGAATCGATGGCATGCGCGCGGAAAGTGGGTGTACTCACAACGCGGATGCTTGGGTCAGCGCCACCAATATTCTTACACATGGAGAAGAACGAATGAAAACCAGGACAACTGTAATTTCACTCATCCAAGCAATGGCTACCGTGGCCGTCGTCGCGGTGACGGCTCCGGCGCACGCTCAGTGGGTCATGGCCGCGCGGCACATCGCCGGACGGATAAATGAGATGACGCAAGACGACCAAACTGGCAAGCCAGCTTATCAGTTTGCAACCGTCATTCTGGATGCGCCTGCGAACAATGTATTTGCCGCTGTCATCAACGTGGTTTCTTCTAATCGCGCAGTGACGATCGTGTCCCGCGATGATGCCGCCCTGCGCCTCAAAGTCGCCGAGGGATCAAAGAATGCATCGCTGAATGTGATTGCACTCAGCGATGACACCTCCGAATTACTGATTGCAGGAACTGCCGCATCGTCTCCCTCTGATCCCAGCGTGTCGCGAGTGGTTGCAGCCATTCTGAGAGTCTGCGCAGATATGCACAAAACCTGCTCCGTTGGTGCTCAGTGACGAGGCCAAGGCGCAACGCTATGTAGTTCGCGGGGTTAAATAAGCGCATGAGAAGATGATTGTTTCATTTCATCATGCTCAATTAATGCGCAGTTCTGATCTTTTTTCAAAAATTTTCCCGACACCCCCTGCACTCACTCCAGCTTGTAAAACAAGTGCAGAACATTCACAGGTATCGGGAAAACCTCTAACAAACTGTTTTTATTGGTTATTTTAGTGCTCCGTGGCACTGTTTGTATTTCTTTCCGCTTCCGCATGGACAAGGGTCGTTGCGTCCAACTTTTGGAAAGAGATTGCGCACGGTGCCCGCATGCTCGGCAACCGGGGCTTGTGCAGCCTGCGCACCCTCTGCATCGGGTTCAGCAACAACCTCGGCGTGCGCTGCCTCGTCAAAATCCGAATGCAGGTACTGAACGTTCTGGACATGTGATTGTGCCGCTTCGAGTTCGGCCTGTTCAACTTGCTCGGGCGACTGGACGCGAACGGTCATCAGTATGCGGACGACCTCATCCCGGATACGATCGAGCATGTCGGAGAACAGTTCAAACGACTCACGCTTATATTCCTGCTTAGGATTTTTTTGCGCGTAGCCACGCAAGTGAATACCCTGGCGCAGGTGATCGAGCGCCGACAAATGTTCCCGCCACTGCGAATCCATGATCTGGAGCATGATCGAGCGCTCGAACTGCGACCAGGATTCGGTTCCGACCATGTCGGCCTTGTGCTGATAGGCATGTTGCGCGGCCAGCAGCACCTGCTCAAGCACATCTTCGTCAGACATACTCTTGGACTTGCTGAGCATCTCGACCAGAGGAACGCTCACCTGCCAGTCAGCCTCGAGGGCCATCTGCAGGGCTGGAAGGTCCCATTGCTCTTCGACCGTACCTGCAGGCACGAACTTGCGCACAAGCTCGACAAAAGCGCCATCACGCAGATTGTTGACGATCTCGGCGGTGGCTTGTGTTTCAAGCACCTCATTACGCTGCGAGTAAATCACCTTGCGCTGATCGTTTGCAACATCGTCATACTCAAGCAACTGCTTGCGTACGTCAAAGTTACGCCCCTCAACCTTGCGCTGGGCCGTTTCGATGGATCGCGAAACCATGCCCGCTTCGATTGGCTCACCTTCGGGAAGCTTCAGACGTTCCATGATGGAACGCACACGGTCTCCGGCAAAAATACGCATCAGCGGATCTTCAAGCGACAGGTAGAACCGTGAAGAGCCAGGATCGCCCTGACGGCCTGCGCGGCCCCGCAACTGATTGTCGATACGACGGGACTCGTGACGTTCGGTGCCGATAATGCGCAGGCCACCTGCGGCCTTGACGCGATCATTGAGCGGCTGCCACTCTTCGCGGATTTTTTCGATATGGATCAGACGATCGGCGTCGCTCAGGTCCGGGTTCGCACGAACGAGTTCGATCTGCTTTTCAATGCTGCCGCCCAACACGATGTCAGTACCCCGGCCCGCCATGTTGGTCGCAATCGTGATGTGACCGGGCTTGCCTGCCTGGGCCACAATCTCGGCTTCGCGGGCATGCTGCTTGGCGTTGAGCACCTCATGCATAAGTCCGACCTTATTGAGCATCTCGGACAGCAATTCCGAATTCTCAATACTGGTGGTTCCGACCAGCACGGGTTGGTCGCGTTCCTGGCAGTCACGGATGTCAGCGATGATGGCATTGAATTTTTCGCCAGCCGACTTGAATATCTGATCGTTCTGATCCAGGCGCACCATTGGCCGGTTTGTGGGGACAATGACCGTTTCCAGGCCATAGATTTCCTGGAACTCGTAAGCCTCGGTGTCAGCCGTGCCGGTCATGCCAGCCAGCTTTTCGTACATCCGGAAGTAGTTCTGGAACGTAATCGAGGCCAGCGTCTGGTTCTCAAGCTGGATCTTGACGTTTTCCTTGGCTTCAACGGCCTGGTGCAGGCCATCTGACCAGCGGCGGCCAACCATCAGGCGGCCCGTGAACTCATCAACGATGATGACTTCGCCTTCCTGCACCACATAATGCTGGTCGCGATGGAACAGGTTGTGCGCACGTAAAGCGGCCATCAGGTTGTGCATCAGCACAATATTGCGCGGCTCATAGAGCGACTGCCCCTCGGGCAGCATTTCCAGCCGCGTCAACACCGCCTCGGCCTGCTCATGACCTGCTTCGGACAGGTAAACCTGGTGGTTCTTCTCGTCGACCCAGAAATGGCCTTCGGGTTCCGGTTCCTGCGGCTTGGGCTCGCTTGCCATGCGGGTGAGCAGCGCCGGTACCGCGTTCATGCGCATGTACAGCTCAGTGTGGTCCTCAGCCTGGCCCGAAATGATCAAAGGCGTACGTGCCTCGTCGATCAGGATTGAGTCCACTTCGTCAACGATCGCGTACACGAGCGCACGCTGACGGCGATCTTCAACACGGTATTCCATGTTGTCACGCAGGTAATCGAAGCCAAACTCATTGTTTGTGCCATACGTAATGTCGGCCCGATAGGCGTCGATCTTTTCTTCGTTGGACTGCTGGGGCACGACGACACCGACGGTCAGACCCAGAAAGTTGTAGAGCCGGCCCATCCACTGTGCATCACGACGCGCGAGGTAATCGTTCACGGTCACGACGTGCACGCCACGTCCTGCCAGCGCATTCAGGTAGACAGGCAGAGTCGCCATCAGCGTCTTGCCTTCGCCGGTCCGCATTTCGGCAATCTTGCCATTATGCAAAACCATGCCGCCGATCATCTGGACATCGAAGTGCCGCATTCCGAACACACGCTTGCCAGCTTCACGTACAACTGCGAACGCCTCGGGCAACATGGCATCAAGAGAACTGCCGGCCTTCAGTTTTTCACGGAACTCGTCTGTTTTTGCGCGTAACGCGTCGTCAGGGAGTGCTTGCAATGCAGGCTCAAAGGCACTGATCTGAGCGACCTGCTTGCGAAACTGCTTGAGTATGCGGTCATTACGACTGCCGAAGATTTTTTTTAGCAGAGAAAACATGCGTGTAAGGCCCAAGCAAACCCGCACCAACTGCGCACGAGCCCGCATCCAAAGGGATTAAGGCAGAAAAACTGCCGATAAACGTTAGAGTTTAACGCACGCGTGGGCGCCAGGTCACTGAACCCATGACTGGGGTCGGACTTGAGGCGGCAACCGGTGACGGAACGGCGTGGCCAGCCAGAAAGACACGGGGATCAAGCGCCTTGTCATCCTGGCGTACTTCAAAGTGCAGATGGGCTCCCGTCGACAGGCCCGTGGAGCCCACGCGCGCAATCACCTCACCGCGCGTCACGAGTTGCCCTTCCTTGACTAGGACAACTTTGGCGTGGGCATAACGGGTGATCAAGCCACCCCCATGGTCAATCTCGACCATATTGCCATAGCCACTATGCACTGCGACCGTACGCACCACACCGCCTGAGGCAGCCCGGATTGGCGTACCCGTCGGGGCTGAGAAATCCAGGCCTTCGTGCATATTCATTTGCCCGTTAAAGGGATTGCGGCGCCAGCCATACGACGAACTGAGGTAAGGATAGGATTCGAGTGGCATCGCGGTCGGCAAGCGTGCCAGGCCAGCAGCCTGGTTTGTCAGCGCAAGGTCGAGTATGGACAGGTAGTCACTCTGTCGCGTCAGGCTCGCCTGGACAGCATTAATCTGGCGCTCAATGTCGGCCGTATCTCCAGGCCTGGACTGAACCTCCGTCGCGGCCAGCAGGTCATCGAGCACCACGATCGCCTCGGGGGTGTCCTGAACCAGCGTGACGTTGCTGTCCGGCAAACCGGCCACCTTGGCAACGCGACGACCCAGGCCGTCAAGACGCGCGACAGACGCCTGAAGTGCGCCGACCTTGGCGGCCAGCGTATATGCGACCTCTTTGTCAGCCGAGCTCACCGTGGCACTTGAGGCGGCGAGTGTCACGGGCTGCGTCTCGGGCTGCGCATTCCATACCGCGCGTTGCAGCGCGGCACCGCCTGCGACCGCCGCCACCAGCAACGTACAACCGATCACAACCAGCCAGCTGACGTTTAGCGATATCGCTTCGTGCTGACCCTGTCGTGAGGGCATAATAAGCAACTTCATCCTGCTCTCATCCTGTCTCCTGCTTCTTGCCTGTTATGGTCACCACCACCTCTCGCCGTCCACGTACGAGCACGCCGTCCAGTGGCACCCATCTGCTTGGATGGCTGGGAAATGACGCCCAGGCGGCAAGTGTGCTTGCCACGGCCCAACAGCACATCAAAATGCGCGCCGCGGTGTCGGCGACGCTACCGGCACCAATGCGAGGCGCCTTTGATGTAGTCAAAATCGAAAACAATATCCTGACCCTGACCGTTTCGAGTGCCGCCTTTGCCGCAAAGTTCCGTCAGCTTGCCCCGCGTGTGACATCGACCTTAACAGGGTTAGGCTGGAATCTGACCGAAATCAAACTCCGTGTGCAGGGTGGGCTGCGTATTCCTGAGGCTGCTCACCCAAAAAAGGAAGCCCGCGCGCTGGATGCACAAGACTTGCGAGCCTTTGAGGAACTCGGTGCCCAGCTCAGACCCGGCCCACTTGCCGACGCAGTGATGAAACTGCTGTCGCATCACCGCGCAGCGCCTGCTGGCGTCAGGCCAGCTTCCATTCCTGACGAAACGCCTGAGGTGCCTCTGCCTGGGAAGAGTAACTGACCATTTCCCAGGCGTCCTGCTGCGCAAGCAGCTGACGGGCGAGCTGGTTATTCAGTGCATGGCCAGATTTGCAGGCCACGTAACGCGCAACAAGCGGTTTACCGATCAAATACAGATCGCCCACCGCATCAAGAATCTTGTGCTTGACGAACTCATCGTCGTAACGTAACCCGTCACTGTTCAGTACACGGTATTCGTCCATGACGATTGCGTTGTCCAGACTACCACCCCGTGCAAGACCCACCGAACGCAGGGCCTCGACTTCATTGACAAACCCAAACGTGCGTGCCCTTGCAATTTCCTTGATGTAGGAATGCGTGGCGAAATCAATTTCTGCAAAGCTGGCCGTCGAATCAATCGCAGGGTGCTTGAAATCAATCGAAAATGCCAGTGAAAAACCATCGTGGGGCTCAAGGCGGGCCCACTTGGCCTGGCTACCCTCACCCTCACGCACTTCGATGGTCTTGAGTACGCGTAAAAATTTCTTGGGTGAAGGCTGCTCTTCGATGCCGGCCGACCGCAGCAAGTAGACAAACGTTGCGGCACTACCATCCATGATCGGCACCTCTTCGCCCGTCAGATCGACGTGAAGATTATCGATTCCGAGTCCGGCGAGTGCGGACATCAAGTGTTCAACAGTCGATACACGGACATCACCCACCTGCAGGACAGACGCCATGCGCGTATCGTGCACCATGTGGGCGAGCGCCGGCAGGTCAACCACTTCAGGCAGGTCTACCCGATGGAACACGATACCCGTGTCAGGCGCAGCCGGACGCAAGGTGAGTTCAACCCGTCGACCGGAATGTAGACCCACCCCGGTCGTCTTGACCAAACTTTTAACAGTGCGCTGCCGAAACATAATGTGCGGTTAATCCTAGCGCGCCATATTCTGACGCCAACAATTTCTGAAACTGGTCCCATTGTAACGCTTGCACCAAAAAATGGTGCGGTGCAATTACAGGCAACGAAAACGCATCCGGGCGGGGAACACCCGGATGCGTGCCCGGGATCCCGGAAACCGGGACCCGGACGAGGGAGAATCTGCCGCTATCTAAATATATCTTGTTAAATATATTCAAATAGCCTCTGACAAGTGATCAATCAGCCTGACGACGCAGAAAGGCCGGGATGTCGTAGTGCTCCATTCCCGACGTTTCCAGCGCGCGAACCTGCGCTGAAGCCTGCGTGCGCGGATTGCGCAATACAGACGGCACCTGCAAGTCCTGCTGCGAACCCATCATCTGCACATTGTCCGTACCGGTGCGCAGCACTTCTACGGGTTCTGCATCCCTGACCAACTGGGGACGGCTCTGGGTACGGCCCAGACCCGTTGCAACCACGGTCACCCGCAAGTTGTCGCCCATGTCTTCGTCATACGCCGTACCGAAAATAACGGTAGCGTCGTCCGAGGCAAAGCCGCGGATACGATCCATGATTTCGCGTGTTTCGCGCATTTTGAGTGACTTGCTGGCCGTGATGTTGACCAGCACGCCACGCGCACCGTTCAGGTCCACGCCTTCGAGCAACGGGCAGGCAATAGCCTGTTCCGCAGCCTGCTTGGCGCGATCAACGCCGCTGGCGACAGCCGTACCCATCATGGCCTGGCCTTGCTCGCCCATGATCGTCTTGACGTCTTCAAAGTCGACGTTCACATTGCCTTCGACGTTGATAATCTCGGCAATGCCTGCGCAGGCATTGTGCAGAACGTCATCGGCTGCCTTGAAACAGTCGTCCTGCGTGGCGTCCTCATCCATCAACTCGTAAAGGTTTTCGTTGAGCACGACAATCAGCGAATGCACGTGCTTGCCAAGTTCATTGATGCCGTCTTCCGACATCTTCATGCGCTTGTTGCCCTCAAACGAGAATGGCTTAGTCACCACGCCAACGGTCAGGATGCCGAGTTCCTTGGCAACTTCAGCCACAATAGGACCCGCGCCCGTTCCGGTGCCGCCGCCCATCCCTGCAGTGATGAACACCATGTTGGCACCGCTGAGCGACGCGCGAATTTCCTCGCGCGCCAATTCGGCGGCCGCACGACCCTGGTCAGGCTTGGCACCCGCGCCCAGGCCACTACGACCCAGACGGATCTGCACCGGTGCGTTGGTGGCAGCCAACGCCTGGGCATCGGTATTGCAGCAAATAAAATCAACACCCTGGACGCCAGAGCGAATCATGTGCGACACGGCGTTACCGCCCGCCCCACCGACTCCCACCACTTTGATGACGGTGCCCTTGTTTACGCTATCCAACATTTCAAACATCATGATTGACTCCCTCAAGTCTTAACTTGCAAACGTTTCTAAAAGCTAAAAGTCCCCAACTGCTTTTTAGAAATCGTTTCAAAACCGCCGCCGACAGCGTCCGCGCCGGGTTTGAAACGTCTCTCTAGCAGGCCGGCATATTCCGAAAAACTGCCCACCTGACTGGCGCCAAAAGGCCCCAATTCAATTCATGAACCACTCTTTCATGCGCGCGAGCACGCCTTTAAAACTCCCCGACTGCTGCGCGACTTTCCGCCCGCGTAGCCGCTGCATTCTGGCCTCGCCGAGCAAGCCCATCACAGTCGAAAATCTGGGATTGCGCATCACATCCGCTAGACTACCATCGTAGTCTGGCACGGCAACCCGAACCGGCTTCAAAAACACATCTTCTGCTAGTTCAACCATTCCGGGCAATAGGGATGTGCCCCCGGTCAGCACGACTCCGGAAGACAGCAGATCCTCGTAGCCAGACTCGCGAATGACCTGTTGAACGAGGCCGAATAATTCTTCCACGCGCGGCTCGATGACTGCACCGAGCGCCTGGCGCTTGACCTGCCTCGGACCGCGGTCACCCAGCCCGGGGACTTCGACCGTATCGTCAGGGCTGGCGAGCACCTGCTTGGCCACGCCAAAGCGCAGCTTGATCTCCTCGGCATCCGGCGTGGGCGTGCGCAACATGGCTGCGATATCGCTGGTGATCTGGTCGCCTGCGATCGGCAATACAGCCGTGTGGCGGATCGCGCCGCCCGTGTAAATCGCCACGTCCGTCGTACCGCCGCCGATATCGACCAGCACGACACCCAGCTCTTTCTCATCCGCCGTCAGGCAGGCCTGGCTCGAAGCCAGCGGCTGCAGAATCAAATCCTGCACTTCCAGCCCGCAGCGGCGCACGCACTTGACGATATTCTGCGCGGCACTGACAGCACCGGTCACGATATGGACCTTGACCTCAAGGCGCAAGCCGCTCATACCGATCGGCTCCCGAATATCCTCCTGTCCGTCGACGATGAACTCCTGCGTCAGCACGTGCAACACCTGCTGGTCCGTGGGGATATTGACAGCCTTTGCGGTTTCAATCACCCGTGCCACGTCGGCGGCGGTCACTTCCTTGTCCTTGACGGCGACCATCCCGCTGGAATTAAAGCTGCGGATATGGCTGCCGGCGATGCCCGTGTAGACATCTCGAATCTTGCAGTCAGCCATCAGTTCGGCCTCTTCAAGGGCCCGCTGGATTGAGTTGACAGTCGTCTCAATATTGACGACGACTCCCTTGCGCATACCGCGCGACTCATGCTGACCGAGGCCCAGCACTTCAAAACGTCCCTCGGGCAAAATCTCAGCGACTACAGCAACTACTTTGCTGGTGCCGATATCGAGGGCGACGATCAGGTCCTTGATGTCACGGGTCATGGCGTTATCGTTTCTTTTTGGGTTGAATGGGTTCGGGCAAAGCGGCCAGCGTCAAGGCAAAACCATTGGGATAGCGAAGGTCGGCATTCGTGACTTCCCGCCCGCCGATCTTTTGATTCACAACGGGCCAGGCCTGAACAAAGCGTTGAATACGGGCGGCAAACGGCAAGGCGCCAGGCACTCCCCCGGTGGGATCGGGGGCATCGGCGCCCGGGTCGCGCCCCAGCGCAAGCGTCATGCCGTTGGACAGCTTGACCTGCCAGGCGTAGCGATCGCTCAGCGCCAGCTTGCTCACGCTCACGTCCAGGGGGGCAAACCAGCGCGCCAATTCGGCATAGCGCTGCACGAGCAGGGCTTCCGTACCTTCCGGCCCCTCGAATTGGGGCAAGGATTCGTCGTCGTCGAGCTCGCCTTGATTGGCCGTGAAGGCCTGACCCCAGGTGTTGATCATCTGGTTTTCGTTCCAGAGCGCGAACGGCTGTTGCTCCTCGATCGTCACACGCAAAGTATTGGGCCAAATCCGGCGCACCATGGCGTGCCTCACCCACGGTGCAGACTCGAAAACACGCTGTGTTTTCGCGAGGTTGATCGTAAAAAAGTTTCCCGTCAGCTGGCCCGCGATGGCGGCCCGGACGCTGGCTGGCGACACATAGGTCAGACTGGAGTTGGGCGCAGGTTCGATTTCGATCGCGCGCACCATGAAGAACGGGCGCTGAATCAGCCAGTAGACTCCGCCCGCCAGCATAGCCAGCACCGCCAGCACCGCGAGGGTGTTGGCAAGACGGTTGATCGTACGGGCTTCGTTCCACACAAAAGACTCCGGTTAAACCTTCAACATTGCGAATTGCCCGACTTTGCAGCGAGCCTCGTCGAGGATGCGCATGCACAACTCGGGGTAATGCATTCCAACTGCTTTGGCAGCCATCGGCACCAGCGAATGCCCCGTCATGCCAGGAGACGTATTCAATTCAAGCAGCCAGGCACGCCCTTGCGCGTCCAGCATGACATCGGCGCGCCCCCAGCCCTCGCAACCCAGCGCGCGGTATGCACGCACGCAGAGGTCGGCGACATCCCGCGCCACGTCCTCGGAAACGGGTGCCGGGCACAGGTACTGTGTGTCGTCCGAGAAATACTTGTGCTCGTAGTCATAGTTGCCCTGGGGTGCCACGATTTCGATCAGGGGCAGCGCGTAGGCGCCCGCGCCCGTGCCAAGGATTGCCACGGTCAACTCACGGCCGGCAATGAACTGCTCAGCCAGCACGACTTTGTCGTATTTGACGGCCTCTTGGTAGGCGGCACGTAATTGCGACCGGTCACTCACTTTCACGATACCCAGCGTCGACCCTTCGTGGGGCGGCTTCATGATCAGTGGCATACCCAGGCGGGCAGCCACGGCATCCAGGCCGGCCTCGCTTTCCAGGGCTGCATAACCCGGAGTGGGCAAGCCGGCCTCAAGCCAGACACGCTTGGTCATGATCTTGTCCATGGCCAGGCTCGACGCCATCGGACCGCTTCCTGTGTAAGGCACGCCCATCAATTCCAGTGCGCCCTGAAGCGTACCGTCCTCACCATACCGGCCGTGCAGCGCAATGAAGACCCGGTCAAAGCGTTCGGACACCAGCTCTGTCAGGCTGCGCGCGCCCGTATCAAAAAGATGTGCGTCCACACCACGGCTGCGCAGCGCCTCGTGAACACCCGTGCCAGACATCAGGGACACTTCCCGCTCGGCGGACTTGCCGCCGTACAGCACACCCACTTTTCCGAATGTGTCGCTCATGCGTGCTCTCCCAACAGACCAGGAACTTTGCTGATCGAACCTGCACCCATGACGACCACCACATCCCCATCGCGGACAAAGTTCAATATCGCTTCGGGCATGGCCGACACGTCTTCCACAAACAGGGGCTCGACCTTGCCCGCCACACGCACGCCACGCGCCAGCGCACGACCGTCGGCGGCAACCAGGGCCGGTTCGCCTGCGGCATAGACCTCTGTCAGCAACACCGCATCGGCCGAACTCAGCACGCGGACGAAATCTTCAAAGCAATCACGGGTACGCGTGTATCGGTGGGGCTGGAAAGCCAGCACAATCCGACGCTCGGGCCAGGCGCCGCGCGCGGCTGCCAGTGTCGCCGCCATTTCAACCGGGTGGTGGCCATAGTCGTCAATGACGGTAAAGGTGCCACCTTTGGGCACCGTGAACTCGCCGACTTGGGTAAATCGCCTGCCTACGCCTCGGAAACCAGCTAGCCCGCGACATATCGCCTCGTCGGGCACACCCAACTCCGTCGCGACGGCGATGGCCGCCAGCGCATTGAGGACGTTATGACGACCCGGCAAACTCAGGTCGACAGACAGGCCGGGCAGCGTGCCATCACGCCCCACGCGCCGCACGTCAAACTGCATCCGGGTACCCGTGGCACGGACGTTATGGGCCAAGACCTGCGCATCCTCATGGAACCCGTAGGTCGTGATGGGCCTGGAGATAAACGGCATGATTTCGCGCACATTGGCATCATCGCCGCATACGATGGCGCTTCCGTAAAACGGCAAGCGCTGCGTGAACTCGACAAATGCACTTTTGAGCTTCGCAATATCATGACCATAGGTATCCATATGGTCAGCGTCAATGTTGGTGATCACAGCCATCACTGGCAACAGATTCAGGAACGAGGCGTCGGATTCGTCGGCCTCGACCACGATAAAATCGCCCTGTCCCAGACGGGCATTTGCTCCGGCGGATTTCAGCGTGCCGCCAATGACAAAGGTTGGGTCCAAGCCCCCTGAGGCCAATACACTGGCTACCAGACTGGTTGTCGTGGTTTTGCCATGTGTGCCTGCCACCGCAATGCCGCGTTTCAGGCGCATCAGCTCAGCCAGCATCAACGCGCGCGGTACAACCGGGATCCGCGCCTGTCGCGCCGCGATGACTTCGGGGTTGCTATTGGCCACGGCGGTCGAGGTCACGATGGCATCAGCGCCGGCGACATTGTCAGCACTGTGCCCAATGGAAATTTTTGCACCCAGGCCCGCCAGCCTTTTGGTGACGACGGAGTCGGCCAGGTCAGAGCCGGAAATCTGATAGCCAAGATTGAGCAGCACTTCGGCAATACCGCTCATGCCAGAGCCGCCAATTCCTATAAAATGAATATGTTCAATACGGTGCTTCATGGGTGTATCCCAGCCAGTTCTTCGCAAATATCGGCAATTTTATCCGCCGACTGAGGGCGCGCATGTGTGCGAGCACGACAGGCCACTTCACACAGTTCATCGCGCGTGCGCGCACCCAGCCACAGCGCAAGCCACTCAGGCGTCATTTCGGATTGCTGCTGCAACCAAGCTGCCGAATCGCTGCTCAGAAAGCGTGCGTTGGCCGTCTGATGGTCATCCACCGCATGGGGAAAGGGCACGAACAGCGCAGCCACGCCAGCGGCGGCGACTTCGGCCACGGTCATCGCGCCCGCACGGCAAATCAGCAAGTCCGCGTCGCCAAGTGCCCCGGCCATGTCTTCAATGAAAGGAACGCACTGCGCCGTCACGCCTGCCGTCCGGTAGGCCTCGATCAGCGCGTCGATATGCTGCGCGCCGGCCTGGTGCGTCACGGTCGGCCGGCTGCGCCCTGGCATTTTTCCAAGAGCGAGTGGCAGAATTTTATTCAGTGCCGTGGCACCCAGGCTGCCACCCACTACCAGCACTCGCAACGCGCCATCGCGGTTGGCGTAGCGCATCGCCGGGGCGCGTAGTGCGGACACGTCGCGCCGCACCGGGTTACCCACGACCTCGGCTCGGGGCAACGCACCTGGAAAGCCCGCCAGCACACGCTGCGCCAGACGGGCAAGCAGGCGGTTGGTCATGCCCGCAATCGCATTTTGTTCATGCACGATCAAGGGGTTTGAGCGCAATCTGGCCACCACACCACCCGGGAACGCTACATAGCCACCCATCCCGAGCACAACATCGGGCTTGACGCGCGTGAACTGCTTCCAGACTTGCCCGATGGCTCCTAGCAGCAGGAATGGCGCCTTGAGTTTGGCCATCAGCCCCTTGCCACGCACGCCTGCAAAACGTAACGCGACGAGTTGATAGCCGCGTGGTGGCACGAGTCGACCTTCCATCTTGTCAGGATTACCCAGCCAGCGCACTGTCCAGCCACGACCCGCGAGCACATCAGCCACGGCAAGCCCCGGCATGATGTGGCCACCCGTGCCGCCCGCCATGATCAGGATTACGGGAGCGTCATTCATGTTCGTCCCCCTCTCATCAAGCTTCGGCTTTCCATATCCACGCGAGCCACTAGCGCCAGCGCGCACAAATTCATGACGATCCCCGACCCACCGTAACTGACCAACGGCAAGGTCAACCCCTTGGTCGGCAGCAGCCCCAGGCACACGCCCATATTGATAAACGCCTGCACCCCGAACCAGATGCCCACCCCTTGCGCAACCAGGCCGTTGAACACGCGTTCGATGGCGATCGCCTGCCGGCCGATTTCAAAACTTCGCTGCACCACGACCGCGAACAACAAGATCATCATCATCACGCCGGCGAACCCGAGCTCTTCACCGATGACAGCCATGATGAAGTCCGTGTGCGCCTCAGGCAGGTAATGCAGTTTTTCCACGCTGGACCCCAGCCCCACGCCCAGCCACTGCCCTCTTCCAATCGCCATCAGCGAATGTGAAAGCTGGTAGGCGCTTCCAAGTGCGTTGTCGGCATTCCAGGGGTCCAGATACGCAAACAGCCGGGCACGGCGCCATGGCACGACCCAGATGACAAGTGAAAATGTCATGATCAGCACGCCGGCCAAGCCTGAAAAAATCAGACCGTTGATGCCACCCAGGAAAAGAATGCCCATGGAGATCGCCACGATCACCATCAACGCACCCAGGTCCGGCTCTTTAAGTAGCAGGGCGGCGACCGCTGCCATGGCAAAGGCCATCGGCAAAAAACCGCGCGTGAAACTGTGCATGTAATTCTGCTTGCGCACCGCATAGTCGGCCGCAAACAGAATCGCGGTGAACTTCATCAGTTCGGACGGCTGGAAGTTGATCGGGCCCAGTGGCAGCCAACGCACCGCATGGTTGACCTCACGACCCACACCCGGCACCAGCACAAGCGCCAGCAGTAGCAGAGAAAAACCAAAGAGCCAGAGTGTGGTGCGCTGCCAGGTACGGATCGACACCGTCAGAGCCAGCGCGGCCACGAACACGCCCACCGCAACGAACAACCCATGCCGCACCACGAAGTAGTAGCGTCCGTAATTCGCGTAGCGCGGGCCGTCGGCCAAGGCGATCGATGCCGAATACACCATCAGCAAGCCAATGGCCACA
>CAIJKV010000046.1 GCA_903821335.1 uncultured beta proteobacterium
GCCGCACTGGGACCGGTCCCGGGCCAGCTTTTATCGAACATTTTCTCGCCCAAGGAACTCGGAACGACTCTGGTGGTAATTCTGGGTGGCACGCTTCTTGCGGCAGGGTTGTCACGCCAGGCCTTGTTCGGCGCGGCGCATCCCAACCCTGCAGCCGTCGGCCCGGTGCGCCGGGCTGCAGTGGCAGTTGGCCAGGCCTTCGCGCAGGCCGACTTGAGCGTGCGCCGCTGGTTATTCGCGAGCCTCAGTTTAGTCACACTTGCTGCACTGTTCGCCAGCCTGCTGGTCGTGGGCGCACCAAGATGAGCATCACCATGCACACCGTCAACCACACCACCCTGTGTTCTGGCCATGTCACAGGAAGGAAATTAAGATGAGAATCAGCCTGCTCGCCACACTTCTGGCCGTTTGCATCGCCGGCTGCACCGTCGGACCGGATTACCAGCGTCCCACGGTACTGGCCCCCACCGACTGGCGCATGGACTACCCCAAGGCGACCGATGTCGCCAACACCAAATGGTGGGAGCAGTTCGCCGACCCGATGTTGAACGAGCTGGTGGAAACCGCGTTGCGTGAAAACCTGGATGTCCGGATCGCGGCGGCGCGTGTCGATCAGTTCATCGGCGCGCTGACCTCCACGCGCTCGCAGCTATTCCCCCAGATCGGCTACGGTGCCGATGCCAGCCGGATACGGACCAGTGCCGTCGGCCAGCCACCGCTGCCTGCCGGTGCCGATCCCTATTTTTCACTCTACCAAGGCTCGCTCAGCGCGTCCTGGCAGCTCGACCTCTTTGGTCGCGTCAGACGTCTGACCGAGGCCGCGCAGGCTCAGGTCTATGCCAGTGAGCAAGCGCAACATGGCGTTGTGCTGACCCTGGTCACGAGCGTTGCCACAAGCTACATCGCGTTGCGTGCGCTGGACCGCCAGCTTCAAATTGCACAGTCGACCGCCAACAACTTCACGGCGACCGCGCGGCTTTTCGACTTGCGGTTCAAAGCCGGAATCGTCGCCAAGACCGAACTCATGCAGATCAAGTCGCAGCAACAGCAGGCGCTCGCGGCGATTCCGGCCTTCGAGCAGGCGATTGCTGCCCAGGAAAACCTGATCTCCATTCTGCTCGGACGCAACCCCGGACCCATCGCACGTGGCAAGACCATCGACCAGCTGGTCGCGCCACGTATCCCTGCGGACCTGCCCTCAGCCCTGTTGCAACGCCGGCCCGACATCCTGCAGGCCGAGCAGAACCTGGTGGCTACCAATGCCAACATCGGTGCCACGCGCGCGCTGTACTACCCGAATATTTCCCTCACCGGTTTGCTCGGCACCGTCAGCACGGTGTTTAGCAGCCTGCTCACCGACCCGGCATCCGCCGGGCTGCTCGCGGCCGGCGTCACCGGCCCGATCTTCACGTTCGGCGGGATTGAGGGTCAGGTCAGCTCAGCCGAGGCACAAAACCGCCAGGCACTGCTCGTCTATCAGCAGACGATCCTCGGTGCCTTTCGCGAAACCAATGACGCACTGACCGGATCGCAAAAAAAGATTATTGAAGTAGCGTTCCAGGATGAGCGGGTACAAGCCCTGCGCGAATTCGCCCGGTTGTCAACGCTGAGGTTCGACAAGGGGGTGTCGGGCTACCTTGAGGTGTTAGTGGCCGAAAACGAGCTATTCGCGGCCGAACTGGCAGCCGTGCGACTGCTTGCCGACCGTTACATTCAATTGATCAATGTCTACCAGGCCATGGGAGGCGGCTGGGTCGACATTGCCGTTTCTATTGCCCCCAGCCCACTAGCGATGTTGGCAGCACAGGTGCCGTAGCACTTCCATTTCGATTGGAATACGTAACAATTTATATGATAAAAGCATCCTCATGAACATAAAAAACACTGCAGCAACGAAGTCATCGCCGCGTCGCAAACCCCTGCTGGTTGACCTGGCCCTACAGGGTGGTGGCTCGCATGGGGCCTTCACGTGGGGGGTGCTCGACCGCCTGCTTGAGGAGTCATGGCTGACGTTCGACGGCATCTCCGGCACCTCGGCGGGTGCCATGAATGCGGCCGTGATGACCAGTGGCTATGCCAAAGGTGGCGCCGATGGTGCGCGCGCGGCACTTGAGGGGTTCTGGAAAAGTGTCTCCGACGCGGGAAAATCCAGCCCGTTTCGTCGTGGTCCGATGGAAATGCTGGCGGGGCACTGGACGCTCGAATATTCGCCGATGTTCCTGGCCGCCGAGCTCGCGTCCCGTGTCTTTTCGCCCTACGATCTCGCACCGGCCGGTTTTAATCCACTGCGCGAATTGTTGGCCGAAGCGGTCGACTTCAAAGCGCTGTCGAGTTCCCCGATCAAGTTGTTCATCACGGCCACCAACGTGCACACCGGCTCCGGGCACGTATTTCGTAATGCCGAAATCACCCCCGATGTGCTAATGGCCTCAGGATGCCTGCCGACGATGTTCCAGGCAGTCGAGATCGACGGCGAGTTCTACTGGGACGGCGGCTACGCGGGTAATCCGACGATGACGCCCCTGGTTCGGGATTGTCAGTCGCACGACACGATCCTGGTGCAGATCAATCCGATCAAGCGCTCCACGGTTCCGACCACAGCGCGCGACATCCTTGATCGGTTGAATGAAGTCGCGTTTAACGCACCCCTGTTGAAAGAGCTGCGCATGATCGCCCTGCTCCACAAAGTCGCCGACCCAGGCCATGGCGAGGGAGCGCTATGGGCCAAAATGCGCATTCATCGCATCGCCAGCGACGCCATGCTGGAGTTGAGTGCCACCTCCAAGATGATTTCTGAATGGCCGTTTCTGTGCGAACTGCGGGATTTCGGTCGCGCTGCGGCGCAATCGTTTCTCGATGCGCATGCAGACGACCTGGGCAAGACGTCGACGCTTGATCTCGATGCCATGCTGGAGACGCTCTGATCATGGGTATGTTTGGCATTCTGCTCGGACTCGGGCTGCTGGTCTGGCTTGCCTA
>CAIJKV010000047.1 GCA_903821335.1 uncultured beta proteobacterium
CGCGTTTTCGGTTGTCCAGGCGGCAGAGGTCAAACCCTATCGGATCACCATGGTGGTATTTCGCGGTTGCGAAGAGGCCTGCAAGGGGTTCAGGGACTATTGGGTCGACCACAAGATTCCTGTCGAGATCGAGATTCTCGATGTCCAGACCGACATAAGCAAAATTCCGGGGTTTATTGCAAGAGTGAAAGCGACCAAGCCCGACCTTCTTGTCACCTGGGGTACGTCAGTCTCCCTGGAGATGCTTGGAACGATCGACAACGCGCATCCAGAAAAATACGTGACGGACATTCCGGCGCTGTTCATGATCGCCTCGACACCTGTGGGTTCAGGGCTGGTGCGCAGCCTGGCCGCGCCCGGGCGTAACGTGAGCGGAACGCTATATATCGTTCCTGTCGATACGCAGTTGAACGTTGCAAAACTTTATATGCCGTTCAAACGCGTGGGCTTTATCCTGAACCCGAGCGAAAATAATTCCCAGGTGGTGCTCAATGAATTGCGAGCCGCCCGCAGCAAGTTCGGTTTCGAGTTGGTTGAGCGCGTGGTGCCGTTGGACAAGGCTGGCAAACCGATTGCAGCAAGCCTGCCTGGACTGGTGAACCAGTTGGCGGACGAGAAAGTAGATTTTCTGTATTTCGCGCCAGACACCTTCCTGCTGATCAACCGTGACATCATCACGCGCACCGCTGTAGAGCGCAAGTTGCCGGTACTGGCGACGTCTGAGGCGGTGGTGCAAGAGGCCGACGCTCTGTTTGGCGTGGTCAATCACTATTACACCGTCGGCCAGCTGACGGCCTCAAAGGCGGAAATGATTCTCGCCAAAAAAGTCCACCCCAAGGACATTCCCGTGGCAGCGCCTCCGGGGTTTTCCTTGGTGGTCAATATGCGCGTGGCCAACGAGCTTAAAAATTACCCGCCGATCAGGGTGTTGAAGGTCGCGGAAATTATTCGCTAGTGGTCAGGCGCGAATGGATGGCGTCGCGCAGGCGTTCAATGACGGGTGCGGTGCCGTGGGCATGAATGGCGGCCGTGTCCTGCTCGAGTGTCGCAGGGTCGAACAGGATCGACATCGCAGGCACGAGGGCCTCAGGGCAAAACTTCCGTAGCAGTTCACCGTAGACTTCAAACGAGACGGGTTTGATATTGCGCGCGCGCATCTCTTCAAATACGTGCTCTTCGGGCAGGTGGTAATAGCGAAACGCTGCCTTGTCCTGCACACGCAGTACCGGGGTGTTGCCTGCTGCGATGTCCTTGAGCAAGTCGAGCAAGCTGGTGAGGCCCATCTGGTAGAGGTTGCCGATGTGGGCAAACACAGACTGCGGGGGCTTGGACGGCATGTACGAAACCGAATAGATCGGTCCGGTATCGATCCCCATGTCGACTTTGTGCAGGGTGCATCCCAGCATGTCGTCGCCGTTGAGTATGCCCCTGAGCGGGGCGCACAAGCCTGCATAGCCGGGCAGGGCGCCCGGATGAATATTAAAGATGCCGTGGGGTGGAATTTGCTCGATGTTGCCTTTGAAAATGAGGCTGAAACGTGCCGAAACGATGATGTCTGGTGCCCAGTCCCTGATCCTCTGCTCGCTCTCTGGCGCGTTGATATTCTGGATGGTCTGGATGCTGACCCCGTACTCGTGCGCGCAGCCCTTGAATGTCAATAACTGTCCGTGCAAGGGTTGCGCATCAATGAGCGGGAAAAGAAGATCGAGTGGGAGCTCACGTTCGAGAAACTTCTCGTCGACCAGTTCTGGCACCTTGTTTTCTTCGGAACGGGTTTTGTCTGATAACAGCACCTTGACCTGATGGCCTGCCAGTTGCGGCAGGATAAAGTTCAGGATCGTTGCACCAAAGATGTCATTTTTAGAGCAGAACAGAATTTTCATTTTCAGCTAGTGAGGTGTGATTCAGGAGGCCAGCATTTTGCCTGGACCTCTGTCAGGTGTGATGTGGGGACGTGGGTCCCTTATTTTTTTTTGTGATGTCCCAGATGAGCTGCGTGGCTTTTTTGCTCGTGCCATCACTCTCATTGAAATAGGCCTCGATCTTTCGGATTTTTTTCAGTTCATTCGTCGAAAGAGATTTTTTTTGCGCCTTCTTGTGAAGATTTTCCAGTGCCGCGAGGTGGCGGTCAGCCGTGCCACCTTTCCAGATGTTGTAGGGTGAGGGAAAACCCATGAAACTGAAGAATACGTACGCACTCAATACAAAGCTCAAGAGCAGTGCAATTTTGTCCAGGACGCCAGCGATCCAGAAATTAAAGATTTTATATAGTGTCGGGACGAATCCGGTACCGCTCTTGTAGATTCTTTCCGCATCGGTGTCGCTGTCGAGGTCACGCTCAAGGTCCATGGTCGGGAAGGCACCACGGCTGGTCACCAGCGTGGGCGCCCGGAAGGCTTCTTTGAGTGTCAGGGCGATCTCTGTCACGACTGCCGGGTGGATATTGTCTTTTGCAATCACGGTCGCCGGTATGCCTATCATTTGAATGGGCGTGGCGGGCAAGTCCTTGCCCAGGCTAAAGGCACCAGGCTCGATGGTCAGGTGGTGAAGGTAACCGTATTTTTTAATGATGGCCTCCGCGCGGCCCAGGGACATCAGCGTTGCGACGCCAGACTCGCCGATGCGTGCGACGACCTTGTTGTTGGTTGGCTGCAGGAAGAACGCCACGTCAACCGTACCTTTTTCAATTGCATCCGCCATTTCCAGTAAGGACAGAGGCACGTAGGTTGCATTGCCGGGATGAATACCATAGAGGTCCAGGACGGCGTCTGTCACGACACGCCCGCCGGTGTCGAGCGGGCCGACGCCGAGCCGCAAGCCAGCAAAATCTGCCGGGCTGTCAATCTTGAGGTTTTGCCTGAGGTATATAAAGAGGGGGTCCATGGTGATTGAGCCCAGGGACTTGATATTCTGATATTTTCCTACGGGGACTTCATGGGCGATGAAGCCAATATCAACCCCTGACTTGGGGTCATCGACATGCTTGATGATCTGTAAGGTTTCTTCACTATTGATGACCGTGACAGTAATGCCTTTTTCCTTCAGTTTGGCTTTCAACAGGTGGGCGGTCGTGTCGAAGAAGCCTCCTTTTGGCCCGGCCTCGATGGAAACCGATTTTGGAGGCGCGTTAACGATGGCAGCAATAATGAGTGCAATCGCAAGCGCCAGGCAAATCCAGGGAAAAAATCGATAGATATTGATTTTCTCGAGAGACTCGATCTTTGCGTTGTCGGTCATGGTGGCTGCACGGGAATGGGTAAGGGGAAATTCAGGGCATGCTATTTCCCTGTTGCTTGATATAAGGCAAGCGAACCCGATGTTATAGGAAAATGGCGCCTTCGTGGCGACTCAGCGGGTGCGGTGGTCGCTGTTGTGGCTCGGCATGGACGTTTATTGACTTGACTTGACTGACGATTGACCGTTGCGTCAGGAAACCACTGGATTGCATCACCACAGCGTGTAGGCGGTGACGTATTTACTCGCAGCGTGACCTTGTCGGACGGCCAGTTGATGCCACTTGCGTGACTCGTTCATGTCTTGCGGCACGCCCATGCCCTGGGCATACATGATGCTCAGGCTGAGTTGGGCGTACGCCAGTCCCTTCTCTGCAGCCTTACGAAAGTAAGCGGCAGCCTCTTTGTAGTCTATGGAAGTCCCGCGGCCATTCAAGTACATGTAGCCGACGTTGCCCAGGGCGTAGACATTATCCCGATGTGCGTAATCCTTGAATTTTCGCAAAGCCGCCTTGTGGTTGCCGATTTGGTATTGCGCCAACGCTGCTTTGAGCTCGACCGAGTCAGTGCTCTGGGCCGAGGCACCCGCGCACCACAAGGAACATAAAAAGAGCAGGAATTTGACCAACGATGTTTTAAGCAGGCCTGCACGTAAAAATTGACCCCAGGTGGCGCTCACACCAGTTCTCAGCCCTGTCGGGCAGTGCATATTCAGGGCAGAAGGGTAAGTGATATCAGCGTGCATGGCTTAAGTAGGTTATCAATTGATTAAAATGATACCTTATAAAGCATATTAAGTGATTAATATGATATTAATGCCTTAAAAATGATACGAATTAGTTGTGATTCTGCATCAAAAGGGTGAGTCTAGTCTCTCGATTCAGGCAATTTTGCTGGGCTTGATTGATATCAACTTGTTGATTTTGTTCGATTTTTCTTGTAAGCTAAGATATGTTTTGGATTATTCGTCAACTCTGTAATCTGCAAGGCGTTGCGTTTGCCCTTTGCCTGGCAACGCTTGTGCTCATGGGTGCCTCGGGGGTGGCCAGGGCTGACAGCTTTTCTTTTGTTGCGCTTGGCGACTTGCCTTATGGCTTTGATGCCACGGCGGGTGCGCAGTATCGGGCCTTGATCCAGAAAATTAACCAGACCCAGCCTTTGTTTTCAGTGCATGTTGGTGATTTCAAGGCCGGCTACACGCCCTGTTCAGACCAGGAGTTTGCTAAACAACGCGGGCACTTTGACCTGTTTGAGCAGGCAGTCGTCTATACACCCGGTGACAATGACTGGACCGATTGCCATCGCCTGTCCAACGGCAACTACGATCCGCAGGAACGTTTAGCCAGGCTGCGCGAGGTCTTTTTCTATCCGCACCAATCGCTTGGCCAGCATCCCATGCCTGTTGAAAGCCAGCCGCAAGTGATGCCCGCGTACCGCGCTTTTGTCGAGAACCAGCGCTGGCAAATCTCCAGGACCTTGTTTGTGACCCTGCATCTCGTGGGTAGCAACAATAACTATGACTTTCTCAATGCCACGGCGCAAAAGGAATTTCGCGAGCGCGAGCGCGCGAATATCGCCTGGATTCAGGATGCGTTTCGGTTGGCCGACGAGCGTAAACTTCAAGCTGTCGTGTTTGCCTTCCAGGCCGATGTGTTTCGGTCGGCATCGTTGCAAGAAACCTATCCGCGTGCGTCAGGGTTCCGGAATTCGGTTGGGCTGACGTTGCTGCCGCTGGCACGTGCCTTTGGCAAGCCTGTGTTGATCGTTCATGGAGACAGCCATGAATTCAAGTTCAACCAGGCTTTTTATCTTGATCAAAAACGCTTGTTGAATGTTTACCGCCTGGAGGTTCCAGGCGATTTCAGTACCGAGGCAGTGCGTGTCCAGGTCGACGAGGGCAAGGCTGCACCGTTTACTGTACGCTTGCTTGATACACGCCACCGCTAGGAACAACAGAATGCTTTTACGTTGCAGTTTCTTTCTTTTGTTGTCCTTTGCCACGGGCGTATTTGCCCAGGTTACGGCACCGAATCCGACCTATCCGAGCGGCACGGTCAAAATCGTGTCTCCCTTTGCCACCGGAGGCATCGCAGATACCTTTGCCAGAGTCATTGCCCAGCATCTGAGCGAAGCTTTCCACCAGCCTTTCATCGTCGAGAACAAGACCGGCGGTGGGGGCAACATCGGGGCCGATCTGGTTGCCAAGGCGGCGCCAAATGGCTATACGCTTGTCATGGGAAGCATCGGCACGCATGCGGTTAATCAATATCTCGTCAAGGATATGCCTTACGATCCCATCCGGGATTTTGCACCGGTGGCCTATGTCATGAATGCGGAGGGCTTGCTCGTCATCCATCCGTCCATTCCTGCGGACAGCGTCAGCGAACTGATTGCGCTGATCAAGGCGCGGCCCGGAAAAATTGCCTATGGCTCCGGAGGTGTCGGAACCAGCGGACACCTGGCGGGTGAGTTGTTCAAGTCGACTGCAAACGTCGACATGGTGCATGTCCCGTACAAGGGAAATACGCTGGCCATCAACGATTTGATTGGCGGACAGACACAAGTGATGTTTGCGACCATGCCGACTGTCTTGCCTTTCGTTAAGTCCGGAAAGCTCAAGGCACTGGCTGTGATCGGGCCGTCCAGAGCCAGCGCGTTGCCACAAGTGCCGACGGTCGCCGAAACACTACCTGGGTTTGAGGTGACGAACTGGATTGGATTGTTTGCCCCCGCCGGCACGCCACCAGATATTGTCAACAAGCTCAACGCCGAAGTGATTCAGGTCATGCAGGAGCCAGCGGTGCAGGAACGACTTGCGGCAGAGGGGGCCACTTTTTCGCCCATGACACCCAAGGAATTTGGTGCTTTCCAGCAGTCCGAGTCCGACAAGTGGGCAGGGATTGTGCGTGGGCTGAAGTTTGACTGAGCTGTCTGGCACGGTGTGCCACGGGTTGCCAGGTATGTTGAAACAAAACCAGTATTGCCCTTGTGGGCGTCTGAACGGTAAGCGTGCCTTGTCGTACGCACTGTGCTGTGGTCGCTATCTCGACCATTTTGAAACAACACCGGCGCCTGACGCAGAGAGCCTGATGCGTTCGCGCTACACCGCCTTTGTGCTTGAACGTGACTGCTATTTGCGTGACACCTGGCTGGCCGAAAAATGTCCTGACCTGCTCGCTGTTGAGCCTGATGTGAAATGGTTAGGGCTTGAGGTCAGGGCGCATCGCCAGCTGGACGCCGACCACGCCGAGGTCGAGTTCGTGGCGCGCAACCGCCTGCAGGGCCGGGCGTCGCGCCTGCATGAAACCAGTCGTTTTGTTCGCCTGGCAGGTCGCTGGCTCTATGTCGACGGTGTGGTTCGCCCTTGATCAGTGCCTCAGGCCGACGCGATTGCCCGTGCATAATCATCATCCCATCACTCAACGCCAACAAGCCATCCCTCAGGGCCACAAAATGTTCAAACTCTACCTCGGTAACAAGAACTATTCGTCGTGGTCCATGCGTCCCTGGGTGTTGATGCGCCAGGCGGGCATTCCTTTTGAAGAGGTTCTGGTTCGTTTCGACTCCTTTGAGGCTGACTCGCAATTCAAACGTACCGTTTCGGCGGTCACGCCCACGGCTAAGGTTCCGGTGCTGGTTGACGGTGACCTGGTCGTCTGGGATACGCTCGCCATGACTGAATACTTGGCCGAACGCTTGCCGGGCTTGAAGCTCTGGCCGACCGACGCCAGCGCCCGGGCGCGGGCGCGAAGTGTCTGCGCAGAGATGCACTCAGGGTTCGGCAACTTGCGCACGGCGTGTCCGATGAATATTGAGGCGAGTCTTGCACAGGTCGGCGCGCTGGCCTGGCGGGACAAGCCCGGTGTGCGCGCCGATGTTGCGCGGCTTGAAAACATGTGGGCCGCGTTGTTGGCCGAGCATGGCGGTCCGATGCTGTTCGGGGCGTTCAGCGCGGCCGATGCGTTTTTTGCGCCCGTCTGCATGCGGTTCAGAACCTACGCCTTGCCGGTGTCTGAGACGGTGTCAAACTATGTCGAGCGTGTTGCGGCCTTGCCAGCTGTGCAGGACTGGATGCGAGATGCGATCGCTGAGAATGATTTTCGCGATTTTGAAGAACCTTACCGCCTTGGGAATGCCCGGACATGATTCATTTTCTTTCGCGACTGGTGTTGGGTGCTTTGTTATGTGGCAGCACAGGATGGCTGGCGAGCGCGGGTTGGGCGCAAACACCGCACACCCACCAGCACAGCTTTGGTGGTGCGGACCAGTGGGCACAGGTTTTTGACGATCCCGAGCGCGACAAGTGGCAAAAGCCCCACGAGGTGATTCAGGCGTTGGCGCTTAAACCTGATTCAGTTGTCGCCGATATTGGCTCGGGTACTGGTTATTTCGCGATTCGGCTGGCCCACATGGTGCCGCAGGGCGTCGTCTATGGGGTCGACACTGAGCCGGATATGGTGAAATACCTGACCGAGCGCGCCCGAAAACTAGGCCTGACGAATCTGATTGCTCTGGCCGGCGCGCCTGATGATCCGCGCTTGCCGGCTAACGTCGATGTCGCGTTATTTGTCGATGTGTTTCATCACGTTGAAAACCGTGCGGCGTATTTGAAAAAACTGCGTGCGTCTCTCAAACCGGGTGGTCGAATCGCCGTGATTGACTTCCGGATGGATGGTCCGGTGGGGCCCCCGAAAGAGGGAAGGATTTCAGCCGAGCAGGTCACGGTCGAACTCAAGGCGGCAGGTTTTTCGCTAGTCCAGCAGCATGCGTTCTTGCCAAATCAATACTTCCTAATCTTTCAATAGGGCTTTTTCTTCCAGATCCAGCTCGGCCATTTCCGCTTGCGTAAACACCCGGGATCGGGTGTGAAAGGCCTTGCCTTCCGGGCCTTCAAGGGAAAATGTCCCGCCATGCCCGTCGATCACGTCGATGATCAGCTGGGTATGTTTCCAGTACGCGTACTGTGCGAGGCCAATATAGAACGGGCAGCCACCGATATCGCCCAGGTACACATCACCCGCACCCATGGTGATCTCACCGGGCAGGTAACAGTTTGCCGCGCTGTTGTCGCAGCACCCCCCGGACTGGTGGAACATCAGCGCGCCGTGCTTTTGCTTGAGAAACTCGACCAGTTCCACCGCCGCAGGCGTGGCGATCACTTTTTCAACCATGTCACTCTCCTGGCGCTAACGCCACAGGTACGAAAGGGGGGGCAGTTGCCTGCCCCCCCTTGTTTAGCACTTCTTACTGGTGTCTGGCGAGCGCTCCGGTCAGAAGAAGCCGAGTTTTTGCTCGCTGTAGCTGACCAGCAGGTTCTTGGTCTGCTGGTAGTGGTCGAGCATGACTTTATGGGTTTCCCGACCAATGCCGGACTCTTTGTAGCCGCCAAACGCCGCATGCGCCGGGTAGGCGTGGTAGCAGTTGGTCCACACGCGTCCTGCCTTGATGGCGCGACCCATGCGATAGGCCACGTTGCCGTTGCGGCTCCAGACACCGGCACCCAGGCCGTACAGCGTGTCGTTAGCGATGGCCAGGGCCTCTGCCTCGTCCTTGAAGGTCGTCACAGCCAGTACCGGTCCGAAGATCTCTTCCTGGAAAATGCGCATCTTGTTGTGACCCTTGAACAGCGTGGGCTGCACGTAGTAGCCGCCTTCCAGATCGCCGCCGAGGTGGGCTTGTTCGCCACCAATGAGGACTTCGGCACCTTCTTGCTTGCCCAGGTCCAGGTAGGACAGGATCTTGGTCAGTTGCTCTTTGGACGCTTGCGCACCCATCATGCTGTCTGAATCAAGCGGGCTGGCGTGCTTGATGGCGGCCACACGCTTGAGCACCCGTTCCATGAACTTGTCGTAGATCGATTCCTGGATCAGGGCGCGTGACGGGCAGGTGCAGACTTCACCCTGGTTGAACGCAAACAGGACCAGGCCTTCGATGGCTTTATCCAGAAACCCGTCGTCTTTGTCCATCACGTCGGCAAAGAAAATGTTGGGCGATTTTCCACCGAGTTCGAGTGTGGCGGGAATCAGGTTGTTGGCAGCGGCCTGGGCGATGACGCGGCCCGTGGTGGTCGAACCGGTGAACGCGATCTTGGCGATGCGCTTGCTGGTGGCAAGGGGCAGACCTGCTTCACGACCGTAGCCGTTGACAATGTTGAGCACGCCAGGTGGCAGCAGATCGGCGATCAGTTCGGCCAGGATCAGGATGCTGATGGGGGTCGATTCAGCGGGTTTGAGCACCACGCAGTTGCCCGCACCAATGGCAGGTGCCAGTTTCCAGGCGGCCATCAGGATGGGGAAGTTCCAGGGGATGATCTGGCCGACGACGCCCAGGGGTTCCTGGATGTGATAGGCGACCGTATTGTCGTCGATGTTGCTCAGTGCGCCTTCCTGCGCCCGCACGCAGCCGGCGAAATAGCGGAAGTGGTCGACGGTCAGCGGGATGTCGGCGTTCAGTGTCTCGCGGATGGCCTTGCCATTGTCCACGGTTTCGGCGTAGGCCAGCAGCTCCAGGTTGGCTTCGATGCGGTCGGCAATCTTGAGCAGGATATTGGAGCGGTCTGCGGCGGGCGTACGACCCCAGGCGTCAGCGGCGGCGTGCGCGGCATCCAGCGCGAGCTCGACGTCTTCGGCGGTTGACCGCGCGGCCTGGGTGTAGGGTTTGCCGGTAATCGGGGTGATCACGTCAAAGTACTGACCTTTCACCGGAGCGACCCACTTGCCACCGATAAAGTTGTCGTATTGTGCTTTGTATGCGACTTTGGCACCAGCGGCGCCGGGATATGCGTAGAGCATGTTCTTGTCTCCTCGAAATGCAATATGGTTTGATTTTCCCTAGTGGGTATTTCTACATATCAATAATCGTGCCTGATCCGTATAAAAATCATTGTTCATTGATTTGATTGGATTTTTTAAGCTTTACTCGCTATTGTTCGGACAACAAGCCTGGCAAGCAGTTGTATCAGGTTTTGACAGTTGTCCAAAAACGTTACAGTTGTGCGGACAGTTGGTGCAGAGCATTGCACATCGGCTAGGTGTGTTTCTATACTGAAATCAGAAAAAAGCGGGAAATTTTCCATTGATCCGCTGAGGAGACATCGTGCGAAATTCAACGCCGACACCGGCCTTGCGCCAGGCCAGGCAACACTTGGTCGAGCACGGAACCGCCCCGTCCGGTGCCATCAATGAGCGACTGGCTCGCTCGTGGCAACGCAGTCTGGCGGCGGGCTTGCTGCCGATGGGGCGGCTGGCCTCGGTTGAACATGCAAGCGGGACTGAATTACGCCATGCGCTCGCCCGCAACCATGCGTTACTGGCACACTCGCGCCCGGTGATGGAATATCTCTTCGAACAGGTGCGTCATGCCCAAAGTGTCGTGATCCTTGCCGACAGCCAGGGAACACTCATGCACACGCTGGGCGACGCATACTTCCTGAACAAGGCCGAGCGCGTGGCGCTGGCAACCGGCGCGTGCTGGCATGAGGACCACCGCGGCACGAATGCGATCGGCACCGCCATCGCAGAGCGCGGTGCAGTGCAAATCCATGGTGCCGAGCACTTTCTGGATCGTAATGGTTTCCTGACGTGTGCCGCGGCGCCCATCATGTCTTCCTGTGGCGACTTGCTGGGCATTCTGGATATTTCCGGCGATCAGCACAACGGCCATCCGCAAACGCTCGGACTTGTCAGTACGGCTGCGCGCATGATTGAAAACAGGTTGATGGAGTCAACCTGCCGGCGCAACATTCGCTTGCATTTGCACGGCTATGCAGAAGGGCTGGGGACCGTCGCCGAGGGGATTGTCGCGGTCTCGGAGGATGGCTGGATTATTGGTGCCAATCGGGGCGCCCTCGCGTTGTTACAGATGACCGCACAAGGCATCGGCGGCACCCAGCTGGGTAGCGTTCTGGATGTGCGTCTCACGGATTTGCTGATGCGTCACAGGCGCCGTCCCGGTCAACCGGTGCAAGTCAGTCTGCTTGACGGCACGCCGGTGTTCCTGCAGGTGCACGCAGACCCTGCACTGTTGTCCACCCAAAGTGTCCGTTCACCGCACGAATCTGAGCAAGCGGTTAAGGACGCGCTCTCCAGTCTGGACACTGGGGACCTGAAATGGCGTAGTGCTGCCGACAAGGCGCGCCGGGTAATGGACAAGCCCATTCCTATCCTGATCCAGGGTGAATCTGGCGTTGGCAAGGAGTTGTTTGCGCGCGCGATTCACGACAGCAGCAAACATCGAAGCGGTTCCCTGGTTGCCATCAATTGTGCCGCGATCCCTGAAACGCTGATCGAAGCCGAGCTGTTTGGGTATGTGTCGGGCGCCTTTACTGGTGCAAAAAAAGAAGGCAGCATCGGTCGGCTGCGTGAGGCCAACGGCGGGACACTCTTTCTGGATGAAATCGGAGACATGCCGCTGAGCATGCAGACACGCCTGCTGCGCGTGATGCAGGAACGCATGGTGACCCCGCTTGGCGGAGGGCGGCCCGTGGAGGTCGACTTCGCCCTGATATGCGCCACCCATTGCAATCTTCGCGACGAGGCGGAAAAGGGGCGCTTTCGAAGCGATCTTTTTTACCGTATCAACGGCCTGACGGTCCACCTGCCCGCGCTTCGGGAACGAACAGACTTCCAGGCGCTGACGGAAAGACTGCTCAGCGACCTGAACCCAGATTGCGAGGTGCACCTGGCCCCGGAATTGCTTGGAAAAATGAGCAAGTATTGCTGGCCGGGAAATCTTCGTCAGCTGGCAAGTGTGTTGCGCACCGCCAGTGCGATGCTCAATGACGAGGAGAACTGCATTGACTTGCCACACCTGCCCGATGACATCGCCGAGGATTTACTGCTGACGCCAAGCGCGCAATCAACACTACGTGAAAAGCAGGGTCCGCAGAATCTTGAAGAGTTGTCGCGCTACGCAGTGCGGCAAGCGCTGCAAAGCAGTCGCGGGAACATCTCGCTGGCGGCCAGGACACTTGGTATTAGCCGCCAGACCCTTTACAGGAAAATGGGCGACCAGTAAGGCGGCGCAACGGCACCTTAACGGGAACCGCCACGGTACGGCAACGGCACAGTAACTGCACAGTAACGGGGCACCGCACCGCAACCGCACCGGAACCGCACCGCACCGGCACCGTAACCTGTCAGTGGTCATGCTGACTGGTGCGTGTCAGGGTTGGCTACTTCTCGATCGTTCCGTCTTCGATCATGACCTTGTAGGCATAACCCGAGCCAAAATTCTTGTCTATGCGCACGGTTCCTTTCACGGTCACGGTATCACCGATTTGCGCGGCATTCTTGGTGGTAACTAAAATATCATTAGTGTTGTCGGTCGCAGAACCTGAACCGTCGCGCAGGTGAATCCAGTTCTTGTCCATGATTTCGGGGTTGTACTTCACAATCTTGCCACTGACCCGGACAGGCTTGTCTTTCAGTTCAGCGCTTTTTGTGACGATTTCGGCAACGGTGTATGCATTGGCTCCGGTTGCCTTGGCGACCTTGATGTTTTCAACGTCCACGTTTGTCGTCAGGCCGGAATGCGGTGAGACGGGATCAGCGGGGGCGCCACCCAGTGAACCAAACAGGATGGTTGCAAAGGTGCGCTTGAGCGTCTTGCTCTCAAAATTATTCATCAGGCTGCCGTTTTCAACGGTCACGGTGTCGCCTTTCTTGACCGCTGCGGTTGGCACGGCGGCCCAGGTCTCGCCATCTTTTGTTTTCAGCCGAAGGTAGGTGAAACCCGGGACATCCAGGCTCTCGAGCACTGCACCTGTGGTGGACGCGACAGTACCCGCCACGGGGACTGAGTCCGCCGCGGCAGCGACGGTCGGGGGCGCGTCGGCCGCCCAACTCAGGCCAGCGGTGATGACCAGGCAGACTGCCAGTAATGTTTTCATGGCTCGGTATTCCTTAAGGGCGGGGCATTCGTTAACGGCGATTGATGATATTGAAACCAATGTCCTCAATTAGACCACTTACTGAAACCACTTGCCTTAAACCACTTGCCTTAAACCACTCGCCACGGACGCAGTCTTCAGGGCGAGTTTGGCTTCACTGATATCCGTTCAGCATGGCAATTCGGTTTTCATGTCAAAATTGACACGATATGGTTTGATCCTTTAATCGAGATTGCGCATGTCAGAATCAACACTGCAATTAATCAAGGCCTTTTTTCTTGGAATTGTCGAGGGAATTACTGAATTTCTGCCAATTTCAAGTACTGGGCACCTGATTCTTGTAGGTAAGTGGATTGATTTCGCGTCGACCGACAGCAAAGTGTTTGAGGTCGTCATCCAGTTGGGCTCTATTCTGGCCGTGATGTGGATTTTCCGCGAACGGTTGATTAAATTGTGCGTAGGCACCTTGCAGCGCGATCCGGTCGAAATGGGGTTCATGCGCAACCTGATTATCGCGTTCCTGCCGTCGGCGATTATTGGTTTTATCTTTATCAAGGCCATCAAGGCACTGTTCTTTCAACCTGCAGTCGTGGCTGTCACGCTCATACTGGGTGGTTTCATCATGTTGTGGGTTGAGCGCACGCGTCCTGGGGGTCAGTCGGCCGGTTCGTCGGTGACCGCCACGACGCTTGAGTCCATTAGCTGGAAACAGGCGCTGGTTGTGGGCTGCGCGCAGTGCCTGGCGATGATTCCCGGTACGTCTCGTTCAGGCGCGACGATTATTGGTGGAATGCTGGCCGGAATCAACCGCAAGACGGCCACCGAATTTTCGTTTTTCCTTGCCATGCCAACGATGATGGCTGCGGCGGGTTACGACATGTTCAAGAATGCGAGTTTGATCTCGCAGGCCGACATGCTCGCGATCGCGGTGGGTTTCGCCAGCGCGTTCTTCAGTGCCCTGGTTGTGGTGCGCGCGATCCTCGCCTTTATTTCCAAGCACACCTACCGGGCGTTCGGCTGGTACCGGATCCTGCTGGGCGTGGTGGTCGCCGTTTGGCTCTACCGACTCGGCTAGGCCACCTTCACATTGGTAATCCTTCCTTATGCAATCAGCTTCTACGCCCTCCGCTCCACAAGTCGCCGCAGCGACGCACGCCGTCGCGCCACCAGCCGGCCGTTTCCTGACAGCCGCTTTTTACAAATTTGTCGAGTTGGCAGATTTTGAGCAGCGCAAACCGCCGCTTCTGGCGTTTTGCGAAGCGCACAATGTCAAAGGCATCATTTTGCTGGCCCGCGAGGGCATCAACAGCACCATTGCCGGGGCCGACGACGACGTGCGTGCGGTCTTGGCGTATTTGCGTGCCGACCCCTTGCTTGCCGACCTTCAGCACAAAGAGGCCTGGGCCGACCAGCCTCCGTTCAGGCGGATGAAGGTCCGGCTGAAAAAGGAAATCGTGAAGATGGGTGTGCCTGGCATCAGCCCGACCACGATGGCTGGCATCTACGTCAAGCCCGAAGACTGGAACGCGCTCATTAGCGATCCGGACGTCGTACTGGTGGACACTCGCAATGACTATGAGGTGGACCTTGGCACCTTTGCCGGGGCGATTGACCCGCGTATCAAGTACTTCACAGAGTTGCCAGCTTGGGTGGACCAGTCTGCCGCCCTGGGGGCCAGCACAGGCAAGAAACCAAAGGTGGCAATGTTTTGCACCGGTGGAATCCGTTGCGAAAAATCGACCGCACTGATGCGCGCCAAGGGGTTCGACGAGGTCTACCACCTCGAGGGTGGCATTCTGAAGTACCTGGAAACCGTGCCCAAGGCCGACAGCCTCTGGAACGGCGAGTGTTTTGTGTTTGATGAACGCGTTTCGGTCGGACATGGCCTGATTCCAGGCAATCATCTGTTATGCCGGGCGTGCCGCCAACCGATGCTGGACGGGTGGTTAGAATCGGAAAAATTTGAGCTGGGGGTCAGTTGCCCGCGCTGTATTGACAAACGCAATGCCCAGCAAAAACTTGGCGCGCGCGAACGCCAGCGACAGTGCGAACTTGCCGATGCGCGCCAGCAGGCGCATGTCGGTGCCCGGATGCCAGCGCTTGCCCGGCCGCCCGGGCCCTGACTCGTCGGGAAGTCCTGCCATCGACCTCGGGATCTAGAGCTGACAAAGGAATAAACGTGGGTCAATCAACGCGGCGCCAATTTATAAAGAGTAGTGTCACCGGGGCCGGCGTACTCGTGACGGGTGCTGGACTCGGGCAGGCAACCCCCACTGTCAACGCTCAGGTAAATTCCCAGGCAACCTCCCAGACAACCTCTGCCCAAGGCCCGCAGGCGATGGCACAAGAGGTTTCCGACAAACTGTTCGCAAACGATGGCCTGGCGCGACCCGTGCCCGCCACGCCGGTCGCGTCTGACTTGGCCAAAGGGCTGGATCGCACCTTGGTACTGGGCGGCGGCGGCGAATATTATGTCGCATGGTATTGCGGTTTTTTTCATGGCCTGGCCGAGCAAGGCCTGGACCTGCGCGCGCTTGCTGAACTGGTGGTCGGGACGTCGGCTGGGTCCTATATGGGCAGCGCACTGACGTCCGGGCATTTCGAGCGCTTACGCACCGAGTTCGAATTCTTTGGACGTTTCCCGGCGCTGTTCGCCAAATTGGCGCCGGTTGCCAACCCGAATATCAGTCAGCAGCGCGCGCTTGAGGTGAACCTCAGGGTGACGGACGGTAGCAACGCATCGATTCGCACGATCGGGCATGCTGCGCTTGCTGCGGATAACAAGGTGAATGGTCCTGCCGTGGAACGGCTGGCCTGGCTACTGACGGGTGACAGCAAGACCGGTTGGCCGCCGTCAAACATGGTCACCACGGCTAACGACTGTTATACCGGCGAGCGGCTGATCGTCACACAGTCGATTGCCAGGAAAAATAATATCGCGCTCGCCCATGCTGCGGCTGCCAGTTCTTCGCTGCCCGGCATGATTGGGCCGACGCTGTTGGGTCAGCGCTATGGTATGGATGGTGGTATCGCGATTTCGACCTCGCATGTGGATGTGGTGGCGGGCTCAAAGCGGGCCTTGGTCATCACCCTGACCGACGGGCTGACGGGTGCCAAGCTGACTGGCATTCCACACAATGTGCATGACGAAATCAAGAGTCTTGAGGCCACGGGCACCCTGACCATGCTGATTGTGGCGGGCACGCCACCAGGCGTGAATCTGCTGGACCCGACGCAAATTGAACCGGCTTTGCGTACAGGCTACGCACGGGCTAAGACCGAGGGACCGAAGATCAGGGAATTCTGGGCCTGACCTGCGCTGAGCGGTCGTTCTAAAAACCGAAATTCAAATAAGAGCCGTTATTCAACAATCATTGGGGGCAGTGTCATGCGTTTATTCAGTTATCTAGACCAGAACAAACAGAAGCGAGTCGGATTGCTACGTGCAACGGATAGCAAGGAATTTATTGATGTCGCGGCGACGGACCCCAGTCTGCCAGCCAGTTTGTGCGATATTATCGCCACTGAAGGTGCGATGGCACGTGTCGGGCAGCTCCTGACACAACCGTCCGCAGTGATCAGGGACTTGGCCGGCGTGACGTACATTCCGCTGGTGGACAATCCCGGAAAAATTATCTGCCTGGGTTTGAATTATGCCGATCACGCGGCCGAGGGCGGTCATTCACGGCCGGACTACCCAGCCTTCTTTATGCGCGGACCCAGCTCCCTGGTCGGCCACCTGGCCCCGATGATCCGGCCCAGGGTGTCGGACAAATTTGATTATGAGGCCGAGCTTGCCTTTGTGGTCGGGAAAAAAGCACGTCACCTGACGACGCAAAACGCGCTTGATTATGTCGCGGGCTATAGCGCCTTCAACGATGGCAGTCTGCGCGACTACCAGCGTAAATCGACGCAATGGACAATCGGCAAGAATTTCGATGCCACGGGTGGCTTTGGCCCATGGCTGGTGACCCCGGACGAACTGCCCCCGGCGGCCGATGGCCTGCGGATCCAGTCGCGCCTGAATGGTCAGATCATGCAGGACGCCAACACCAAAAATTTCCTGTGGGGCATTGTCGAGACGCTGGTGCTGATTACCGAATGCATGACGCTCGAACCCGGTGACGTCGTGATTACCGGCACACCCGCTGGCGTGGGTTATGCAAGGAAACCACCCGTGTTCATGAAAGCCGGCGACACCATCGAGATCGAGATTGAGGGCGTCGGACTGCTGAGCAATCCGATCATTGACGAGGCCTGACGGCCTTTCAATCCATCACAATTTTGAATCCGGCAGTTCAAGACCTGATGGCTCGACCCTGTTGCCGGGTATTTAGGTCTGTGCCTCAAGATGCTTTCTGCAGTTCGACAAGAGGGTGTCGCTGGCGCGAGCCAGCAGACCCTGGTCGGACCCCAGCCCGACCATCGTGTAGCCCCAGCTGATATAGCGTAGGGCATCCGCCTCGGAAGCGGCCAGAATGCCCGCTGCCTTGCCAAGTGACTTGGCGATCGGGGGGATCGACTCGATGGCACTCTGTACGTGGGCGTTTGATTGCTGACCGAGGTACCCCATGCTGGCTGCGAGATCGTTGGGGCCCACGAACACGCCGTCCAGGCCGTCCACCGCAAGGATTGCGCCGACGTGCGCCACGCCCTCGGCAGATTCTATTTGTGCCAGCACGCAAATCTGCTCGCTCGCTGTCGCGTGATAGTTCGCAACGCGACCCCAGCGGTTGGCGCGCTGCTGGCCGGCAACGCCCCGCACACCCTGAGGCGGGTAGCGGGTTGCGCAAACAATGTCGCGGGTTTGTTCGACGGACTCGACATTGGGCAGCACGATGGTGCGCAGGCCCATGTCGAGATACTGCTTGACCAGGTCTTTGTCGAATTTCACCAGTCGCACGGCGGGCTCAAGATCGTAGGCCGCCAGCATCTGTAGTTGTGACAAGATCGACTGCAGATCGTTGGGCGAGTGTTCCATGTCGAGCGTCAGCCAGTCATAGCCCGAGCACGCGAGAACCTCGGTGGCGTAGGTGCTTGACAGCGCGCACCACAGGCCGAGTTGGACCTGGTTGTTCTTGAGGGCAGCTTTGAGTGCATTCGGTTTGATGAGCATGATCAGCGCGCCAGGGTTTCGGGGTTGACAACATACAAGGCAGGGGTCCCTGCAAGGATCGCAGCCATGTCATCGGACATGGACTGGTAGATGCGGCGCATGGCACCCGCGGTCGTGGCCATGGCGTGCGGTGAGACCAGGCAATGCGCGTGGCCGAATATGGGGTGAGTGTGATCGGGCGGTTCGATGTCAAACACGTCCAGCGCGACGCCGCTCAACTGACCGCTGACCAGCATGTCATAGAGCGGATCCAGGCTTTCGATCACGCCGCCACGCGCCAGATTGACCAGATAGGAGCCCGGTTTCATCAGGCTCAGGTTGTTTCGGTTGACGAGTCCTAGGGTCTCCTCGTTCTGGGGACAGTGCAGCGATACGAAATCGGCTTGCGACATCAGTGCATCCAGTCCGACCAGTCGCACGCCGAGGTTTTCTGCGATCTGGGGATCGAGGTACGGGTCATGCGCGACGATGGTCATGTCAAACGGCCTGGCCATTTTGGCAACAATCTGGCCGATACGGCCCAGGCCGATAATGCCGAGCGTTTTTCCGTCAAGATCGTCACCCTGGGCGGTGATCCTGGATTGCCAGTTTCCGCGCTTGACCGCGCTGTCCCAGTACGACACGATTTTGCACAGTGACAGCATGAACGTCATGGCACCCTCGGCCACCGCGCGGGCACCTGCGCCGGGGGTGTGCACCACGGCGATCCCGCGCGCCGTCGCGGCGGCAATGTCGACCGTTTCGTAACCGACGCCAGTTCGCCCGATGACTTTCAGGTTGGGGGCCGCGTCCATCAGTGACGCCGTGATGGCTACCTGGCCCCTGACGACCAGTGCGATGGCGTCGGCGATTTCACGTGTCACGCCGGCCTGGGTGGGTTCGGCCACGATGCGGAATTCACCGAATTTTGCCAGGGTATCTTCGGCGTATTGATCAAGCGGCTGGGTCGATAGGATGATCGGGCGATTCATGCGCGGTGAGTTTCCGGGTGTGTGTAGTGGTGATTAGGATTATTTTTTTGAACCGTATCGAGAGTAGTCGGTAAGTAGGCAGGGATCAAGTCAGGCGGCAATGCCGTGGCGGCGAGGCGATACCGATGAAAAAAAGGAGCCACGAGAAATCTCGAAGCTCCTTTGGAGGTGGCGCCAGTGGCGCCGGGAGAGCAAACTGACCGGCTGGCTAGCGTCGCCTGGTACGCAATGCTCTTGCCCTGCGTGCAATCAGTTCAACCGTTTTGGTTGACCATCGTCCTTGTACCAGTCGATGGTCTTGCCACTCAGGTTCAGTGTGACTGCCTTGGGTTCAGTGAATTCGGAAAATGACTCGATGCCGGTTTCGCGACCAATACCGCTGTCTTTGAAGCCGCCCCAGGGTGAGGCGGGGTCGAGTCGGTGGTGATCGTTGATCCAGAGGATGCCGAAGGTCAGCTTGCTAGCGACGCGGTGCGCACGCGCGACATCGTTGGTCCAGATTGACGCGGCCAGACCGAACTTGGTGCCGTTGGCTATCCGCAGGGCGTCTGCTTCGTCTTCAAACGGGATGACGACGGTGACAGGGCCAAACACCTCATCCTGGCCGAGTTCAGAGTCTGGTGCCACGTCGTACAAAGCAGTCGCCTTTATGTAAAAGCCAGGTCCTGCCTCGGGTGCGGCGCGACCGCCAGCCAGCACTTTCGCACCGCTCGCCACGGCACGATCCAGCATAGCCAGAATTCGGCTGCGTGAACGCTCGGAAATGACAGGGCCCAGTTGGGTGCTGGTTTCAGACGGCGGACCCACGCGGATGGCTTCGATCTTGGCACGGAATTTTTCAAGGAACTGTGGATACATGCTGCGCTGCACCAGAATGCGCGCCCCGCATACGCAGGTTTGGCCCGCGCCGATAAACGCGGCAAAGGCCGCGCCGTTGACGGCACGGTCAATATCGAGGTCGTCAAACATGATGACCGCGCCCTTGCCGCCCAACTCAAGCGTGGTCTTGGCAAAGTTCCTGGCGGCCGCCTCGCCGATGGTGCGACCCACGTCGGTGCCGCCGGTGAAGACGATTTTTTTGATCTTGGGGTGGCACGCGAGTGCTGCGCCCGCGATGCGTCCTTCGCCGTTGATCACGTTGACCACGCCGTCCGGAACACCAGCCTTCTTGAGCAGCGCCACCAGACGAACCGTAGTAAGTGGTGTTTGCTCCGAGGGCTTGATGACCACGCTATTGCCAGAAGCCAGTGCGGGGGCCAGGCTCTTGGACAAAATCATGAGCGGATGGTTAAACGAGGTCATCAGCGCGCACACGCCGAGCGGGACGCGCTGGGTGTAGCAAAGGTAGTCGCCCTCGATCGGGATGACGTCGCTGCGCGAGGTCAGGGCCAGGGCTGCGAAGTATCGGTAGAACTGTGGCAGGCGTGCAATCTGCGCGCGCGTCTCGGTAACCGGACGACCGTTGTTGAGCGTCTCGAGCCTGAAAAACTGTTCGATGTCAGCCTCGAACAGATCCGCAAACGTGTTCAAAATCCTTGCACGCTGCTGCACAGGCATGTCGCGCCAAACGCCAGACTCAAAGGCGCGCTGCGCGACGTTGACTGCGCGATCCACGTCCTGGGCATCGGCCGCGGCCAGGCTGCCGATCTGACTGCCGGTTGAGGGGTCGGTGATGGGCATTGTGGCCCCGGCTTGCGCCGGCACAAACTCACCGTCGATAAAAAGTTGGGCCGAATATTCCTGCGCCATGTTTTCTTTCATGATGATGACTTTTTATAAATGAGGAAACGGTTTATTTGGAAGCGACGCCGGTCAGTTGCTCGAGACCTTGCTTGCTCGATTCGATCCCGATCGTGGCCACGGCGATGATCTGGACGATCAGCAGCGTGATCATCAGCGCCAGCACCCCCGTCACACCGAAAGCGTTGAACAGGGCCACCACCAGGAAAGGTGTGCCGATTGTGGCACCCCGGCCGAACGTGTTGCAGATGCCCGAGGCGCGTAAACGCACTTCGGTCGGGAACAGCTCAGGAACATACATCCCGAACAAGGCGGCGACCAGCACATAAATTGGAATGACCAGCAACAGGCCAACAAACGGCAACAAGGCCGGATCGCGCACAAAGGGATAGATCGCACCGAAAATCGCGGCGACCACCGACGCGCCGATGATCATCGGCTTGCGTCCGACCTTGTCTGCCAGGAAAGCGCCCATGGCCGCACCGACAGGCGCGCCCAGCGACATGATGAAGGCGAAGTTGAACGATTTGGCGATGGTCATGCCTTCCTTGACGAAGAAGGTGGGTAGCCAGGTGACAAAACCATAAAGCAACGTGTTGATCACGATCAGGGTGATGGACCCCACAATCATGCGGGGCAACATTTTGCTGCTCAACAGGTAGCCGAGCTTTCTGGATACGACGGCCACCGGTGCTGTCGAGGGCGCAGGCAGCGGGCCTTTCTCGGCCGTGACTTCGGCTTCGATCTTGGTGATCAGTGCCTCGGCCTCGGCGTGACGCCCGACCGACTCCAGCCAGCGTGGTGATTCCGGCAAGGACTTGCGCACGAACCAGACGACCAGTGCACCGAGTCCACCAATCACGAACATGATGCGCCAGCCAAAATTTGGAACCAGCAACAACCCGAGCAGGGCGCTGACGGGTAAACCGGTGACCACGAAGGTTGCCATCAGGCCTTGCAGCTTGCCGCGTTTCTGCGGCGGTGCGAACTCGGCGAGTGTCGAGTAGCCGACGACGTTTTCCGCGCCCAGCCCGACTCCCATGAAAAAGCGGCAAACGATCAGTACGCCCATATTCGGCGCAAAGGCCGCCACCAGTGACGCCAGGCCGAACAAGGCCAGGTTGGCCTGGTAGGTGAAACGCCGACCATACCGATCCCCAAGGAAACCTGTGCCAAAGGATCCGATCATCATGCCCAGGAACGTCATCGACACGAACAGCGCGTTTTCCCCGAGCGTCGAGAACCCGGTGCTGAGCGTGGCGCCCAGCACGGTCGAGGCGATGTAGATGTCAAAGCCATCAAAAAACATGCCGATGCCGATCAGCCACATGATCCGGCGGTGGAATGCCGACATGGGCAACCGATCCAGTCTTGCTCCAGTATTCACGCTCATTTTGTCTCCAGTCCTTTGTTGTCTTGCGCAGCCCCCTGTGGGGCTTGGCTATTTATGACTTCTGTGCAGCGGCCATCAACCGCATGCTGTTGACGGTCAGGGTTTCATTCGCCAGCCGGAAGTTCTGTTCCAGCGTGCCTTCCTGTGCGGCCTGGAAGTAACGCTTGCAATGACGTGCGCCGTCGGGGTCCAGCGCCAGGATCTCAAGGGCCAGGGCATCAGCGTCGCCGTGGAGCGAATCCGGGGCGCAAATCTGTGTAATCAGGCCTGCCCCGAGTGCGACGTGCGGCGTGAAGTCGCGACCGAATAGCACCAACGGGAACGCTGCTTTGGGCAGTGCGTAGTGACCCAGGTAAGCCATGATGGCAGCGGGCGGCAAGCCTTTGCGCATTTCCGGGAAGGCGAGCGTCGCGTTTGACGCGACCAGAGTGAAATCACACAGCATGGCCAGCCCGACGCCAAAACCATGCGCGGTGCCCTGGACTTCGGCAATCGAGATGAGTGTGGTCGAGCGCAGCGCGGCCTTGAGCGAAATCAGTCGGGCGACCTCGGCATGGATGGAAGTGGCGTCGCGACCGGCGCGTTCGCGTCCCATGCAGAACGTGTCCCCCTTTGCGCGCAAGCGCAGCACCCTGACGGCTGGATCCAGTGCGGCCACGGCAAGCGCTTCTTTCATCGCCTCCATCATGGCGGCGCTGACCTCGTTGCCTGACTGCGGGTTGTTCAGGGTGAACGTGAGGACTCCTCCGTCTTCACTGATCAGGACTGTCTCTGGAGCTGAAATATTTTTCATGATTTTTTAGATTTAATTTGAAACGAGCCAATTGTATACGCTGTATACAGGGAATACTACATATAATCCGTCAACAGGTTGAGCCCCCTATGCCGCATACACAATCCATCGAAGACCGAGACAAATGCCTGGCGGCAATCGCTGCGCGCTACCGTGAGGCCCCAGTCACCGAGATGGCGGCCACAGATGCCCTGAGTGACCTGGTCGTGGTGCCAACGCTGCGCGAGGCCATTGTTGGCAATCTGCTCAAGCCAGGCAGTCGGCTGCTTGAAACGCAGTTGTCGCAACAGCTCGGCGTGAGCCGTACGCCCCTGCGCGAGGCCTTTGTGCAACTCGAGCGCGAAGGGCTGGTCACGATCATTGCCCGCGTGGGTGTGTTCGTGCGCGAGGTCAGCGAGGTCGACATCGAAGAGATCTACACCGTTCGCGCGGCGCTCGAAAGCCTGGCGGTCGAACTGGCCGCCCAAAAAGTCGACCCGGTCGGTCGTGCGCGGCTCGATCGCGCGATTGAACAAATGCGCTTGCGGGTGCATGCACACGACGTGATCGGCTACACCGAAGAGCTCGACGAGTTTTATGCGATTGTCATGTCGCTGGCTGACAATGCGGTCCTGCAAAGCACGCATAACAGCCTGCTGGGTCCCGTGCGACGACTGCGCCGCATCGCCATGTCCCGCGAAGGGCGCATGCAGGCCTCTTTCGAGCAGACCATCCTGATCCGTGACGCCCTCGTCGAGGCCAACCCCGATTGCGTGCGTCTGATGCGCGAGCAACTTGGCAATGCCTGCGTGGCTGCAAAAAATGCGCTGAAGCACTGAAGCACTGAATCACTCATGCGCTGAAGGGTTGAAGCACCGACGCACTGAAGCACTGAAGCACTAAAGCACTAAAGCACTAAAGCACTGAAGCGCTCAGGCACCTTGCCGTGGCCGGCAGGACGCTTTCGCAGGCGCGCTGAAATATCTTGTGCTGCACGGTAACCCTCACCTATAAATAGGATCCATACCTACAAAGGCGGGCGTACCGATGCTGGATCAGGTCCTATCCATCACGCTGATCTCCCTGATTTTCCTGCTTGCCGGACTGGTCAAGGGCGTACTCGGGATGGGGCTGCCCACCGTCGCCATCGGCATCCTCGGGCTTGTCATTGCACCGGTCGAGGCGGCCGCGATGCTGGTGCTGCCGTCACTCATCACCAACATGTGGCAACTCTGGGCGGGCCCCAGTTTCGTGACACTCAGCAAGCGTTTCTGGGTCTTGCTGGTCGGGATCTGCCTGGGCACGCCCATCGGCGTCAGTTTCATCACCAGTGGGTCGGTGCAGATTGTCTCGACATTTCTTGGCACGGTCCTGACTGCCTATGGATTGTTCGGGCTGTCACGCAAGCACTTTTCGGTTTCCCCAACATCGGAAAAATGGGCCTCCCCTGTCACAGGTTTTTTTACGGGCATCCTGATGGGCGCAACCGGAATTTCCGCCTTGCCAGCAGCGCCCTATTTCGTCGCACTGAACCTGAAAAAAGATGACCTGATCCAGGCGCTGGGCTTGTCGTTTACGGTGTCGTCTTTCGCGCTTGCGGTGGGGTTGCTGGCCACCGGGCAATTCCAGATGTCGGTCGCAGGCAGTTCATTACTGGCGCTGATCCCGGCTTTTGCAGGGATGTTCGTCGGACAGGCTGTCCGTGATCGTTTGCCACAAAATATTTTCCGCCTATGTTTTTATGCCGGGCTTGTGATGCTCGGCTGCTACATGGCCATCCACGCACAGGGAATTGTCTGACACCATGCCTTTTTCTATTTCTCATTCAGCGGGCATCCAAAAGCCCTTGACGACCGTACCCGACAATGCCTGTGACGCCCATATCCATCTCTACGACGCACGACTCGCGCCGCCGGGCGCGCTGGGCATGCTCGAGCATGCCACGGCTGACGATTACCGCCTGGTGCAGCAGCGCCTGGGGACGACCCGCACGGTGATCGTCAACCCACGCGCCTGCCAGACCGACAATCGCGTGACGCTCGATGGCATCGTCCGGTTGGGCCGTGCGCAGACGCGCGGCGTGGCAGTCGTGCGTGCGGATGTCACGGACCAGGAATTATGTAGTCTGGATGAAGGCGGCATCTGTGGCATCCGGTTCAGCCTGTACCAGCCTGACAACGCAGCGGTCAGTTTCGAGATGGTCCAGCCTCTCGCCCGGCGTGTTGCGGCGCTTGGCTGGCATGTCCAGTTGCACTGGACGGCAGACCAGATCGTTGAACACCAGGACATGCTCAGGCGCCTGCCGTCGACGATTGTTTTTGATCATCTGGCGAGGTTGCCCATGCCTCAGGGCATTTCGCATCCTGCGCATGCAATCGTGTGTGAACTGCTCGACCAGGGGCGCACGTGGATCAAGCTTTCCGGTGCCTATCTTGATTCCGCTGTTGGCGAGCAACAAGGCTATCGTGACCTTGACCCCGTGGCCCAAAGCTGGCTGTCGCAAGCGCCCGACCGGCTGGTCTGGGGCAGTGACTGGCCCCACCCGACCGAGAAGGTCAAGCCCAACGACGCTGACCTGATGGATGTGCTGGGTCGCTGGGCCGGTGAGCCGTCCTTGCTCAAAAAAGTCCTGGTTGATAATCCTGCAAGTCTGTATGGATTTTAGGGTCGTACGCATCACGAAAAAAATTGGAGACAGACATGGGTGAATTGCTGATTGAGAAAAAAGGTGCTGTTGGAATCATTACATTTTCCAACCCCAACAAGATGAACGCCATGTCGGTCCAGATGTGGACCGACCTGCCCAAGGCGATTCAGGCGTTTGACGCTGACCCGGCGGTGCGCGTCATCGTGCTGGTCGGGCAGGGCGACAAGGCCTTTGTGTCGGGAGCCGATATTTCTCAGTTTGACCAGCTCCGCAGTTCGGCCCAGGGCCAGGAGGCCTACGAGGTCGCGGTCTCAGCCTCGATGGATGCGCCGGTCAACTGTTCCAAACCGGTCATCGCAAAGATACGCGGATTTTGTTTCGGCGGTGGTCTGGGCCTCGCGGCAGCCTGCGATATCCGCCTTTGCTCGGCGGACGCCACCTTTCGCATGCCGGCCGCACGCCTGGGGTTGGGCTACGGACACGAAGGCATCAAGCGCTTTACCGACATCCTCGGGTTGGCCAACGCGACCGATATTTTTGTAACCGCTCGCCGCTTTGATGCACCAGACGCGCTGCGCATGGGGTTCGTGTCCAGGGTGTGCGCGGCAAGCGAGCTCGACGCGGTGGTCGACACGTACACCACGAATATTTCTGAAAACGCACCGCTGACGGTTGCCGCCAGCAAATACAACATCAGGCAAGTCTGCGCGCACCCTGATGATCAGGATATCGAGGGTGCCGTGGCGATGGTGCTCAAGTGTTTCGCAAGTGAAGACTTCCGGGAAGGCCGGGCAGCCTTCCTGGAAAAACGTCCAGCCCAGTTCAAGGGGCGCTGAAGACGTTTGGCGTCGGGGCTGCGTGGCGTTGCATGCCAGCGTTACGCTGGCGCGTCACGCAGTTCCATGCACGCCTGCGCCTGAAGCAGGCGCGCGAATTCATCGGGTTGCACGCCAAACGCCCGCAACACTTCGCGCGTATGTTGGCCCAGCATCGGTGCCGCTTCGCGCGCGGGGTGATTGGCGCCATTGAATAGAATCGGCAAGCCCAGTGACTGCATCACGCCACCATTGGCATTGTCTGCTTCGATCACCATGTTCAACGCATGCGTTTGTGGATGATTGAGGGCTTCGCCCACGTTCTGCACCGGGCCGGCAGGCACGCCCGCTGCGAGAAATTTTTCTTCCCAGTACGCGCGCGTGTGGCTGCCCAGCACTTCATTGAACAAGCCTTCTAGCGCGAGGCGATTGCCGATCCTGTTCTTGGGCGAGTCAAAACGCGGGTCCTGATCCCACTCGGGTTTGTTGAGGACTTCGACGATTTTTTTCCATATCGTATTGTTTCCGCCGCCGATCGCAAGCTCGCCGTCTGAGCAGCAAAAGGTCTGGTAGGGCGCGATCAACGGATGCGCGGTTCCCAATCGCGTTGGCAGCACGCCGCTCGCGAGAAACGCGGCGGCTTGCCAGTACAACTGTTGAATCGATGCCTGGAGCAGGGACGTCTGCACCCATTGCCCCTTGCCGGTTCGCAGACGATAGATATAGGCACTGAGCGTGCCCAGTGCGGCAAGAATACCTGCGTTGATATCGGCAGTGGGCACACCGGGCTTGACGGGTGCGCGGTCTGGCTCGCCCGTGACGCTGATCAGGCCGCTAAAGGCCTGCAAGACCAGGTCAAACCCACCACGGCTGCTCAACGGGCCTTGCGAGCCATAGCCGCTGACCGAGACGACGATGAGTTTGGGATTGATGCGGATCAGGTCCAGCGGGGCCAGCCCCAGACGCGCCAACACACCCGGACGATAGTTTTCCGTGACGACATCGACCTGCTGCAGCATTCTGAGCAGGGTCTCCCGACCAAGGGGTGCCTTGAGGTCCAGTGCGACAGATTTTTTACCGCGATTGATCATCTGGAACGAGGCCGGCATTTCGCGTGCGCCGCCCGAACTATTGAAGGCGCGTGCGTCGTCTCCACCCGGGAATTTCTCGATCTTGATGACTTCGGCACCCAGGTCACCCAGCATCAGACCGCAGATGGGGCCGGCCATGATTTGCGACAACTCGAGTACGCGCATGCCCTCCAGAGGGCGCAGCGGATCTGGCATCGATTCAGCCATCAGGTTTTTCTCAAGAGTTTGGTGTGGTGCGGCGCGCTCATTCGGGCTTCATGCCCGTCGCTTTCACAATCTCACTGGACACGGCATAGTCCGCCTCAATATATTGTTTGAATGCGTTGGCATCCATATGCCCGACCTCGCCGCCCAGGCTGGCGACCCTGGATTTGACGTCAGCGTTGGCCAGTACTTTCATCACCGCCTGACTCAACGCCTGCGCCTGTGCTTCTGTTGTCCCCCCGGGTGCCATCAGCCCGATGAAGGTCAGGTGTTCAAAATCCGGCAGGCCGTATTCGGCAGCGGCAGGAATGGTCTCGGCGCCGGGCCAGCGCTTTTTCGAAGTCACCGCCAGAGGACGAATTTTGCCAGCCTTGATCAAGGGCATGGCGGCCACCAGGGAAGACACTGCGACCGGAATCTGACCACCTGCGAGGTCCGTAAGCGACGGACCCGAGCCGCGGTAGGGGGCATGGACCAGCTTGACGCCCGCTGCCTTCTCAAGAAGTTCGCCCGCGATGTGACTGGGTGTACCGATGCCGGCACTGCCATAGGTAATGGTGTCAGGCCGCTTTTTCGCATCAGCCAGTAACTGGTCGAGCGACATGTAGACAGAGTTGGCTGGCACGACAACAACGCTAGGCCCCCACATCAGGTCGGCGATCGGCACCAAGTCGCTGATTTTGTAGCCGGCGTCGGCAAACAGTGTCGGATTGATGGTGTGGTTATTGGCCGTCACCAACAGGGTCGTGCCATCAGGGGGGGCCTTGGCCACGAGTTGTGTGGCAAGGTTGCCGCCGCCTCCGGGTTTGTTTTCGACCACCACGACGGTGTCGAGCAACGGGCCAAGTTTTTCACCCACCAGGCGCGCCATGGCGTCTGCGCTGCCGCCAGGGGCCACAATCACGACCAGGCGAATGGGTGGGCCAGCGGCCTGCGCGAGGTGAGTCATGCTACCCAGACTCAGGCTGGCCAATAGGGCAAATAGCAGTCGGGGCCATCCGGATCGTTTCATGCTGTCTCCTTGCCGTCGCTCAGGCGAGTGCAAATTTTTTTAATTTTTATAATGGTAATTCAGCGCTTGAATTTAACACTTTGTCTTGAGGCCGATATGTCTGAACGTCCCGTAGTGCCCGAAGGGTTCACCACCCTGAACATCACCGAGCCTTTTTCGACGCGCGTTGGACCCATTTATGGCCGCCGTGATGGTGACATGCTCAGGTTGGGTTTCGTGGTCGATGCGTCGCACCTGAACATCGAAGGCGTCGCACATGGTGGCATGCTTTCGACCATGGCGGATCAGGTCATCGGGATGAACATCGCGCTTGCCAATAATCAGGGCAACGATGTGCTCACCCTCCATCTGTCCGTGGACTTTATCGGCCCGGCATACCTGGGCGACTGGGTCGAGGGCATCGCCACACTGAGCAAGGTCAGTGGACGGGTACGCTTTGGCAGTTGCGAGTTGTGGGTGCAAGACCGCCTGGTGCTCAAGGCCTCGGCAATATTCGCCGCCCGGGTCAATCGAAATAAGGTTTTGCCCAAAGACTGAACACCTGCAACAGACTGTCTGCTGTTCAATAAGGTTTCATGAAAGTAAGCGATACTACAAAGATCGATATTGAAAGCGTAATAGGTAAGGAAAAAAATTGACCAATCAACTGGTAACGCTACAACCGAACGTCGTCATCGAACCCCTGGTTGAGCGCTGGTACGCATGGTCACACTTGATATCCCCAGCCACGGCTGCCATGAACATTCCGTTCCGACACCTGACCTTGCTTGAGTCCTTTGTCAGCGCACCGGATGTGCATGCCGCAGCATGCAGCAATCCGAGTTTGCGTGGCGGGCCCTTCGTGGATCTTCCCGCCACTGAGGTCGAGGCTGTCCGGTCGCTGATCCAGACCACCCAAGCCAGGCAGGCACTGCAAATCGCGTTTGGCGAAGGTCTGCGCGATGCCTACCGGTTAATTCTCAAGCAGGCTGATGGCTTTAGTATCGAACAGCATTACGCCAGTTTGCCAGCACCTGTGCGTGGCTATGTTGAGTTGGTTTACACACTTGGCGGCTATCCAGACTTGCGGGTCATCGAGCCTTTGCTCTACCGCAGTCCGATTAATAACAAAGCGGCCCAAAGCGCCATAATTTACCGCGCAAATGGCGATGAGCGGGCCTTCGCCTTCAGCACACCGCGCATGCCACGACCGGATGCCTATGAATTGCAGCATGCGTTTGACTCCGATATTTATGATTTCCTGGGTCGTTTACGTGCCCAACCCATGCCAGAGGCGGCCGTGCTTGAGCGTCTGGGTCTGACGGGTGCCGACGCAGAGCTCTTCCGAAGTTTCCTGACCGACGCGCCTCTGGAATCGCGCACCGACTCCCGACCCGCCGGTCGCACGCGCTGGCGCTACTTTGGCCATGCCTGTGTGCTGGTTGAGTCGGCGAGCGGCGCAAACGTATTGGTTGACCCCATCATTGCCTACGATGCAAATGGTGGGATCAAGCGCTTTGTCCTGGCAGACCTGCCTGACCACATTGATTACGTTGTCCTGACGCATAATCATGCCGATCATGTCCTCATCGAAACCCTGCTGGCCCTGCGTTACAAAATCGGCACGATTGTCGTGCCGGCGAGCGCAGGCAGTCTGGCCGACCCATCTCTCAAGTTGATGCTCGAGTCCATCGGCTTCAAACACGTGATAGAACTTGGGGTGCTGGGTTCGGTCGAGCACGATGATCTGCGTGTCACGGCGCTGCCTTTCCTGGGTGAGCATGGGGACCTGGATATTCGCTCAAAGGCTGCCTGGCTTGTCCAGGCCAGTGGTCATCAGCTGTTGTTTGCCGCCGACAGCAACAACCTGGAGCCGGTTCTTTATGACCAGCTGCGCACCATCTTCGGGCAAATTGACACGCTCTTTATCGGTATGGAGTGCCTGGGCGCACCCTTTAGCTGGACCTATGGCCCACTATTACCGATCGCGGTTGATCGCAAAAAAGACCAGTCGCGCCGTTTGAATGGCTCTGACTTTACCCGTGGCATGAAAGTCGTCACGAGTCTCGGTTGCCAGAAGGTCTATATCTATGCCATGGGTGCCGAGCCCTGGTTGCAGTATGTGACCAGCATCAATCCAGACGAAAATACGCCGCCCGTCGTCAACGCCAGGCAACTGGTTGCTGCTTGCAAAGAAATGGGGCTGACTGCAGAGCGCCTGTATGGGTGCGCCGACGTGGTGCTATAGCGCGCGGCGGTCATTCGCGCGGCGATCGACCGCCAGTCATGACCGACGCTGCCGCTGGCGCCAACGTGACAGGGCATAGAGGTAGCTCGCTTGCGGGGTACACGCGTAGCGCCAGAGCGGGGCGACCTTCCAGAACCGATTCACCGAGCAAATATAATCGTTGCCCAGTGATTCAATCTCGTGCCACCAGCCCAGCGGAATATAAAGGGTTTCGCCCGCAGTCAGTTCGACAATCTGCCTGTGGTGCAACGCCTGCGCCAGTTTTGGATACGTGTCAAAGTCTGGCTGGTCGATGTAGACCTGACTGAAGTTGGGCGTCAGCCCGCCATGCGACAGGGGAAAGGGGTAGAGGCCCGCTTGAATGGAAGGTGGGAAAAGCGAGACACGTTTGGTTCCATGGAACTGTGACAGTGTGCCGTCCTGGCCGTCGTAGTGCAGGGGCTCGACGTGACCGCCCGGGCCGACCCAGAGATTGACGTCGTTAGGCAAACGACGCACCAGACCCGTATGGGCCGCAATGGCGTCAATCGCCGGCCCGATAATCTGGCGCAAGGGCGTTTGACCCATCTCAACCATTGCCAGATAGAGGTGGTCACGTGCTGCGACGCCATTGTCAAGCAAAGCACAATAGTCTGCTACGGTCAGTGTTGTTGTTTCGCAGTAAGTCTTCCATTGCGCTTTGGGGCGGTCAAAACGACCCGTTCCATAGCACCTGATCGGGACCCCCATCTGGCCAACGTGGGAGAGCAGCGCGTCGATGTTGAGCGCAGGTGTCGCGTCCAGAGCGCCAGTGATGACGACCGGAGTCCCTTTGCGCTGAAAGTCCCTGTGAAACCGGGCCGGCGTCAGGTCCTGAATGGAAACACGGGGAACCTGTCCGGAATCTTGCTGTGGGCTCATGCAGGTCTGCTGATTTTGTTGATATCGAAAGTCAAGCGCCACCTTCCTTCGACGACTGCAACGCCTGCCGGTCACGTCCATTCAGAAAATCAGGCCGCTGAAGTTGACCGGACGAAATCGGGGTGTTGCTGATCGCGTTGTAGGTGAGGATGACCAAACGCCTGCTGTGCGGTGAAATATTTGCCTGTGAGGCGTGCACGAGATTCCCGTGAAACCAGACCGCGGTACCTTTTTTCCCTGTCGCAGAAAACAGGCCGCCCTGCTCAACCAGTTGCTGCACTTGCGCCTGCGTGACTTGATACGTGAGCGACGCACTGACGTTGCCTTCCCAGCCAGCGGGAGCTTCGGTCGATTTTTGCGAATCTATACAACCCACCCGATGCGATCCGGGAATAAAAAACAGCGGGCCGTTGAATTCGGTGATGTCATCGAGGAAGATCATGACGCTGACAATCGCGTCGGTTGGCACCTGGTCTTCGTTGCGCCAATAGATGTAGTCCTGATGCCAGGGCCACATCTCACCAGAAAAGGCTTGCTTGAGGTTGACTTTAAGTTGGTGAATGTACACGTCATCGTTCAAAATCTGTCGCGCCGGTTCCAGCATTTCAGGCCGTCGGATCAAGGCATCAAAGTCTTCGTCGTACAAATGGCAGCCATGAAAGGCGCGGTAACTCTTGCCATGCTGCTCAAGGATATGTCCAGGATGGGACTGTTGTTCAAACTGGCTGATGCGATCAAGGAGTTTGTCGACAGCCGATGCGCAGAGCAGTCTGGACTGCACCAGGAATCCATCACGGTGGTAGGCGGCCAAGTCTTTTTCCGCAAGACACGGCGTTAAGGACTCGGGTTGGCCGTATGTCGCAACGGCTGCGGTGGCTGCTGTTTTCGCTGCCTTCAGTCGGTGATAGGTGCCCAGTCCGCGGTGAAGGACGTGATCGGTTTCCGAGATTTCCCCCAGTGCGAAGACAGGCGCGTCGGCGAATGGCTCTGACAGCAGGGCGAAATCATTGCGTGCCATCTCGGTCAGGTGCTCCAGGTCATCCAGCACAAAATAGGTATGTTGCAAATCATAAATCCAGAAGTCCGAACGCATCACACGGTCGACGTCAAACGCCAGCCTGTTGGGAGAATCGTCTTGCAGCGCAAACAGGATTTCTTTTTCAGACGAAGCGATCGCCGCGCCAAAACTGCGCAACCCATTGGGTTGCCTCACCAGACCGACCTCGACGGTGTACCAATACAGACGGGCGATGCGTTCGAGTAAATCTTTCTGGTCATGCTTGAACGCGCGCACGGCGGCAGCACCGCAGGCCTGGATGAAGTCCGCGATCACGGGGTACATCAACAGCGGGACGTGTCCAAAAATGTCATGGAACACGTCCGGGTATTCCTGGTAGTCAAGCTCATTGGGCTTGCGCATGTAACAACCAGCGGGAAAGCGTCGATTGGCGAGGTGTTCAAAAAACACTTCGTCTGGAACCAGACCAGGCACGGCCACCACCTGCCAGCCGGTGTGACGCATCAGGCGTTCTGATAGTGACACGAAGTTTGGAATTTCGTCCGGCTCCATGGGGAGTTCAGCCAACCCACGCACAAACAGGTCGCAGGTACGATCCGTCATCAGTTGCGTCATGCGGGCAAAGAGTACTTTCCACGTGTTGTGTTCTTCGGGCGTGTAGCGATGCCACTCCTGGTCGATCGTCCAGTCGCGACGCTCAGGCTGATAGCCCTCAACATTGACGGGATCCATGGGTGCCATATGACTGGGCTGGGTAAGCATAAATATGATTCCATTTGGTACGATTATCGGACAAACAGCGTCGAACGAGTATCAAAAATTAGGTCAATAGGGTGATTGCAGCCTTTCTGCTTTTGTTCAGGTATTCACGGATCACAGAGGCGATCACGGGTACCGCGCCTGGTTGCCACAGCATGTCGGAGTGTTTGGCTTGCAAGCCGACCACGGTGACGTCGCCACTGGTATACGGTTGCCAGTCAAACGCAGTGCTCAGAACAGGCGCCGGATCAAGCAACGCCCGGAACAGCAGAATAGGAGCCGCGGCTTGCCCGATGACATGACCAGCTGTCAGATTTCTCGAACTGACTGATAGTTGCAGCAGTCGCTTGAACCAGTCAAGCGGGGTGCCGGGGGGAATCATTCCGACTTCAGCCATGTGGTCTCTGACCGCTGTCATCAGCAGGTCGTTTTCGATTGACAAATCACCCACATCAACCAGACCAGCATCGTTGGCGATCGCCAGCAGCAGGGTGCGCCTGCGTGCTTCGGAGCTGTCACCGGCCGGGCCGGACAGGGTTGTGGCTGTGTCGAGCAGAGCCAGCAGGGCGACCTCATGTCCAAGCGACTCCAGTTGGCAGGCAATCGCGTGCGCGATCGTGCCACCCAGAGATGTCCCGAGCAGATGGTAAGGTCCTTGAGGCTGCACCGAGCGGATTGCCGCGGCGTAGTCATCGACCAGTTCCTGCATGGTTTCATGCACGGATTCACCGTGTTCCAGTCCACGCGCTTGCAGCGCCCAGACCGGGTGATCTGACCCCAGGGCATCAGTCAGATTTTTATACACGGTACCGCTGCCGCCCGCAGGATGAATGCAAAAGAGCGTCGGTTGCGTGCCGGTCTTGCGCAGCGGCAATAGCGGTGTGTACACGCTGGTGCTGATCGCCTCAAGGTGCGGGGCAAGCTGCTCGGGGGTCGGAAATTCGAACAGCGTTCGCATGGCCAGCGACGCCACGCCTTCCTGGCGCAACCTGGCGATCAGACGCATCGCCAGCAAAGAATGGCCGCCGATTGCGAAAAAATTGTCGTCGAGTCCAACAGGGTCTGTCCCAGTGATCTCGCTGAACAGTCGGCACAATAAGGTTTGTTGTTCGGTCTTGGGGCCTCGGTAAGCCTTGGCGCTGACGCGCTGCCCTGGCGCTGGCAGGGCGCGACGATCAAGTTTGCCGTTTGGCGTCAGTGGCAAGCGATCCAGGGTTGTAAAGACCTCTGGAACCATGTAGTCGGGCAGACTCATGCTGATCGCGACCCGGACGCCGTCAACCAAGTGATCCTGCAGATGCTCGCGCAAGGGATCGCTGGTGAGTGTGTGTGGCGACCGCGCACCCTCCGGGAACCAGTTCCGCAATGGCTGTTCTGGTTGCTCAAAAAGCGCATGCAGGCAGGCCAGGTCAGTTTGTGACCAGACCAGTCGCAGTCGCACACCGAGGCTGTCGGCGAGCAGGTACAGGAGATCAGGATCCATGGCGTGCTGTGCGGCGCGTGCTGCGAGCGTCTTGAGTTCGCCCGCTGAACCCGCAAACGTGTCGATTCTGGCCGCCGCCCATACGTCAGGGGCAATGCGCGCATTCGGGATGTGCAAGACTTCCAGCGAGGCCCCGAAGCCCGTGCTCAGGGTATGGCGCAGTTGTGTGATCGACTGCCACGACTGCGTCTGCACAGGCTTGAGTACGGTGAGGTCGTCGCGACGTGTCAGGGTGACGTCGTAACGCCACCGGGACATTTCGTTGAGATGGGCGCCGCGTTTGATCTGGGTCTCGACGACCGCATGCACGTGTGGCTGGCTGGCAAAGTCTGTAAAGAACGCCGGATCAATGAGTAGCTCGCGATCGGCACGCAGGCGATCCTTGATACGCAGGGCAATGTCTGACACGGGTTCTAGATCATCGGCCTGGAATAGCTCGACCGAAGTCCAGAATGCGTGGTGGTGCGCCAATGACCTGACGTCACCGACAAACAGCGCATGACTGCTGGCGCGCATGGCTGCATCGATTACATGCCTGAGATAGCGGGCACTCGGGAAATATTGGACGACCGAATTCAGAATCACCAAGTCAAAAGTCTGATCGACAATGTCAGGTATGTCTTGAGCGGTGCGATGCTCAAGGCGCACGTTGTGCAGGCCGCGCGCGAGGACCAACGGCTCAAGTTTACGGATGGACTGTTCCGAGAGGTCCGTGCCGTAGTACTGGTCGATCCCGCCGATGATTTTCCAGAGTATCAGTCCCGAACCCGAGCCAATTTCCCAGACATTGCGTGCCGCGATGGCCTGGATCCTGGCAATCGTCGTCTGCAGCCACTCAGCCATCTCTATGGCGGGAATGGCGACGCGCGAGTAGGTGCTGATCCAGATGCTGGTGTCAAAATCAACCTCGGTGGCAGCCGCATGTTGATAGCTTTCATCGTAGATTTGTTGCCACTGGTCTTGCAGCCGGTTTTCAGCTTGCTGGATCATCGCGGCGATGACGGGGGCACTTTCTTCCATGACGATATAGGACGCCAGCTGGGTGTTGCCAGCCGCGTTGCGCCGCGTGACCGTCACAGCTTGGCGCACGCCTTCACAGCCCAGAATGACGGCGTCGATCTCGCCGAGTTCAATGCGGTGTCCGCGAATTTTGACCTGATCGTCCGCACGTGCCAGGTAGGTGATCGCTCCGTCCGCGCGTCGGCGTGCCAGGTCTCCGGTCCGGTACATGCGCGCACCTGGCTCGCCAAACGGGCAGGCGATGAAGCGTTCCGCAGTCAACCCCGCCCGATGCAGATAGCCGCGCGCCAGTGCCGGGCCAGCGATGTAAATCTCACCGACCACCCCGTCAGGAACGGGTTCAAGTCGCTCATCAATAATGTAAATGTCGTAGCCTTCCAAGGGCTTGCCTATCGCTGCGGCAACCAGAGAACTTGACGCATCGTCTGGGCCAATGGCCTGCGTGCTGGCCCATACTGTTGCTTCGGTGGGGCCGTACAAATTCGTCACGGGCCCCACGGCTGACATTTGACTCGCCAGATATGTTGGCAAGGCCTCGCCTCCAGACAAGAGTCGCAGTGGACGATTGATCGGTTCACCGAGAATCATTTCCCAGAGTGAAGGCGTTGCCTGGATCACCGAGATCTGGTGCTTGTCGATAGCCTGGCTGATCGCTTGCGGGTCACGGCTGGCGGCGCCGTCGAGC
>CAIJKV010000048.1 GCA_903821335.1 uncultured beta proteobacterium
GACTGCCACGGGTGTTTTGTCTGCCGTGTTCCTGACAGGCGTAGCCTGTTTGGTTGGTGCCGCTTTTTTGACCGGCGCCGTTGCCTTAACAGGTGTCGCTTTCTTGGCCGGCGCCGTTGCCTTAACAGGCGTCGCTTTCTTGGCTGGTGCCGTTGCCTTAACCTGTGTTGCCTTCTTGACCGGTTTCGCTTGACTGACCGATGTCGTTGCCTCGACCGCCGCTGCCGGCTTGGCCGCTAACGCCTTGCGTGCGGGAGGTGCGTTAGGCTGGTCAGCTGCCTGTCGGGTAATCGCTGCCATGGCGCTTTGTTCGCTCGCGGCTGACGCGGCGTCGGTTGGTGCGGCATTGGCAGCGCTCCGGACAGCCGCTGTTTCAAAAATATCCTGAATCTCGGACAGACGCGCTAAACCCGTGACATTCAGGGCACCATCGACCGAGACGACACGCGTCATGAAACGGGCGACGATCCGGATAAAGCCGGGTGTTGAACTTTCGAGCAGCTTTGGTAGCGCGGCGATCGCGGCACTGCTGTCCAATGTCATGATCAGTGCCTGCTCGCGGACCATCTGCTTGAATTCGCCGAGCGGCATTTTGTCATCCCGGCTGGCCCGCATCCTGCGGATCAACGCGTAACTGCGTTCGTCGATACCACCCTGAGCCTGGGAAACATACATCAGCATACGCACACAGGCTTCGCGCACGCCGCCGCACGGAATCAGCGCCTGCAGTTCACCGATTCGCTTGGTGACGAAGGCTCGCTGCTCAGGTGACACGCCAGGATGACGGCGTGGCGCGCCTTCCTTGGCACCGAGCCCGACCAGATCCTGGACCAGGGATGAACCGTAGAAACTCATGAAGAATTTCTCGCTCCACTTGTCGCGCATTTCCCCCCACTGGTTCAGCGTGTTTTCGATCGCGGTGGACATCTGCTTTTCAAGCAGCAGGAATGGATTGTCGGGCCGAACGGGTTCGCGATGATTTCGAACCTCGACGGCCAGCGGGGCCACCGCTGCAACCGCCTTGGTCTTGTCGGAGATCAGTTCGTAGGGCATGCGCAGCTTGTGCGTTTTCTGCAAAAATTCCGCGCTGGCCGGCGTCACCATCATCTTGAGCCACGGCTGTACAAAGGACTTGTAGAGACCGACGTTGATGTCCGAGACGCGCGATACGGCCGCGAAGCGGCGGTCGTCTTCGGTTTTATGCTCGACGATCTTATTGATGTCCTCAAGTGTGCGATGCTCGAAACTCGTGACGTAGTTGCCCTCTGCGAGGTCAGCATTCAGAGTTTCCGGCGTCTTGTCCTTGATGTTGATTTCGTAGAGCCCCGGTGGCAGCACATCAATCATGTCGATGTTGGTGGCGAACTCGCGGTGCTCTTTGTTTGCGACGGCACCCGATACGAAAATGCCGAGGTGCCCGATGCTTTCGTGCACACTGTAGATAATGGTCTGGCCATGCGCGACGATGTCATTGTCGTTCTGATACAGGTCGGCGATCCAGCCGAGCGCCTGGGGCGGTGGCGTGATGTTGTCGCCTTTCGAACAGAACACGATGATGGGCGACCGAATATTGCGTAGGTCAATGCGCGTGCCGCTTTTGGTCACGAGTTCGGCGGTGGCGAGTTTATTACCGATAAACAGGTTGTCAACGATGTACTGGATTTCCTGACCGTTCAGGTAGACATGTCCGCCCCACCATTTTTCAAATTCCAGGTATCGCTTGGCTTCGGTATCAACGTTGGCGTAGAGGTTGTATTGCTTGGCCCAGTGCGTGTTGCCCGGGTTCAGGTTTTCAAAGTTCTGGACCAGGTTGGCACCGTCGAATTTGCCATTACCCAAGTCGCTGGCCAGCATCGTCATCCATGACCCGCCGGTGATGCCGCCGGTGTAGCGCATGGGGTTCGTATCGCGCCAGCCCGCCCAATAAGACAGTGGCGCGCCCGCGATGATGATCGGACCGAACAGTTCAGGGCGAATGGCCGCGGTCATCATGATTTGCCAGCCAGCCTGGCAGTTACCGATGACGACGGGCAAGCCTTCAGCCTGCGGGTGTAACGAAATCACTTCTTCCAGAAAACGTGCCTCGGCTTCGATGACATCCTCGACCGTCTGGTCGGGCTCGGGATTTGGCAGGAATCCAATAAAGTAACAGGGGTGGCCTGCCTGAACGGCGACACCGATTTCACTGTCAGCCTTGAAACCTGCGATGCCCGGACCGTGGCCCGCGCGCGGATCCACAACGACAAACGGGCGCTTGAGCAGGTCAATTGGACTGGACTCTGGGGGGGTGATGCGTGCCAGCACGTAGTTGACCGGCCGGGGCAGGTCGTGACCAACCATGACGACTTCGGCTTTCATGCTCAGCACGTGTGGCGCTTTCTTGGCGATGTGACGCTGATACTGATTGCCCCGCTGGCGCATGACATCGGCATACAGAATGCTGCGTTGCCAGGCGTCCTTGACGTATTCACCCACATCATTCATCAGCGGGGGCAGAATCGGCGTGACCGTCTCGCTCTTGTCAGTAAGGCTCATGTTTGGCTCCTGATTGGAAAGGTGCAGGTTTTTATTGTGGAATTTGATGCCGTCTGGATACTTTATAGCGCATTCCGCGCGACTTTGTTGTGCGTCGCAACAAACGGACATGATCAACATCATCAGGCGTGGTAGTCGTCACGTCCCCGCGCTCAGTCGACGATGAACAAGGTTGCACCCGTTTCGGTTGTGGTCCAAATGGGATATCGTTGATTTTCATCGTGCGGTTGTCCGGGAAATGCCAAGGAATGCCTTGAAATTTAGTGGATTCGCCACTATCTTCAACACAAGATTCACTTTTTCGCGAGCCTTGCGCCGCGACCCTCATGGAATTCAAAGACTAC
>CAIJKV010000049.1 GCA_903821335.1 uncultured beta proteobacterium
ATCCGTTGTGCCCATCATCGAGGGCAGCGTTTCGTTTTTCGGGGTCAGCGTCACAGCGCAGCGCCTCTTGCTATGTGTGGTGGCAGCCAGCTTTACCGCCCTCCTTTACTGGGTGTTGACGGTGACACGCCTGGGCAAGGCCTTGCGCGCGGTGTCGATCGATCATGAGGCAGCGATGTTGCAGGGCATTCCCTACAAAAGAATTGCGTTCATCGGGTTCGCGATCGCAACCTTCCTTGGCGCCCTGGCGGGTGCCATCATGGCGCCGATAGCGGTGATTACGCCCACGATCGGCGGCGACTATCTTGTCAAGGGTTTTATCGCCGTCATCATTGGCGGGCTGGGCAGCGTTCCCGGCGCGATTCTGGGCAGCCTCTTTATCGGTTTTGTCGAAAGCGTTGGCGGCTATTACTTTGACCCGTCTACGGCCAACCTGGCGATCTTCGTACTGGTGATGGTGATCTTGCTGGTGCGTCCCAAAGGATTGATGGGTCATGGATAAGCGCACCTTGATGCAAAGTAGTCTGGCCGTACTTGTCCTGGGTGTCGCAACCCTTTACCTGAAGTCCGCCTATCTTTCCAACCTTGTCATGTGGATTGCGATTGCTGTCCTCACAGCGGCGAGCATGCGTTTTGTGTTGTTGATCGGCGAGCTGAATTTTGCGACGGCCGCTTTTGTGGGGCTGGGTGCCTACAGCGCTGGCGTGGCGGCCACGATCCTGAACTGGCCTTTCCTGGCCGCGTTGCTGCTGGCAGGCGTGGTGTCGTCGGGTATCGGTTTTCTTTTCGGCTTTGTGACGCTCAAGACCAAAGGCCCCTTTTTCCTGCTGATTGGCTTTGCGTTTACCGAAGTGGTGCGCCTCGTCTATACCAAGGTGCAATGGCTGGGTGGCAACTCGGGGATGGTGGGTATTTTTCCACCCCGGTATCTCGAGGCACACTACTCCACGTTCGTGGTGATGGTGGTTGGCGTCATGCTCATTGTGCTGGTCGCGTTCGAGCGGTCACATCTTGGGAAAACCTTTGTTGCCATCCGTGACAACGATCAGGTCGTGTTGTCGGTTGGCCTGAACGTGCACATGCTCAAGGTCGCGTGCCTGTGCATCGGTGCGTTCGCCGCAGGCCTGGCGGGCGCCCTGTCGGCCTTTGTCAATAATGTCATCAGCCCTAACGATTTTGGTTTTTTGCTTTCCACTTTTGCGCTCGCTTATCTTAAGGTTGGGGGCGAGGACAGCCCGCTCGGCCCGGTCGCGGGCGCGACGCTGCTGGTGTTGCTGAGCAGCGTGGCCTTGAGCATGGGTGCTGGGGAACATGTCTTCTATGGCCTGGCCATTGTGTTTTCAGTATTGCTGATGCCCAAGGGCTTGATGGGACTGCTGCCCGCACTACGGCGCCTGCGTTCTGCGCGCAGGAGGTCGGCATGAACCGCCAGGTGACCACTCCTCTTTTGAATACCGAAGGCCTGACCAGACGCTACGGAGGCCTGGTGGCCGTGTCGAACCTGAGCTTCGAGATTCGCGCCAATGAAATCCTCGGCCTGATTGGTCCAAATGGTGCCGGCAAAAGCACGACGTTCAATTTGATCAGTGGTTTTGTCAAACCGAGCGCGGGCCGACTGTTTATCGACGGCCACGACATGACGAACAAATCGTCCATTCAAATCAGCCGCAAAGGACTGGTTCGCACTTTTCAGCACGGCAGCCTGATGCGCTCGATGAACGTCCATGACAACCTCCTGATTGGTGCGATGGGTGCCCTCAAGGGTGTGCAACGCCACGCCCGCGAGGCACGGGTCCAGGAGGCCGCGAACATGCTGGGCTTGCGGCCGTATCTGCACGAAACTGCCGGCAATCTGCCACATGGGTTGCAGCGTCTGGTCAGTATCGCGATCGCGTTCGCCGTCCACCCAAGAATATTGTGCCTGGATGAGCCCCTGACAGGTCTGAACCAGACCGAAGTGGTCGCGACGCTTGAGGTGTTCCGACGGATCCGTGCGCAGCACGGTTGCGCGATTTTGCTGGTCGAGCACAACATGAAAGCGGTCATGCAGATTTGCGACCGTATTGTCGTGCTGCATCATGGCCAGATGCTCGCGACGGGTACGCCTTCGGAAATTCGCCAGAACACGCAAGTCGTGTCGGCCTACCTCGGAACGCGCCATGAACACTGAACAAACCTCGCTGGTCCTGGACAACATCTCAGTCAGCTATGGTCTGGTTCCGGTCGTGCATGGCGTGTCATTGCGCGTACGCAAAGGCCAGGTCGTCACCATCATTGGTGCGAATGGCGCGGGCAAGTCAACGCTGATGAAAACAATCAGCGGCCTGCTCCACCCCACGCAAGGCCAGATCAGGCTGTTTGAGCAGGACATTCAGGGGATGGATCCGGACCAGATTGTGCCCCGTGGCTTGTCGCTGGTGCCGGAAGGCAGGCGGTTGTTTGGCCCGATGACGGTGCGCGAGAACCTCGAGATGGGTGCCTATTGCCGGCGCGACCCGGCTGGGATCGAACGCGACCTGGAGCGCGCCCTGGGATTTTTTCCCGACTTGCGGGCCAAGTTGTCGGTGCCGGCAGGGTCGTTGAGCGGTGGGCAGCAACAGATGGTAGCCGTCGCCCGCGCGATGATGAGCGCGCCTCGCATCATGCTGCTTGACGAGCCCACGATTGGCCTCGCCCCTGCGGTGGTGGACGTGATTGCGCAGGTGATTTCAGACATCCGGGACTCCGGGGTCGATGTGCTTCTCGTCGAGCAGAACGCTGAAATGGCGCTTGAGGTGGCCGACTATGGTTACGTACTTGAACAAGGACGCATCGTGATTGAGGCACCGGCCCGCGAGCTGGCCTCGGATCCCGAAGTCCAGCGCGCTTACCTGGGGATTTAATCGTGACCGACTGGCAACCACGCACTGAAGACCTCCAACATTCCAATGTTGCGTTGTTCATGCGACAACTGGGCTTTGACGATTACGATGCGTTCTACCAGTTTTCGATCGAGCACCCGGACCGATACTGGCGGGCATTCAACGACTTCAACGGTACGGTGTGGTCTCGGGATTATGACGCCTACGTTGATGAAAGTCGGGGTGCGCCCTTCGCCAGGTGGTTTGCGGGCGGTGAACTGAACTGGGTGGATATGGTGATGCGCTGGGCCGACCACCCCGCCACCCGCAACCAGGCTGCTATCGTGGCCGAGCGCGAAAGCGGCTCGATCGAAACCGTGACCTACAGCGAACTCAGGCAACGCGTGCAAGGCCTGGCCGCAGGTCTTGCCGGCCTGGGTATCCGTCGCGGCGACCGGATCGGCCTGTTGATGGAAAATGGGTTGCAAGCCAACATCACGTTCCTGGCGCTGTCCTTTTCCGGTGTCGTGGTCGTGCCGCTGTTTAGTGGCTTTGGGGTTGACGCCATCGTGTCACGTCTGGGCTCTTGCGAGGCGCGGGCCATTATTGCGACCACAGGTTTTAGCCGTCGCGGGCAATTCCTGAGCGCGCGCACCCCGATTGAACTGGCACGCGCACAGTTGCCGACCGTTGAATTTATTGTGTGGAAGCCTTCGCCCGAGGGGCCTGCGCTGAGTCCAGGTGAATTGAACTGGTACGACGCGGCGGCGACACCACCCGGCACCTTGCAGGCGCAAAGAATGCGCCCAGACGATCCCTTCATGGTGATCTACACCTCAGGCACGACAGGAAAACCAAAGGGTCCTGTCCATACGCACGGAGGCTTTCCGCTGAAGATCGCGCACGACTCCGCCATACATTTCGACATGAAACAGGGCGATGTCTTTTGCTGGCCGGCCGACATGGGATGGATCGCCGGGTCTCTGGTGAGTTGCAGTGCCTTGCTGCTGGGTGCGACGCTGATTACTTACGATGGTGCGCCGGATTTTCCGGATTGGTCGCGCATGGCCAGTCTGATCGCGCGACACCGCGTGACGCATTATGGCGCGTCACCAACGTTGATCCGGGGCTATGCCTCACACCCAGAGCGCGCACTTGCCGCAGATTTGTCGACGATTCGTTTGCTCGTGACCGCAGGCGAGAGCATCGATCCAGAACATTTCATTTGGTTCCAGACCCATTTTGGTCGGGGCACCTGTCCGGTCATTAACTACACGGGTGGCACGGAAGTCTCCGGCGCCATCCTGGCGAGCGTCGTGGTCAAGCCCATCCCGCCTTCTGGATTTAATTCGGCCAGCCCGGGTCTCGATGCCGACGTGATCGACCTGGCGGGATCCTCGATCCGCGAGCAGATCGGTGAGCTTGCGATTCGCCGGCCCTTCGTCGGGATGACCCAGTCGTTCTGGGAGGATGACGCACGCTACCTGGAAACCTACTGGGCGACGGTGCCGGGCATCTGGGTTCATGGCGACCTGGCGATCCAGGACAAGAACGGCGTCTACTTCATTCTGGGGCGGTCCGACGACACCATCAAAGTGGCTGGCAAACGCCTGGGGCCCGCTGAAATCGAAGAGATCCTGCTTGAGCTTGAGATCATCAGCGAGGTGGCGGCGATCGGTGTGGACGACCCGGTCAAGGGACAGAAACTGCTGGTTTTTGTCGTCACTTCAGACGTCTGGCAAGGTCAGGCGGCTGAACTTGAAACGCTGGTGAAAAAACAGGTGGAAGAGCGCATGGGCAAGCCGTTCAGGCCGAACGCGGTCTTCAAGGTCAGCCTGCTGCCCAAGACGCGCAGCCAGAAAGTCATGCGACGCGTGATTCGAAATATTTATGCCGGACGCCCACTGGGCGATATGTCGGCGCTGGACAACCCGCCCGCGCTGGACGAGTTGCGCAGTGTCATCGCAGGGTCGGGTGCCGCCTGAACTGCTCACGGTGTTGGTCACTACAGGAGTGCGCGCATGGAAATGCATTTGAAAGGAAAGAAGGTCCTGATTACCGGTGCCTCGCAGGGGATCGGCGCGGCACTGGCTGCGGCGTTTGCCCGCGAAGGTTGCGCGTTGACGCTGGTGGCGCGTTCTGCAGAAAAACTCCAGGTGTTGGCCAACGATCTGGTCGCGCGGCATGGTGTGACGGTACGTGTCTTGTGTATGGACATGACAGAGCCCGGCGCCATCGAGCGTATCGTGCTCGAGGCTGCTGACACAGAGGTGTTGATCAACAATGCCGGTGCGATCCCCGGTGGCAACCTGTTTGATGTGGATGCCAAGCGTTGGCGCGAGGGGTGGGCGCTCAAGGTGTTCGGCTACATCGACCTGACCCGTGCTTACTATGCCCTGATGCGCGAGCGTGGCGGTGGCGTGATTCTGAACAACATCGGCAGTGGTGGCGAGAATTTCGACTTTGACTACGTGGCGGGCACGACCGGCAATGCAGCCTTGATGGCCTTTACGCGCGCGGTTGGCGGGAAAAGTCTGCGTGATGGTGTCCGTGTCGTGGGCGTCAATCCGGGGCCGGTCGCCACAGATCGGATTGATAAGATTTTCAGGACACGCGCGCAGAACGTGCTGGGCGACGCGGCGCGCGCCCCGGAGTTGATGGCAAAGCTGCCACTGGGACGCCCGGCGACGGTCGAGGAGATCGCAGAGCTGTTCGTATTCCTGGCCTCGAGCCATTCGGCTTATACCTCGGGCGTCATCTTCACCGTGGATGGGGGTCTGTCGTCAGCCCGGTCCATCACGTGAGAGACAACATGTTGAGTCAGGTTGTTCAGAGTCTGGAGGGTGTATGAAAGTGGAAAATTCCCTTAGGCAAGTGGCCTTTATCGGCGCGGGCAACATGGGTGCCGCCATGGCGCGCCGGGTGGCACAGGGTGGTTATCCACTGCTGGTGTGCGATCGCAGCGAGACTGTTCGCCAGACCTTCCAGAGCGAGGGCTTTGCCGTCACCGACACCCCCGCGGGGTGCGCGGCTGCAGACCTGATTGTCGTATTGGTTGCAAACGATGAACAGGTCAAGGCCGTCACACTTGGACCACAGGGCATTGTTTCGGCACTGGACGGACAGCACCATCCTCTGGTGTGCATCATGAGCACCGTGTTGCCAGAGACCATGGTTGACGTGGCACAGGCGCTCACCGCGCGCGGCGCGCGGGTGATCGACGCACCTGTGACGGGCGGCGTGGCCGGCGCGCTTCGCGGCACCCTGACTATCTTGCTGGCGGGCGAGGCGGCTGATATTGAGACGGCCACGCCGGTCATGCAGTGCATGGGCACGCGGATTTTCCACTGCGGTGGCCATGGTGCCGCGCAGGTGGTCAAGATCGTCAACAACATGGTGGGTATTGCCAACATCTACCTGATGGCCGAGGCCTACGAACTCGCCTCGGGCTATGGTGTCACCCCCGAAAGTCTGGCACCCATTCTTGAGGTGGGGAGTGGCCGGAATTTCCTGACCCAGGACGCTGAATTGGCGCAAGGCCATTTTCAGGCCTGGGCGCGCTCACGCGAGATATTCGATTCGCTGGCCGACATCATCCGCAAGGATCTCGAACTGGCCCAGCAACTGGCGGGGGACAAGAGCCTGTCGTTGCCTGTGCTCAACAGTGTGGCAGCGGGGCTGGAAGATATACCCGGGGCTGTGTTTGAGCGTTGGCAAAAACTGGCTGGGATCTGAGCATGAGCATAAACGTGGGCATGGAACTGCCTTTTCAGAACACCCCGATTGTCTGGCGCCCCGATCCTGCGCGCGCGGCGACCAGCAACCTTGCCGGCTTTATGCGTAGCCTGGGCCTCGGGCTTGCCGATGCCCGGGGCTATCTCCAGTTGCTTGAGCGCGCTGAAAAAGACCCTGGCGAATTCTGGCACCAGGTGATCCGTCACGCCGAACTCAAATTCTACGCACCCTACAAGCAGATTCTCGATACGTCCCGGGGGATCGAATGGGCACAATGGTGTGTCGGCGGCACAACCAATGCCGTGCTCAATTGTCTGGACCGCCACACTGCACCTGCACAACGCGCCAAGGACGCGATTGTCTGGGAAGCCGAAAGTGGCGAGAAAAAGCGCTGGAGCTATGCAGAGCTCAGTGCCCAGACCAGTCGGCTGGCAGAGGGCTTGCGATCACTGGGATGTGGTCCGGGAGATGTGATCGGTGTTTGTCTGCCGATGGTTCCCGAGGCGGCCGCAGCACTGCTGGCCATCGTGAAAATCGGTGCGATCGTGCTGCCGCTCTATTCTGGCTTCGGTGCGTCGGCCATCGCCTCGCGTCTGACGGACGGTCAGGCTGTGGCCGTGATCACGGCTGATGGCACTTGGCGCCGCGGCAAAGACATCCCCCTGAAGCGCACCATGGACGAAGCGGTGGCGAGTGTTGCAACGCTCAAGCACGTGATCGTGCTGAGAAATACCGAAAGCCCGGTTCAGTGGGATGAAACCCGGGATCACTGGTGGCATGCGTTATGTGCCGATCGTCGCGACGATGCACCGAACGCCGTGATGCCGGCCGACGCCCCGATGATGCTGATGTACACCTCTGGCACGACCGGAAAACCGAAGGGCACTGTTCACACGCATATCGGCTTCATCACAAAAATGGCGCTCGATCTGGGTCTGTGCGCCGACCTCGGCGCCGATGACCGCATGATGTGGATGAGTGATATGGGCTGGCTGGTCGGTCCCATGCTGATCTATGGCGTGACGCTCGCAGGGGCCACCATTGTCATGGCCGAAGGTGTGCATGACTATCCTGACGCAGGCAGATTCTGGCGACTGATCGAAGAAAACGGCTTGAGTTTCCTTGGGATCGCACCCACCATCATCCGCAGTTTCATGCAGGTGGGCGGTGCCGGGGTTGAACAAGCCAACCTGTCTTGCCTGCGGGTCGTGCTCTCTTCCGGTGAGGCGTGGACACCCGTGCCCTGGACGTGGTTGTTTGAAACCGTGTGTGCGAAAAAGATACCCATCATCAACTACTCGGGTGGCACGGAAATCGGTGGCGGCATTGTGACGGGCACGGTGATTCATCCCATGAAAGCGTGTGCGTTTTCCGGGCCGATCCCTGGGATGGGAGCCGACGTCGTGGATCTGTCCGGGCGGCCGACACCACGGGGCGAGGTCGGTGAGTTGGTGCTGCGCCAGCCCTCGATCGGCTTGACGCGCAGTCTTTGGAACGATGAGGCGCGCTATCTCGAAAGCTACTGGCAAAAAATACCAGGCGTATGGTGCCAGGGGGATCGGGCCCTGATCGATCAGGATGGTTACTGGTTCGTGCTGGGCCGTTCTGATGACACGTTGAAAATTGCCGGTAAACGCACCGGTCCTTCTGAGGTCGAGGCACTGGTCACGCAAACGGGGTTGGCTGGCGAAGCGGTCGCGGTCGGCGTGCCGGACGACATAAAAGGCGAGGCTCTGGTGCTGGTTGTGACGCTCCTGGCCGGTGTCAAGGCGGACGCTGCAACGAAAGCAACACTGAGCCAGGCGGTGGTGTCCGGTTTGGGGGTGGCCTTCAGGCCCAGGAGCATTTATTTTGTCGCCGACGTTCCCAAGACACGTAACATGAAAATCATGCGGCGCGTGGTGCGCGCGATGCTGGTCGGCGAGGCACCGGGTGATTTGTCCTCACTTGCCAATCCGGAATCGGTCGAGCAACTTGTCGCGGCGATACAGCCCTCTGGCGCACGTTCTTAATTATTCAGTGGAGAATCGAGCATGGATTTAGGCATCAAAGGTCGGCGCGCCATCGTGTGTGCGTCCAGCAAAGGATTGGGGCTGGCCTGTGCCCAGCAACTTGCACGCGAAGGCGTCGAGGTCGTGATGATCGCCCGCGGACAACAGGTGCTTGAGGCCGCGGCCAGCGCTATTCGCGCCGAAACCGGCACCCACGTCACGACGGTTGTCGCCGATGTGACCACCCCGGAAGGACGCGCGGCAGTGCTCGCGGTTTGTCCGGACCCTGACATCCTGGTCACCAACGCGGGTGGCCCCAAGCCCGGCAATTTTCGTGAATGGACGCGCGACGACTGGATCGCTGCGGTGGACGCCAACATGCTGACCCCGATTGAGTTGATCCGTGCCACGGTAGACAAGATGATCGAACGGCGCTTTGGTCGCATCGTCAACATCACCTCGGCGGCGGTGAAAATGCCGATCGAAATCCTTGGTCTGTCAAATGGGGCGCGTGCGGGTCTGACGGGTTTTGTGGCGGGTCTGTCGCGCCAGACGGTGGCGCATAACGTCACCATCAATAATTTGTTGCCGGGCCCTTTCGCCACCGATCGGCTGCTGCAGACGGCAGAACGTCTGGCGCACGACAGTGGCAAGACGATTGAGGCTGTCATGACCGCGAGGAAAGCGGCCGTCCCAGCCGGGCGGTTTGGCGAACCAGCGGAATTTGGTCAGGCTTGCGCATTTTTATGCAGCGCCGGGGCGGGCTTCATGACTGGCCAGAACCTGGTGCTGGACGGCGGTATCTACCCTGGCACGCTTTAAAGCTGACGCCCCGGTTGGCCCGACCAGGGTTTACTGCGTCGCTGGGGTCGCTGAGCCCAGGGAAAAAGAATCCATCGCCAGCATGTTGTACACCACCTCACGGCTCAGGTAGGTGGGCGTGGCGTGCGTGCCGGCTGCACCCAGCGCAAAAAACAGCGGCAAAAAGTGATCGTCTGACGGATGGGCGCGTTTGGCTGAGGGTGCCCGGGTGGCGTAATCGAGCAGCGCAGCGACATCGTGCCTGACCAGAGCGGACTCAATCCAACGACTAAAGGCATCGACGTAGGGATCGGGCCTGGCATTGCCACCGAAGAATTCCGACAGGTTGTGCGTCATGCTGCCTGATCCGATGACCAGGATGCCCTGCTCACGCAAGGGTTGCACAGCTTGCCCAAGTTGCAGCACTTGTTCTGGCGTCCAGCCCGCCGGTAGCGACACTTGCACAACCGGGATATCGGCCTTGGGCAACAGATGCATGAGTGGCACCCAGGCACCATGGTCAAGGGGGCGCTCGGCGTCTGACGCCGGATTGAAGCCCGCCTGTTTTAGCAGTGCCAGCACGTTGTCTGACAAGGCAGTATCGCCCAGTGCCGGATACTGCAGGGCGTAGAGTTCGGCCGGAAACCCGCCAAAGTCGTGGAAGGTTTCAGGTTTGGGATTGCGCATCACCGTCACGCCGCGGGTCATCCAGTGGGGCGACATGATGACGACACCCTTGATGGCGGACTCATGCCGCAGTTGCTCGCCATATGCGGACAACGCCGGCCCGGTGGTGCCGGGATGGATGGCGAACAAGGGCGCGCCGTGGGAAATAAACAAGGCGGGCAAGCCAGGATTTTGCATGAGGAGTCCAAGCGTTCAGGCGCACAGCGCCGTGAGGGAAGGTAGATGAATTGAGTCTACTTCAGACCGCCAACTCGCCGCCAAATTCCTCATAGGCGGCCAGCGCCTCGGCGGCGGTCATCAGGGAGGGGCCACCGCCCATGTAGATCGCGACCTGCAGCATTTCCTGGAACTCAGCGCGCGTGACGCCGAGCTTGACGCAAGCCTGGGCATGAAAGGCCAGACACCCTTGGCAGCGGGCCGCGACACCGATGGCCATGGCCATCAGTTCTTTGGCTTTCTTGCTCAACGCACCTTCGGTGTGGGTGGCGGCCGCCATCTGGTTGAAGGCCTGCATGGTGTCAGGAATTTCCTGCCTGAGGTTTTTCAGCTTGGCGCTGATCTGGCCGGCGAGTTCTTTGTATTGCGTGGTCATGGCGGGCATCCCTGTGTGAAGTTGACGGACAACATTCACCGTCTATCCATACATTATACGTAAATATATAATGTATGGGATAAAAATTTGTAAACCCTTGCGCAGACAACGCGCGTCTGGATCCACTGGTGCGGGTCGCCCGTTTGAGTCTGTCAGCTTGCCTCACCAATATCATTGCTCCTGCACCTTAAAAACGACTACGATTTACGTCGAAGCAGTCACCGCCACTCTCATTACAAATTATCAATGGATCCACACCACAATGTCCTCTTCAGATGACGCACGCAAAAGCCATGACACCAACCCTGCGGCCAACCAGGACGGGATGGCAAAGGGCCTGACCAACTACGGCGACCGGGGTTTTTCACTCTTTCTACGTAAGGCGTTCATCAAGGGCGCGGGCTACACCGACAAGGCACTGGACCGTCCGGTGATCGGGATCACCAATACCGGCAGCGCCTACAACCCCTGCCATGGCAACGCCCCCCAATTGATTGAGGCGGTCAAGCGCGGCGTACTGATGGCTGGCGGACTGCCGATGGACTTCCCGACGATGTCAATCCACGAAAGCTTTGCACAGCCGACCAGCATGTACCTGCGCAATCTGATGTCCATGGACACCGAAGAGTTGTTGCGCGGCCAGCCCATGGACGCCGTGGTGCTCATTGGCGGATGCGATAAGACCGTGCCTGCCCAGCTAATGGGTGCGGCGTCTGCGGGCCTGCCGGCCGTGCAGTTGATCACCGGCTCGATGTTGACGGGATCGCATCGCGGCGAGCGCGTGGGCGCCTGTACCGATTGTCGTCGTTACTGGGGAAAGTTTCGTGCCGAGGAAATCGACGCCGAAGAAGTTGCCGAGGTGAATAACCAGTTGGTCGCAAGCGTGGGGACTTGTTCCGTGATGGGCACGGCCAGCACCATGGCCTGTATTGCCGAAGCTCTTGGCATGACAGTCCCAGGTGGTGCCTCACCCCCGGCGGTGACGGCAGACCGGATTCGCGTGGCCGAGGAAAGTGGCACGCTGGCGGTCGAGATCGCCCGCAAGCGCCTGACCATCGACAAGATCCTGACGGCCAAGGCTTTTGAAAATGCCATGCGTGTGTTGCTGGCGATTGGCGGCTCGACCAATGGCATCGTGCACCTGACGGCTATCGCCGGACGGCTCGGCTTTGAGATCGATCTCAAGGCGCTTGACCGCATGGGTCGTGACACACCTGTGTTGCTGGACCTCAAGCCGTCCGGCGACCACTACATGGAAGATTTTCATCACGCAGGCGGCATGGCCACGCTACTGCGTGAACTTAAACCCCTGCTGCATCTCGATGCCCTGACGGTAACGGGTCGCACGCTGGGCGAAGAGATCGAGGCCGCCGGGCCGGGTTTCAAGCAGGACGTCGTGCGCAGCATGAGCAACCCGATCTACCCACAAGGCGGTATCGCGGTGTTACAGGGCAACCTGGCACCTGGCGGCGCCATCATCAAGCAGTCCGCTGCCAATCCAAAGCTCATGGAGCACGAAGGTCGTGCTGTGGTGTTTGAAAACGCCGAAGATCTCGCGCTGCGCATCGACTCACCCCACCTGGATGTGAACCCTGAAGATATTCTGGTCCTGAAACACATCGGTCCCAAGGGCGCCGCCATGCCCGAAGCCGGTTACATGCCAATTCCGAAAAAACTGGCCATGGCAGGCGTCAAGGATATGGTCCGGATCTCTGACGGGCGCATGAGCGGCACCGCCTTTGGCACCATTGTGCTGCACGTCATGCCTGAATCAGCGATAGGTGGGCCGTTGGCCTATGTGCAAAATGGCGACCGCATTCGCCTGAGCGTGGCCAATCGCGAGATTACGCTGTTGGTGTCAGACCAAGAACTGGCACGTCGCATGGCCGCGGCTCCGGTCCAGGAACCCGTTGCAGAGCGTGGCTATAAAAAACTGTTCCTGCAAAGCGTGACGCAGGCCGATAAAGGGGTGGACTTCGATTTCCTGATGCCACCGCTGACCGCCGGGACCATCCCCAAGATCAAGTAGCCGGCCGCGCGTGTGGCCGAGCCTGTCTCGCCTACACGCGCAAGTGTTGTTGCCCGTCGCAGCATCCCAGGCTCGATGACCTGCCCTCCTTGCGCGGCCGCTATGTCTTGCCAACCTGCTTGTCAGCTAGAAACGCGGTCATGAATTGTTGAGGCTCACCCGTTTCAAAGGCCTTGCCGAATTCTGTGACGCTGTCTTCGATAGCCGCGTCCAGAGACATCGTTTCCCACCGACGCAATAGTGATTTTTGCTGGCGCAGGACCGCGGGACCCAATTGGGCGAGGCTAAGCGCGATCTTCAGGATTTCAGCATCAAGATCGTCCAGTGGCACCACTGTATTCACGAGGCCCCATTCCAGCGCCTGTTTGGCGCAGATCAGTTCGCCACTCAACAGCATCCAGGCGGCCCGGCCCTGCCCGATCAGGCGTGGCATCAGCGTGGCGTGAATTACCGACGGGATTCCGACCTTGACCTCTGGCATGCCAAACTGTGCGCCTAAAGCGGCGATACGCATATCGCAGGCCATCGCCAGTTCCAGGCCACCACCCAAGGCCCAGCCCGGAATACGCGCAATGACCGGTACAGGCATCCGACGCACGCTTTCACATAAATCACGCAAGCCCTTGATGAAGTGCTCGCCGGTCGCACGGGTTAACCTGGCCATTTCGTTGATGTCGGCACCTGCCACAAAGGCCTTGTCGCCCGTCCCGCGCAGAATCAGCACGCGGACATCCGGGCGCTGCGCCAGTTGGGTCAGGGCGCGTGTCAGGTCTTCAATCACGGGCGTACTCAGGATATTGAGCGACTTGGCCTCGTGGATAGACAGTGTGGCCACACCCGCGTCATTCAGGCTGGCAACTGCATGGGGCAGATTGATGATGCGAAGCATTGTTTGATTCCTCAGTCGGCGCACAGCACAGTTGTCGTTTCCAGATGGAACCGGTTAGGATGACAGACTGGCTGGTACATATAAAAATAAGCAGGGGACATTGATGGGAAATCTTAGGTTCATTCGGTCGTTGCGCGCAATGGTCATTGCAATCGGGTGTGGGGTGGCCGGGTGTTTGATCACCTTGCCTGGTCTCGCGGCCGCGCAAACCACTTACCCTGACCGCCCGATCAAACTCATTGTGCCATTCGCGGCAGGGGGCCCGACCGACATCGTCGCGCGCATCATGGCGCACGGGATCGAAAAAGAGCTCGGGCAATCGATGATCGTTGAAAACAAACCCGGTGGCGGCTCCAATATCGGCTCTGAGCTGGTGGCGCGCGCCAAGCCAGACGGTTATACCTTGCTGATTGGCACGATCGCCAACGCGACCAACATGTCGATATACAACGGCCTGCGTTACGACACAGAACGCGACTTGGTGCCGATCACGCACTTCATGTCCTCGCCTAGCGTGCTGGTGGTCAACCCGACGCTACCGATCACCAACATGAAGGAACTGATTGCCTACGCGCGCGCCAATCCGGGACAGCTGAGTTATGCCTCATCAGGTGCGGGCGGCTCGCCCCACCTGGCCGGTGAAATGCTGAAGTTGCGCACGGGCATCGATATCCTGCATGTGCCCTACAAAGGGGCGGCTCCCGCGCTGAACGACGTTCTGGGTGGCAGTGTGTCGATGGGGTTCATGACGGCAGCCGGAGCACTGCCAAACATTGTCAGTGGCAAGTTACGTCCGATCGCGGTGGCTGGACTGCAGCGGTTGCCACAACTGCCAGATGTCCCCACCATGGCCGAAGCGGGCGTGCCTGATTTTGAAGTGAGCTCCTGGAACGGTCTGTTCGCGCCCGCAGGCACACCACCCGAGGTGATTAAAAAACTGTCTGATGCCTCGCTGAAGGTACTGGCGATGCCTGGGATACAAAAACAGTTTGAATCGATGGCTTCGGTCGCCGTGGGTGGGTCTCCAGAGGAATTTAAACAATACGTGCACGCTGAAATTGCCAAATGGGCCAAAGTCGCCAAGGCCGGCAACATCAAGCTCAACTGATTTGCCGGGCAGGTGACGCAAAATAACCCGGACCATGTCTGGGTTATTTTCAAGTACGCAATACCGTCAGTGTCAGTCGTCGCTCAGTTCAAGCACTGCGTCGACTGCGTAGGCTCCCTCTCCTTCTGGCATGGCAAACACCGGGTTGAGGTCGATCGATTGCAACCGGGGGCCTGCGCTGACAGCAAACGCCGACAAGCGTGAAAGCATTTGCGCCAGTGCCGCGATGTCAACGGGCTGACGGCCTCGTGCACCCAGCAGCAAGGGTGCGCCGCGGATTGAACGAATCATTTTTTCAGCCACATCTTCGCCGAACGGGCAACGGTGCAGGACCACATCCTGCAGTACCTCGACAAAGATGCCCCCGAGGCCGAACATGGCGATCGGACCAAAGACCGGGTCCCGATGAATACCCAAGATGCACTCCACACCGCCCCGGAGTTGTTTGGCGACCAGCACGCCATCCAGTCTGGCGTGGGGTGCGGCGTTGCGACCACGCTCCATCAGCAGATCAAACCCCTCTTGCACGCCTGCCTGATCCGAGACATTGAGCAGGACGCCGCCGATTTCAGATTTGTGCAGAATGTCGGGCGATACAATTTTCAAGACCACCGGATATCCCAACTCGCTTGCGGCGGCAATAGCGTCTTGGGCCGTCGTCACGACAGTTTCCGGCGCACTGGCGATACCGGCGGTTGACAGCAGTTTCTTGGCCTGCGCTTCGCTGGGCGTGTGTTGCGGCAGAATTACGACCGGGATGACCGGTGCGGGCAGGCGCGTGGGCATGGCGAAGGCGCGGCCAAACCGGCCCATCGCTTCGATCGCCACGACGGCGCGACCGGGGTCTTCATAGACGGTAAAGCCATCCTGTTCGTATTGGCGGATCTGTTCGCGCGAGGCAAGGATGGACAGCACGAAAATGCATTCCGGGTGTTTGGCCCGCACGATTTTCAACTGCTCGCGCAGACGGGGCGCGATCGACGCGGCACCGCCGGTGTAGGTGAAGAAGCCCAGGATCGAGGTGTATCCACCTTCCTCGATCAGCGCCTCGGTAAAGGTGCTGACCAGCGACATTTCGTTGAGGTACTGAGCGGTGACGTCAACCGGATTTCGCGGTGCGGCAAAGGGTAGCAACTTCAGTAAGCGCGCTTGCGAGGCCTCTGGCATTTCAGGCATGGGCAGGCCGACGGCTTGCGCCGCGTCGGAGATGATCACCCCTGCACCGCCGCTGACAGTCATCACCCCGAGGGTGTTGTTGGCTGGAAAGACCCCACGGGTCGCCAGGCGCGCGATATCGAGCAGCTGCTCGGTGGAATCGACGCGCACCACGCCCAGTTCGGCCAGCACGGCGTCGGTGACCTTGTCGTCGCCGGCGATTGAGGCGGTGTGCGACTGGGCCGCGGCGCTGCCGATCACGCTGCGCCCGACTTTCATCATGATGACGGGCTTGCGGGCGCGTCGTGCGGCCTCAAGCGCGGCGATCAGGACTGGCGCTTGCTTGATCCCTTCGGAATACATCGCGATGACGTGCGTTTCTGGATCGTCGACCATCATTTGCAAAATATCGCCAACCGTCAGGTCGGCCTCGTTGCCTGTCATCACCAGCGCGGACAGGCCGATGTCATTGGCGGTCGCCACGGCCATCAGATGCGCGCCATAGGCACCTGACTGGCTGATGATGGCTACGTGCCCGGGTGTCGGAAAGCCCAGTTCGACGCCAGTGGCGAACGAACCATAAAAATGTGTGCGCGGGTTGATCAGACCCAGCGAATTCGGTCCGATCAGGCGCATACCATGCGCATGTGCCACCGCGACCAGCTGTCGCTCCGCGGCGGCCCCTTCAGGCCCGGTTTCGGCAAAGCCCGAGCTAAACAGAATCGCGGCCGAGGTGCCGCGTTCAGCCAGTGCAGTCACCGATTCAAGCGCCAGGGAGGCCGGTACGATCACGATGGCCACATCGGGGGTTTCGGGCAAGGCCGCTACGGATGGATAGCTCGTCAGTCCCTGCACGGTTGAGCGGTTCGGATTGACCGGGTAGATCTTACCCTTGTAGCCCTGGCTCAGCATGTAGGAGATCGGACGGCCACCAATGCGCAACGGATCATCCGAGGCACCGATCACGGCGACAGATTGCGGGTTGAGCAGGCGGGCGAGACGGGTCGCGTCGTTCGGACGTGCGATAGGCTTGGACATGGTGGAGAGTTGTTTCTAAAAACGATTGATTAAAGGTTCTGGCGCCATCGTGCTGAACAGTTTCGTGCGCGGTCTGAGGCGTGACACCGTCCAGGACGATCAGTCTATCTTCGCACCGGAGTCCTGGACCACCTTTTTCCAGCGATCGATTTCAGTGCTGATCAGCATTCCGAATTCTGCGGGCGTGCCAGTCGTGACGTTAAAGCCCTGGCTGAGCATGCGGTCACGCATGTCGGGGCGGTTCATCGCCTTGGCGATCTCCGTGTTCAGCTTCGCGATGACTGCACTGGGGGTGCCTGCCGGGACCATCAGACCGTTCCAGACGATGACGTCAAAGCCTGGAATGCCTGCCTCGGAAACAGTGGGCACATCAGGAAGTGCGGCAGACCGCTCAAGCCCTGTCACGCCGATTGCCTTGAGTTTGCCTGACATCACGTTGGGCATGCCCGAGAACATTAAATCCAGCACCAGGTCTGCATTGCCAGCCATCACGTCCGACATGGCAGGCGTGCTGCCCTTGTAGGGGATGTGGGTCATCTTGACGCCGGCCGCCGCGTTCATGGCCTCGACTGCAAGATGCGTGGACGCCCCGTTGCCCGCGCTGCCATAGTTAAGCTGGCCGGGTTTGGCCCTCGCCAGTTCGAGTAGCTCCCGGACATTGTTGACGGGCAGTCTGGGGTTGACCATGACCAGTAGTGGCCCGCTGGTGAGTTGGGTGACAGGTTCGAGATTCTTGCGGATGTCATAAGTCAGCTTTGGGTAAAGCGAGGGCGCGATGGCCAGGCCCGTGGTCACCAGGATCAGCGTGTACCCGTCCGCTGTGGCGCGTGCCACGCTGGCGGTGCCGGTGTTGCCTGCGGCACCCGCCTGGTTTTCGACGAAGACGGTCTGGCCCAGTTGTTCGGTGAGCCGTGTCGACAGCAAGCGTGCCACGACGTCGTTGGTTCCGCCAGGCGGATAAGGCACCACGATCTTGATCGTTTTGGTCGGGAACGTCTGTGCACAGACGGATGAGGCGATTCCAAGTGCGGCCACGCTGGCGGCCGTGATCAACAGTAGGCGTCGAACTGGGTGCATGTTGGGTTGTCCCCCGGGTGTGCTTTTTGTTTGTCTGATTCCCGATATTACCGTGTGGTGATTGCTTTGCAGGGCAAAGGGGTGCCTCTATATTGGCGGATGCGGTGCGCCTGGAACGCTAGCATCCAGAGCGTCCATCGGATATAACGTCAAATCCACCTTCAGGAGCCCGACCATGAACAAGCCAAGTCCAGAGTTTGACAGCTTGCTGCCCCCGCTGACGCTGAACCGTCGCGGATTCTTGACAACCACTCTCGCCAGTGGCTTTACGCTTGCGGCGGGCCCGATCATGGCCCAGACCGTTATTACGACCGATAGCAAAGGGCTGACGGCGGGCGAAGTCAAGATCCCGGTCGCCGACGGATCGATTCCCGCCTACCGGGCGGCACCTGCCGGCAAGACGAATCTGCCGACCATCCTGGTCATCCAGGAAATCTTTGGCGTGCACGAGCACATCAAGGATGTTTGCCGACGGTTTGCCAAACTGGGATATCTCGCCATCGCGCCTGAACTCTACGCGCGTCAGGGCGACCCCTCCAAGTACACCGAGAACACCAAGCTGTTTGCTGAAATCGTCAACAAAGTGCCAGACGCCCAAGTCATGAGTGACCTGGACGCAACGGCTGCCTGGGCCGTGGCGAACGGCGGTGATCCCAAGCGACTGGGTATTACCGGGTTTTGCTGGGGTGGTCGTATCGTCTGGATGTATTCGGCGCATAACCCCGCGCTCAAGGCCGGCGTAGCCTGGTACGGGCGGGTGGTCGGCGACACCAATGCGATGCTCAAGGCGCAACCGATCGATGTCACCCTGATGATGAACGCACCCGTACTGGGGCTATATGGCGGCAAGGACGCTGGCATTCCGGTCAGCAGCCTCGACACCATGAAGGCAGCGCTGGCCAGGGGGTCGGCCGCGGCGCAAGCGTCGACCTTTGTTATTTATCCTGATGCCCCCCACGCTTTTAACGCCGACTACCGGCCCAGTTACCACGCGGCCGCAGCGAAAGATGGCTGGAATCAGGCCCAGGCCTGGTTCAAGAAATATCTCTAAGCGGCTGGCGGGTCAAACCTGAGCGACATCGAGTACTTCATTTTCTTGTACGGAAATGTCGTGATGGTGACCAGCATCAATGTTTCTTTTTCGCCGTAGTACTTGCGTGTGATGACAAACCCGGGGGTGCCGGGTTTGACCTTGAGTGCGCGGGCGGTCTCGCCCTTGATGGGTGTGGCTGAAAACTCCTGCTTGACCTCAAGGATGCGACGACTGAATTTTTGTTCAATCAGCAGCGACAACGGCAGCTTGACCTTGCCCACGTCGCTGCGCACCGCCGAGTAGTCTGGGTGAACATAGACCTCTGAGTGTGCGACAGGAGCGTTTTGCCCCTGTAGCAACTTGATGGCGATGATGCGCAACCATTCCGAACCGGCAGCGCAACTCAGCATTTCGGCGGTGCGCGCACTGACCCGCACCATGCGCACCAGGTTGACTTGCAGCGTTGCGTGCGCAATGTACTGAAACAAATCGGCCAGCTTTGAAATCTGTTGCGTGTAGCGCGTCGTGGCCCGTGTGGTCTCGACCCGTGTGCCGACACCTGCGCGGCGTGAAACCATGCCGCTTTCCGCCAGCATGCGAACGGCCTCGCGCACGGTGTGACGGCTGGCATCGTACTGGCGGCAGAGTGCAAGCTCGGGTGGCAGCAACGCGCCGACCGGGTAGACGCCATCACGAATATTTTTGAGCAACGCCTGGTAGATCGCCTTGTAGCGCGGAGCGGCGGTATCGTCCGCGGGCAGATCGTCGCGCGTGTGCGGGTCGTCGTCCAGGTGGGTTTCCCCATCTGACGCGACGGCTTCAGTATGTTTTTTCATCTTGGAATCGTCTCACACTCAACACGTTGGTCAAGGTTTTTCTTGTGGGACAAAAAACGATTGACAATTTTTTGCCCGAGAGTAAAGTGAATGTCCGGACATTATATGTCCGGACATTCAGTGCTGACAAAATTTTTCTGATCCGGAGAAAACATGAGCAAGCTTGTTGCAGTACTGGCGGCCAGCGCGGTGACGCTGGGTTTGGTGGCTAGCGCATCGGCCCAGCAAAAACTGGTCGTCGCGGGGTACGGTGGTTCCTTCGAAGACATTATGCGCAAGGACATCTTCCCGCCGTTTGAAAAAAAGCATGGCGTCAAGATTGACTTCGTTGCGGGCAACTCCACCAACACCATCGCGCGGCTGCAAGCTCAGAAGGGTAACCAGGAAATCGACGTCGCCATTGTCGATGACGGCCCGATGTACCAGGCCATCGCGCTGGGGTTCTGTGCTCCGATCAAGGGGATGCCGGTGGACGACATCTATGCCACGGCACGTTATAAGGATGACAAGGCTGTCGGTCTGGGCATCGTCGCGACCGGCATTATGTACAACAAGAAGATTTTTGCCGAAAAAGGCTGGCCTGCGCCAACTTCCTGGAAGGACCTCGCAGATCCCAAGTTCAAGCAACTGGTCGTGATCCCGCCGCTAAACAATACCTATGGCCTGCACGCGGTCATTGAGTTCGCCCGTGAAGGCGGTGGCGGCGAAAAGAATATCGATCCCGGCTTTAAGGCCTTCAAGGACAAGGTGGGTCCTAATGTGCTGGTCTATGAGCCCTCGCCAGGCAAGATGACCGAGTTGTTCCAGAGTGGCCAGGCCGTCATTGGTGTCTGGGGCACGGGTCGCGTGAAATCCTTCGCTGACACGGGGTTCCCGGTAGGCTTCGTCTACCCGACCGAGGGCGCCTATGCGTTGCTGTCCTCGGTTTGCCCGGTCGCCAAGCCGAATGCCTCGCCGCTTGCCCAGGAATTCGTCAATTACCTGCTGTCACCAGAGATCCAGACCATTATGGGTTCTGCCTACGGCTATGGTCCGGTCAACAAGAAGGCCACAGCCAAGGATGACCCCAACGTGCCGTTGCCGATAGGCAAACGGGCTGCGGATCTGATCGTGGTCGACTGGGACACCATCAACAACAACCGCGACGCCTGGAATAAGCGCTGGACCCGCGAAATCGAACGTTGAGCGTGGTGGGTGCGTTGCAATGATGTTGCCGGAGACACAATGAGCTATCTCGTGCTGAATAATCTGACCAAACACTACGGTGCGATCCCTGCCGTTGATGGGCTGAATCTATCCATTCATCAAGGCGAGTTTGTTTCATTGCTCGGGCCGTCGGGCTGTGGCAAGACCACGACCCTGCAGATGATCGCAGGGTTTGTTGAACCAACCTCTGGCGGCATTGTGCTCAATGGCAAGGAACTGAACAAGGTTCCCGCCAACAAACGCGGGCTGGGCATCGTCTTTCAGAACTATGCCCTGTTCCCGCACATGACCGCCGCGCAAAACGTGGCCTTCGGCCTCGAAATGAAAGGGGTTGGCAAAGTGGAATGCGCCGACCGGGTCGCCGACACCCTCAAGCTCGTTGGCCTCGCCCATCTTGCAGACAGGTATCCCGCGCGCATGTCGGGTGGTCAGCAACAGCGCGTGGCGTTGGCGCGGGCACTGGTGATCAAGCCAAGCGTGCTCCTTCTCGATGAACCCTTATCGAACCTGGATGCAAAACTACGCGAAGAAATGCAGCTTGAACTGCGCAGCATCCAGCGCACCGTTGGCACGACCACTGTTCTGGTCACACACGACCAGACCGAAGCGCTGGCGTTGTCAGACCGGATCGTCGTCATGAATCAGGGTCGGGTCGAGCAGATCGCGGAACCCTACACTGCCTACGAAGCGCCCGCTTCGGAATTTGTTGGCGGGTTCCTTGGCAAGGCCAACATCTTTACTGCCCAGCTCGCCCGGACAGCAGACGGGCAGCCGGCCGTGCGCATCGCCCAGGCCCTCATCCGTCTGGATGGGTTATCGATTCCCGAGGGCAGCGTGCTGGTTCGCCCTGAAAAAATCATGTTTTCGCCACAGGATGCCGGCACGTTGCCCGGCACGATGAAGACGCGGGTCTTCCAGGGCAACCACTGGTTGTGCCAGGTGCAGACCTCTGTCGGCGACGTGCTGGTCATCCGTCAGAATGACGGGGTACCGGCACCGGACGAGGGGTCGCCGGTGCACTTGCGCTGGAATGCCCAGGACATGCGCGTGGTGGGGCCGGCGCGTCAGGCAGCCTGCTGATGAAGCCGTCTCAAGCACCCTGGCTGCTTAGTGCCCCGGCGCTGGTTCTCTATGCCACGTTCCTGGTGACACCCCTGGCCAGCGTCGTGCTGATCAGTTTTTTCAACTTTGAGTTTTATGGTGGCATTCAGCTGACCTTCACACTCAAGAACTACCTTGAAATCCTGTCCGATGGCTACTACTACGAAGTGTTCGCCCGTACCTTTGGCGTGGCGCTTGCCGTCACCATCGCCTGTGTGCTGATGGGGACTGCCGAAGCCTATGTGCTGTCGCGCATGCGCAATCCCTGGAAGGGCATTTTCCTGATGATCGTCCTGGGACCGCTGCTGATCTCGGTGGTCGTGCGCACACTCGGCTGGGCGCTTTTGTTCGGGTCAACGGGTTTGATCAGTAAGGCCTTGCAGGCGACCGGACTGGCCTCGGGTCCGGTGAGCCTGATGTACACCAATCTTGGGGTCGGCATCGCGCTGACGCATGTGATGGTGCCCTTTATGGTGATCTCGGTGTGGGCATCCCTGCAGCGCATCAACCCATCCACCGAAGCCGCAGCCTTGTCACTGGGTGCCAGCCAGTTCACCGTGATCCGCAGAGTGATCGTGCCCCAGGTCATGCCGGGCATCCTGTCGGGCTCCATCATGGTGTTTGCGATGTCCGCGAGCGCGTTCGCCACACCCGCCATCGTGGGCGGTCGTCGCCTCAAGACCGTCGCGACCGCAGCCTACGATGAGTTTCTGAATACGCTGAACTGGCCGCTTGGGGCCGCGCTGGCCGTCATGCTGCTGATCGCGACGATGGTGGTCTTGCTGTCGGCCAATCGTCTGATTGAAAAGCGCTATGGCGCGGTATTCAACTGAGGATGCCCTGATATGTTCCTGCGCAATGGTCCGATTGGTCTGGTTTTCCACACGCTCTTCATCCTGTTCATTGTCGCGCCCATTGCGATGGTGTGTGCCGTGGCATTTACTGGCGATGGCTTTATCTCGCTGCCCGTCAACGGCTTGTCGCTACGCTGGTTCAAGGCGATTCTTGATCATCCGCGCTTCGTGGATGCCTTCACCTTCAGCCTGGGGCTGGGCGTGGTGTCCGCGACCTTCGCGATCGTGATCGCCATTCCCAGTGCACTGGCGATTGCGCGGTTCCGGTTTCCAGGGCGCGAACCGCTGATGGCATTTTTCCTGTCACCGCTCATGATTCCGCATATCGTGCTGGGGTTGGCGTTCCTGAAATTCTTCACCTCGATCGGTGTGGCTGGCACCTATTTCGGGCTGGCGGTGGCGCACATTGTGGTGGTGATGCCCTACGCGCTCAGGCTGGTATTAGCCTCGGCAACGGGCCTTGATCCCTCGCTCGAGCGCGCAGCGCTTTCCCTGGGGGCCTCGACCTGGACAACCTTCCGGCGCATTGTGTTGCCCCTGATCATGCCAGGTGTCGTGAGCGGCTGGGTGATCGCCTTCATCACGAGTTTTGACGAATTGACGATGTCTATTTTTATCGCGTCGCCCTCGACGACGACCTTGCCGGTACGCATCTTCCTGCACATCGAGGACACGATCGACCCGCTGGTGACGGCGGTGTCCGCCGCGCTGATCTACATGACCATTATCGCCATCTTCATTCTTGACCGGGCGGTTGGCCTTGAGAAATTATTTGTTGGAAAAGGACGCGCATGAGCGACGCCACAGCAGCAGGACCTTTGCCGCCACCGCGGCCCCGACACCATCAGGGTGTCTATGACGCGCTGGTGATAGGCGGCGGTCTGGTGGGCTCTGCCATCGCGTTTGGCCTGCGCCAGAAAGTCGAACATGTGGCCGTCCTGGACGAAGGCGACGTTGCCTTTCGCGCCTCGCGCGGAAACTTTGGGCTGGTGTGGGTGCAAAGCAAAGGCATGGGCATGCCAGCTTACGGACACTGGACCATGTCATCGCAGCAATTGTGGCCTCAGTTAGCAGGGTTACTCGAGGCACTGACCGGGCTGGACGTCGGGCTTGAGCAGCAGGGCGGCTTGCACCCCGTGCTGACCGACGAAGAGTACGCTGAGCGAATTAAATTCATGACCGGCTTGCTGGCGCAACCGGGGATGGTGCAGTACGACTGGAAAATGCTGGATCGCAAAGAACTGGCCGACCTGGTACCCGGGATCGGCCCCGAGGTCCGGGGAGCCACCTGGACGTCCGTCGACGGGGTGGCGAATCCGTTGAAAGTGCTGCGCGCGTTGCATACGGCGTTTGACCGGCAACATGTCGATTACCTGCCACTGCATCCTGTTGGCGATATTGCACAAAAAAATGGCGTATTCGAAATGACGACGCCCCATGGTGTCATTCGCGCACACAAAGTCGTGCTGGCTTCGGGGCTGAATAACCAGATCCTCGGCAACAAGGTCGGGCTGGAGATTCCGGTACGGCCACAGCGCGGTCAGATTGTCGTACTTGAACGCACCCGACGCATTCTGCGCACGCCCTTCAGTACCCTGCGCCAGATGGAGGAAGGCACCTGGCTGATCGGAGACTCGCAGGAAGAAGCAGGATACGCGGACGGTATCGTCGGGTTGCCGGTACTGGCCACACTGGCCGACCGGGCAGTGCGCACGATGCCGGCGCTGCGCGACGTGCGGGTGGTGCGTTCGTGGTCAGCCTTGCGCGTCATGTCAAAAGACGGTTTTCCAATTTATGAGCAGTCGCAGACACATCCTGGCGCGTTCGTCGCGACCTGCCATAGCGGTGTGACGCTTGCGGCGGCGCACGCACTGCGCCTTGCACCCATGGTTGTCGAGGGCGCGTTGCCCGACGTCATGGCTCCATTTTCGACTCGGAGGTTTCATGTTCAACAGGCTGCCTGAAGCACTGCAGGCTCTTTCACAAAGGCCCGTGGTGGTCACCATCAACGGCGAGGCCGTCCGCTGCCGCGAAGGCGACAGCGTTGCCGCGGCGATGCTGGCAGCCGGATATTCCGACTGTCGCGATACGCCTGTCAAAGCGGTCGCGCGCGGCCCGTTCTGCCTGATGGGGATTTGCTACGACTGCCTGGTCACGATCAACGGGCAACCCAATCAGCAGAGTTGCATGACACCGGTTCGGGCCGGCATGACGATTGAACGCCAGCACGGCGCACGTGGGGTGCAGGAATGATTTCAGTCACGCAATGCGAATTGCTGGTGGTCGGCGCCGGTCCCGCGGGCCTGGCCGCGGCCACCACGGCGGCGCAACTTGGCGTCAACACCGTGCTGCTCGACGAGCAGCCGGCACCTGGTGGGCAGATATACCGCGCCATCACGACGACACCCATCAAAGGCCGCGACATTCTTGGCCAGGATTACTGGCACGGCGAGTCGCTGATCGAACCGTTCAAACGCTCGGGCGCCCAATACGTGCCCGGTGCCACGGTATGGGCGGTTTCACAGATGACTGTCCCGGAGTCGGTGCAAGGGTTTGAAGTGGGCTACTCAGTGGGTGGCCAGGCCAACATGTTGCAGGCCCGGCACATTCTGCTGGCGACTGGGGCGCAAGAACGGCCATTCCCGATTCCCGGATGGACATTACCTGGGGTCATGACCGTCGGCGCCGCGCAGATTTTGCTCAAGTCGGCGGGCTTGGTGCCTGGTCAGCGCACGGTTCTGGCGGGATGCGGGCCCTTGTTGTACCTGCTTGCGTGGCAGTATTTGAACGCGGGCATCAAGGTCGATGCCTTGCTTGACACCACGCCGGCCGGCCGGTTGTTGCGTGCGTTGCCCCACGCCTGGGGGTTCCTGCGGTCACCCTATCTGACCAAAGGCCTGAAGTTGCTGCGTGACGTCAAGGCCAGCGTGCGCGTGGTACGTGGCGTGACGGCCCTGCAAGCCCAGGGTGACGGCAAGCTCGATAGCGTGCGCTTCACGGCGCAAGGACAAACCGAGACGCTGCCGGTGGACCAGCTCTTGCTGCACCAGGGCGTGATTCCCAACATCAACCTGTCGCAGGCCATCGGCGTGGACCAGCGCTGGAACGAGCGATTGCTGTGTTGGGAGCCTGGCGTAGACGAGTGGGGCAATACCAGTGTCGCGCATGTGGGTATTGCCGGGGACGGCGCCGGCATTGCGGGCGCCTTGGCCGCCGAACATCGCGGTCGTATCGCCGCGCTCGAGGTCGCCATGCAGTTGGGCAAGATCGACCGGGCCAAACGCGATGCCTCCGTGACGCCGGAACGCGTTGCGCTGGAAAGAGCCGTGCGTGGTCGTGACTTTTTCGAGGTTCTGTACCAGCCTGCCGATGTCTTTCGCTTGCCCACGGGCGACACGGTTGTCTGTCGCTGTGAAGAAGTGACCGCCGACCAGATACGTGAAACAGTCAAGCTGGGCTGCCCCGGGCCGAACCAGATGAAGTCATTCCTGCGTTGCGGCATGGGCCCCTGCCAGGGACGATTCTGCAGTGTCACGGTGACCGAACTCATCGCGCAGGAACGGGGTGTGTCGCCCCAGGAGGTGGGTCATTACAGATTGCGCTTTCCGACCAAGCCGCTGACGCTTGGTGAGCTGGCGGCCTTGCCACAAACCGACGACTCACGCAAAGCGGTCATCCGACTCAAAAAGCAGCCATGACCTCGTCAGCGCATTTAGCTCCGGTCATCATCATTGGCGGTGGCTTGCATGGCAGCGCGACGGCCCTGCACCTGGCCCGTGCCGGGGTGCATGCACTGGTGCTTGAAAAAAACTACATCGGTCGTCATGCGTCAGGGGTCAATGCCGGTGGCGTGCGCACGCTGACACGCCATCTGGCTGAAGTGCCGCTGTCGCTCGCCTCGCGCGCGATCTGGTTGCACATTCGCGATTGGGTCGATGACGACTGCGGTTTCGAACAAAACGGTCAAATGCGTGTTGCGGAAAACGAGGCTGATGTCAGGATCCTGGAAGAACGATTCCGAACCATGACTGCGCATGGCTATACCCATGAGCAGTTGATCTCGGCCGACGAAGTGCGGGCCATTGCGCCGGCCATTACGCCAACGATCCGCGGTGGTCTGATCGCGCGGGAAGACGGGTCTGCCGATCCCTATCAGACGACGCGCGCCTTTCGACGCAAAGCCGAAAGCCTGGGTGCTCGGGTCATCGAGGGTATCCAGGTGCGCACGGTTGCGCGCCAGGGCGCTGACTGGAAAATCACGACAGACCAGGGCGTCTTTAGCAGCCCGGTCCTGGTGAACTGCGCGGGCGCCTGGGCGGACAAGCTGCCCGCGCAGTTTGGTGAACCCGTGCCACTTGAGGCGGTCGGCCCCATGATGCTGGTCACGACGCGAATGCCGCACTTTCTGGACCCGGTCGTGCTGGGCACCGGCAGGCCCTTGTCGTTCAAGCAGCGTGCCAACGGCACAGTGCTGATAGGCGGCGGGCGCCTGGCCTGGGTCGACCGTGACCGTGAATGGAGCGAACTGGATTTCCGCTCGCTCGGTGAGGGTGCGCGCACCGTATGCGATTTGTTTCCGCATATGGCGCAAGCGGTCGTCAATCGTGGCTGGGCGGGGATCGAGGCGAGTATGCCCGATGGCATCCCCGTGATCGGGCCAAGCAGCACGGAGTCGAATCTTTTTCATGCCTTTGGTTTCTCGGCGCATGGGTTCCAGTTGGGGCCGATTGTCGGCAAGATCACGTCAGACCTGATCACCACCGGCCAGACCGATTTGCCGATTGCACCGTTTTCAATTTCACGATTTCAATCCACTGCGGTCGTTTAGCTATTGTGACGACCGCCTTTCAGGAGTTTTGTATGCACACGATCATTCGTCAGGATTCCAATGCCCGCCTCAGCCGGGTCGTCATCCACGGAGACACGGTTTACGTGGCGGGTGTGACGTCAGCGGAACAGGGTGACATCGTTGCGCAGACGCGCGATGTTCTTGCCAAAATCGACGGCTATCTGGCCAGCGCAGGCAGTGATAAGCGCCATCTGTTGTCCGTCCAGATCTGGCTTAAAAATATCGAGGCAGACTTTGCCGGCATGAATAGCGTCTGGGCCGAGTGGGCACCCGCCGATGCCTTGCCTACCCGTGCCACCTGCGAAGCCAGGCTTGCGGCGCCTGAACTGCTTGTCGAAATCATTGTGACGGCAGCAAAAAAATAGGCAAACCGGGAAATGGCAAATTTGGCGAGCGTGGTCTGAAATGACTCGGCGACGCACGCCGCCGAGCTGACTGGGCCTGACAGCGCCTGATAGCGACTTACAGCGCCTTGGTCGCCACCATATCCACGAGCGCGGATATGCCCTGGTGACGCGCCCCTTCGCTGAGTGACGCGTCGTACTCTTGCAGCACTTCAATCTTCATGGCGCTAAAGGCCTCGCGCACGATTGCAGGGGTGTACAGGTTCTCAGCGTCGCCGGGCCCGCCCGTCTTGTACTCAAGTTGCTTGAGGCCATAGCCCTCGAGCAATAGCAGGCCGCCTGGCTTGACCGCTTGCTGCATGCCGGCAAAGATCGCCGCGCGCATTTTCGGGTTGGCAAACTGGAAAAAGATACCGACGACAGCGTCGAATTGTTGCGCTGCCCAGTCCCACTCCATGATGTCGCGGGTGATCACATGCAGCGCGACCCCGCGTTCTTTTGCCAGTGCGCGGGCTCTTTCCGAGCCGGCAGGCGCTGCGTCGACGGACCAGACTTCGCAGCCTTGCTCGGCCATCCAGACACCGTTGCGCCCCTCGCCGTCTGCCACGGCCAGCACGGTCATGTTAGGTTTGAAGCGTGCACGCTGTCGTTCAAGAAATGCATTGGGTGCTTTGCCAAACAGATAGTCGTCCGAGGCGCGATATCTTTCGTTCCAGTGCGAGATGGCAGGTTTCATCGTGTGTGGTCAGTGGGTGAGTAGGTTCAACGCAAGCAAACCGCCGCCCTGGCGGCTGTGTTCCAATCGGTCAACTGTCCGTCGATCATAAGGCCTTTGCAAACAGTGCGCATCGTGTTGCGTCAAACGCGCAATTCCCCACAGGAAAATCATTTGTCTACCGTCGCAGTGATCGGAGCGGGTCCGGCGGGCCTCATGGCAGCCGAAATCCTTGCCAGCCAGGGCGCAACCGTGCGTGTCTTTGAGAGCCAGCCTTCCGCAGGGCGCAAGTTCCTCATGGCGGGCCGCGGCGGGCTCAATATTACGCATGCCGAACCCGCCGAACAATTCCTGAAACGCTATGGCGCACGTGCGCCCCAGATGCAGACCATGCTCGGGCAGTTCGATGCCAAGGCCTTGCGTGAGTGGGTGCACGGCCTGGGAATAGAGACCTTCGTCGGGTCCTCGGGTCGGGTGTTCCCGCAAGAGATGAAGGCCGCGCCCCTCCTGCGTGCCTGGCTGCACCGCCTGCGCGGGCAAGGTGTACGGTTTTCAATGCGTCATCGCTGGCTGGGCTGGACACACAATCATCAGCTTCGCTTCATGACTCCAGAGGGCGAATTGACGTTCGCAGTCGATGCCACGGTGCTGGCACTAGGAGGTGGCAGTTGGTCCAGCCTGGGGTCGGACGGCGCCTGGGTGCCCTGGTTGCAAGCGCAAGGCGTGGACCTCGCGCCCTTGTTGCCCAGCAATTGTGGTTTCGAAACCCGCTGGAGTCAGCACTTTATTGACCAATGTGCCGGTGAGCCAATCAAGACGGCCGCATTCTGGGTTGGCAACGCAACCGCTGCGCATGTCCGCGGCGAGTGTATGGTGACGGCGCACGGACTGGAAGGCGGCGTGGTCTATGCGCTGTCGGCGCCGTTGCGTGACCAGATTCTGTCGCGCGGGCAGGTGACGCTGCATCTCGACCTGCTGCCTGACCATGACGCACAGCGGGTGCTCGATGAAATCTCGCGGTCGCGTGGCACTAAATCCATGTCGACGCATTTGCGTACGCGACTCGGTCTGCATGGCGTGCGTGCGGCCTTGCTGCGCGAATGCCTGACAGCCCAGACGTTCAACGACCCGCAAAAGCTTGCGGCCGGGATCAAGGCCTTACCGATCGTTCTGCACGCGTGTCGTCCGATTGATGAGGCGATCAGCACTGCTGGCGGCGTACGATTCGAAGGCCTGGACGAACACGCGATGATCAAAAACCTCCCTGGCGTCTTCTGTGCTGGCGAAATGCTCGACTGGGAAGCACCAACAGGAGGCTATCTCCTGAACGGTGCCATGGCCACTGGCAAGGCCGCAGCGCTGGGGGTGGCAAACTGGTTATCTGCCCAAGAGCCTGAAAACCAATAAAATGCATTGCACTCCTCGCAAACAACTGCCAGGGTGACTTGCAAATATCGACTATCCACACCCCGATTCCGGAGTCCGTCACGCCATGGCCGCAACACATTCACTTGATTACGACTACATCGTGGTGGGTGCCGGCTCGGCGGGTTGTCTGCTGGCCAACCGCCTGTCGGCAGACCCCGGCAACCGCGTGCTGCTGCTCGAGGCCGGGGGCCCCGACAACTGGCACTGGATTCACATTCCGGTGGGCTATCTGTACTGCATTGGCAATCCGCGCACCGACTGGTGCTATCGCACCAAGGCAGACCCCGGCATCAATGGCCGTCAATTGGGTTATCCGCGCGGTCGTGTCCTGGGTGGTTGCTCGTCCATCAATGGCATGATCTACATGCGCGGGCAGCGCGGCGATTACGACAGCTGGGCGGCGGCGGGCAATGCGGGCTGGGGTTGGGACGATGTCCTGCCGTTATTCAAGGGCATGGAAGACCACCATGCTGGTGCCAGCGCGTTCCACGGCGCGGGTGGCGAGTGGCGGGTCGAGCGGGTGCGCCTGTCCTGGGAAATTCTTGACGCTTTTCGCCAGGCCGCGGATCAGGCCGGGATTCGTCCGGTGCAGGACTTCAACCGCGGGGACAACGAGGGCAGTGATTACTTCGAAGTCAATCAGCGCGCTGGCTGGCGCTGGAATACCTCCAAGGCGTTTCTGCGGCCCGTCATGCATCGTCGCAATCTGACAGTGCTCACCGGCGCACACACCCGGCGACTGGTGTTTGAGGGTCGTCGCGCAACCGGTGTCGAGTTTGAAAAAGACGGGCAGCGCCAGACAGCACGGGCCCACCGCGAAGTCGTCCTGGCTGCCGGTTCAATTGGTTCGGTCCAGCTACTCCAGGCCTCTGGCGTGGGCCCTGCTGGTGTGCTCGGCCCACTGGGCGTGCCGGTTGTGCATGACTTGCCGGGTGTGGGACAAAATCTGCAGGATCATCTGCAACTGCGCATGGTGTATCGGGTTCAGGGCACGCGCACCCTGAACACCATGGTCAATTCGTGGTGGGGCAAGGCCATGATCGGGCTGGAATACGCGCTCACGCGACGCGGCCCGATGAGCATGGCACCCTCCCAGTTGGGTGTGTTTGCCAAATCAGATCCCGGACAGGCCCGCGCGAACGTCGAATACCACGTGCAGCCCTTGTCGCTCGAGAAATTTGGAGAACCTCTGCACAGTTTTCCGGCCTTCACCGCCTCAATCTGCAACGTGCGTCCGACCAGTCGCGGCCACGTGAATATTGTGTCGCCCGATACGGCACAGGCGCCCGAGATCCTGTGCAACTACCTCTCAACCGAAGAGGATCGTCGCGTGGCGGCGGACAGCATCCGCCTGACACGACGCATCGTGGGCCAGCAAGCGCTCGCCCGCTTCAAGCCGCAAGAGGTCAAGCCGGGCCTCACAGGAGACACGGACCAGGCATTGGTGACTGCCGCCGGCGACATCGGCACCACCATCTTTCATCCGGTGGGCACTTGCAAGATGGGCCACGACCCGATGGCCGTGGTGGATGCAAGATTGCGCGTGCACGGCATACAGGGCTTGCGCGTGGCCGATGCGTCCATCATGCCGAGCATCACGTCAGGCAATACGAATTCGCCTGCCATCATGATCGCCGAAAAAGCCGCACAGATGATTCTGGCCGATCAGGCGGCACGGGCCTGACGGGGTTGTGCAGCACTGCCCTGTAACGTGCGGCGCGTGACCGTCAGGCCAGGATGACCTTGAGTGGGGTGTTCAGCGTATAGACCTCGCAGTCCGCACCCTCTCCCTTGCGTTCGAGCACTACAAAATCACCCTGCCGTTGCGCCAGCAGCGGGTGGTGCCAGGTGCCGGGCCTGAACGTCACCCCGCATGACCCACTGACCCAGAAGGCAGCCACCGTGTCCTCGCGTGGCGCTCCATCGTCTTGTGCCGGATCGCCGAGTGCCACGATCACGACAAAAGGTACACCTGCCAGGGGAATAAAAGACTGACTTCCCAAGCGATGGCGCTCGAGCTCGATGGCGACAAATGGCAGCGGACGGGCAGTCGCCCGATACAAGTTCAGCGTGGCATGACCGCCGCCCTGCGCCAGGTCGGGGTCGGCAAGCGGCAGGCGCTCGCTTGTCCCGCCATTGATCAATACACCGTTGGCCAGCTCACCACCTAGAAGGTCCCCGTAGGGTGCGAAAGCTTCGTGGGTGAGGGGGACTGCGTTGAGCGTTCGCATGGCAGAGGATGGGCCGGAAAGTGTGGGTGACAGTTGTCAGCTTCAGGTAGAAATGATTTGAAGTCAATTCTCACAGTTGTAACGGTGGGCCAAAATGTGCGGGTCGTCTGGCAATACTGAGCCAGAACGGCTTGCGCCTACGGTATAGTCAGCACCATTATCCAAGACTGGCGCGGCCCCATTGATGCCTATTCCCCATTTCATCGAGGTGATCGCAACGGTGTTGTTTGCGGTTGCTATTGTGCATACCTTTTCCGTGCCGATTTTTGCAAGGCTTGCGCACAAGAACGGACCGCATGCCGGCGTCTTTCATGCGCTGGCCGAGGTCGAGGTCGTCTTCGGGTTCTGGGCCTTCGTCCTGATGGCCATCATGGCGTTCGGCGTTGGCACGCAAGGCATGGCCAGCTATATCGATACGCGAAACTTCACCGAACCCTTGTTCGTGTTTGCCATTATGGTGGTGGCCGCGAGTCGTCCGATCATCGAGCTCCTCAGCGTCGTGGTTCGTCTCATCGCACGGCTGATTCCTGTGCAACGGCACCTGGCCACTTTTTTCGTTGTGCTGACGTTCGTCCCCCTGGCCGGGTCACTGATTACCGAGCCCGCAGCCATGACGCTGGCCGCATTGCTGCTGCGCGATGGTTATTTCAAGCGCCCTGGACACTCGGCGTTTAAATACATGACGCTGGGCGTGCTGTTCGTCAACGTGTCCATCGGCGGCGTGCTGACGGCCTATGCCGCGCCGCCGGTTCTGATGGTCGTGAAAGCCTTTGACTGGGATTCGGCTTACATGGCGTCCAATTTCGGCTGGCGTGCGGTCGCGGGCGTGATCGTCAATGCCCTCTTGCTGACGTTCATCAACCGCAAACTGCTCTCCCAGGGTGAGGTCCAGACACATGTCGGCGTGACGCGCGAAAAGCCTTGCAGGGTACCCGTAGTAACCATGCTGGTGCATGTGCTGTTCCTGATCGGGGTGGTCGTGTCGGCCCACCACCCCGCGATTTTCCTGGGTCTGCTGATGATGTTCATCGGGTTTTGCGAGGCCTATCAACGCTATCAGTCCCGCCTGATGATCAAGGAGGGTTTGCTGGTTGGTTTCTTCCTTGCTGGGCTGGTGTTGCTGGGCGGCCTGCAAAAGTGGTGGTTGCAGGACTTGCTGGGTGGGTTGTCGCCCGACGTGCTGTTCTGGGGCGCGATGGTGTTGACCGCCCTCACCGACAATGCGGCGCTCACTTACCTGGGGTCGCTGGTGGATGGCACCTCGCAAGCCTGGCGCTACATGCTTGTCGCGGGTGCCGTGACTGGCGGTGGCTTGACAGTGATCGCCAACGCACCGAACCCGGCCGGCTTTGCAATTCTCAAGAGTGAGTTCACAGACGGCACGATTTCCGCCGCACCGCTTTTTGCCGCTGCGCTTGTGCCAACATTGATTGCGGCGACCTTTTTCCTGATTTAAAACTTTCACTGCCAGAGCCCATCATGCAATATCGATCCGTATTCCGTCCTGGTCTGTTCGAGGGCAAGGTTGTCGTGGTGACCGGCGGGGGGAGCGGACTGGGTCGTTGCAACGCGCACGAGCTGGCCAGCCTGGGCGCGGGTGTCGCGTTGGTGGGTCGAAATATTGAAAAATTGCAGACCGTACGCAATGAAATCATCGAAGCCTACCCAGAGGCGGCGACGCGCGTCAGCACGCATGTTTGCGATATTCGTATCGAAGACGTGGTGCGCGAAACGGTCGCTGCGGTGCTGGCCTTTCATGGCCGGATCGACGGCCTATTCAACAATGCTGGCGGTCAGTTTCCGTCGGCACTGCGTGACCTGAGCCTGAAAGGCTGGGATGCAGTCGTGCGTAACAATCTGCATGGCACATTCCTGATGTCGCGCGAATGCTATACGCAATGGATGGAATCCAACGGTGGTTCGATCGTGAATATGCTGGCCGATATCTGGGGCGGCATGCCCGGCATGGGTCACACGGGTGCGGCGCGCGCGGGCACGCTGAACTTTACCGAAACCGCAGCCTGCGAATGGGCCGTCTCAGGCGTGCGTGTCAACGCCGTGGCCCCTGGGTGGGTGGCTTCCAGCGGATTTGATACCTATGCCCCCGCATTCCAGGACCAGCTCAGGTCGTTCAAACGCAGCGTACCGTTGCAGCGCCATGGAACTGAATCGGAAGTCTCGGCCGCCGTGACGTTCCTGTTGTCCGAGGCGGCTGCCTTCATCACTGGGGTCGCACTCCGGATCGACGGTGGCGTCCCCAATGCCCG
>CAIJKV010000050.1 GCA_903821335.1 uncultured beta proteobacterium
CCAATCTGTTTAAGCCTATGCATGCTTTTGATCACATGCTCCACGTCCTCAAGCAGCAGGCTTTCGGTGATCTCCAACTTCAGGCATGCCGGGCGAACACCCGTTCGCTCGAGTGTGGCGATCACGGACGCGACAAAATTAGGCTGTCGAAACTGGTGGGCGCTGATGTTCACCGCCAACACCAAATTTTGCGTACCCGGGTTGCAGGCCCAAAGCGCCAACTGGTCACAGGCCATATCCAGTACCATCGCGCCAATCAGACCAATCTGCCCGCTCTCTTCGGCAATCGGAATAAATACATCCGGCATGATCATTGCGGCATGTGCAGGTTGCCATCGCAACAAGGCTTCCGCCCCAATCAATTGCCCCTGCTGGTTGACCTGCGGCTGATAGTGCAGGATGAACTCACGGTCGAGCACCGCGCGGCGCAATCCCTTGATTAAATTGGCCCGCTCAACAAAGTTGGCTTGAATCACCGAATTAAAAAAGCAAATATTATTTCGCCCGGTATTTTTAGCATGATACAAGGCAAGGTCAGCATGTTTGATCAACGAATCGGCAGACTCGTCTCGGTCGGAGAACAGCGCAACCCCAACACTACTGGTGACCTGATGCGTTTCACCATCGAGCAAAAAGGGTTCGCCAATCAGCGTGCGCAACTTTTCTGCGACCGCCCGTATGGTGTGCAGGACGGGTTGCAAGTCTGCGCCCAACCCTGAGAGCAGAACAATAAATTCATCGCCACCCAGGCGCGCCGCGGAGTCCATTTCACGCAACACGCTGCGCACACGATGCGCCACATCGATCAGCAGGTTGTCGCCAACATCATGACCACGGGTGTCATTGATCTCCTTGAAATGGTCCAGATCGAGCAACAGGATCGCGCCAAATTGCCCACTGCGCTTGGAAGAAATCAGTGCCTGGTGAAGGCGATCGTAAAATAGTCGCCGATTCGGCAAATTAGTCAGCGGGTCATAAAAGGCAAGTTCGAGGATTTTGCGTTCCGCTTCTTTCGGGTCGCTGACATGGGAATACGTACCAAGGTAGTGCGTCACCTTTCCCGAACTTTCCCTGATTGCCGAAATCGACAACCATTGAAGATTCGGTTTGCCGTTGGCCCCCCGGTTCCAAATATTGCCCTCCCAGCGGCCTTCTCGTGAGATCGCTTCCCACATGTTTCGATAAAAAATCGAATCATGATGGATGTCTGACTTCAGCACGGACGGTGTCTTGCCGACAATGTCGACAGCCCTGAAACCGGTTGCGTTGGTAAATGCCTGATTAATTTTCAGGATGGTGCCACGTGCGTCGGTCACCATCATCCCGTCGCGGGACTCGAAAGCAACCGAGGCAATGCGCATTTCCTCTTCGGCGTGCTTTCGCGCCGTGATGTTCTCGGACATGACAATCAGGCCACCGACCGCTCCTTCGGAGTTCAGCCAGGGGTGAATTTCCCATCTGATCCAGTTGATACTGCCATCAGGCTGGGTGATTGAATCTTCGTCAGAACGATAGGATTGCCCCTCCAGACAACGTTTGTAGATGTCCTTCCAGCTATCAGACATTTGCGGAAACACTTCGTCCCGGCTATTGCCAACAATGTCCTCGATTTTTACGCGATGATCTTCCAGCCAGCGCTGGCTCGCGAACAGATAGCGCATGTCGCGGTCCAGCATGGCAATCCCTGCCGGCGCGTTGTTGATGAATAGCTGGAGTTTTGTATTGGCCTCGGTGAGTTCCTGCGCATTGACTTCCAGGGCATTTTCAAGCAAGCGTCGTTCGCGATCGACTTCAAAGTAAGTATCGCTGACGATTTTTAGAAAATGCGCCCACTGGGCCGAAGTCTCTGTTGCAGAGAGATCGGCGTGGCGCAACTGTCGGCGTAGCAGGCGGTGATAGGACGTTTCAGAATCTGAAATATCTGGCGAAATCGACATCATTACTCGGAGAACGTTGTAACGGTCATCGTCTGATTATGAAGCTGACACTTAACCACATCATTGAAGGGCGCCAATTCACCGTACGAATAGAAACCAGCGATGACGGTGGACGGCCCAAATTCGTCGCGAATGATGTCCAGTTCTTCCTCCGCCATCTGCCCGAGCACCAGTCTGCGCCCGACACAACTGACAACGATACATAGCTCAGGATTGGTATGCGCGCCGGTTTTGGCCTCATTGGCAGCCGTGCCAGCGGCTGCCACGAGCGAATCCAGATCTGTTTTCATCAGCCGGCACAGACTGCCCTGGTTCACGTCACCCGCGAAAGTCAGACTTTGCTCGGCCTCATCGGTACCCAGCAAGGTTCTGATCACAGGCTTGTCAAGCTCAGTCGGCCGGACTGACAGTGGAAACCGCAAACCACTACTGGGCAGTTCCTTGGCCATCTCACCCAGATACTTTGTGTAAATCTCCAGTGCAGGCTTGTGATCGATTTCATACACGACGTTACCCACGGACCGGGTCACATAACGTTCCGCACCGAACTCACGCCAGCCCGCGACACAGCCACTTTTTATTTCCAGAGGACCGAAAAAGCCGACAATCGCGACCAGATTCTGACGGGCAGGAGCATCTGCCATGACCCAGGTGGATGCAAAACGTGCGCCGTCCCCAGCCAAGCCACCCGTGACCGGCACGTCAATGCTGTTGAGCCCACCGGCCAGGTTGCTACCATTGACCGAGAGACCATCAGACAGTACAAAAACATGCCGTAAATCAGGCGAATCGAGACGGCTCATCATGTTTGCGGTCAACGCGCTCAGGTCCTGGCCCGGCTCGACCGTCTCCGTGAGCAGTCGCACACTTGCCTTATCCAACGTCACGGCCGTGGCAACAATCGTCTCGTCACTAATTTCCGTGCCCAGGATGTTTCCGGACGAACTGCACCCGACGATATGCGCAATGGGGAATATTGTGCGCAATGTTTCATAGCACTGCGACGCACGAAAATACTCTGTGTCGGCAAAAACGAGCACAAGGTTCGCCTTGGGCGACGGTGCTGACTCGGACACCCAGCCGTCCTCTTTCGTCCAGGAATGTTGGGTAATTTGCATGCTGCCGTTCCCCCAAATTTTATGATCAACGATTGAACGACGAACGACCGCGTACTGGTTCGGCAACGGCATGGCAAAGCGAAAAACGCACTGACCACGCCGAACATTGGCAGCGAAAGCCTATGCGTTCAAGATACCATATTCATTAAATTCCGGAGAAAAAATACGAGAAATGGAATGTCAACTGGTCAGTCGGTCGGCCATCGATTTCAGCTTTAGTCGTAGCCTGGCGCCGCTGCGGCGAGCCCGTTGAACGCAGCCAGCAACCTTGCGCGCCATAGCGCGATCGGGTCATCCGGGGCGAGCAATTGGAATGTGCTGATGCAACGTGCCCACTGAAACGGCCCGAATAATGCGTAGTCAGCGTACAAAGGCGTGTCGCCGCCAAAAAATGGTTGCGTTTTAAGGGTCATTCGCAAGGCAATCAGTCCCTCGCGGAAGCCTTGCAACTTGTGTTCACGTCCCGCGACTACTTCCTCAAGCGTCATGCCAAAGCGCTGCTCGCGTGATTCCCGGAAATAGGCCTTGTCCCCTGGGTCCAGGTGTTCATAGACATCGACCAGGACAAAACGACTGACTTGACCGGCAATCACGTCGCCCAAATTTGAATAGAGTTTGCTCAGGGCGTGGCCGTCTGCCCCCCCGAACAGCGAAGGCCGATCAGGATAGGTGGACTCAAGGTACTGCGCGATATCCCAGGACTCGTGCAGCCACTTGTCACCGTGCACCAGCACGGGCACTTTGCCCTGACCCGAAGCGGCCAGGGCTGCCTTGTCGCTAAAACGCCAGGCGATGGTCTCGACGTCGAGCCCCTTATGTGCAAGCGCCATGCGAATACGCCAGCAATAGGGGCTAAAGCGCCGTTCGCTCTCAACGCCTGCGAGGTCAAATAGTTTCATCGTCATGGTAAGCGGGTTTTCCGTTAAAACACTGACGGCAATTCTATCTGAGTCGACGTCACGCAGACGCATAGTTTCTGCAAAGTCGATGCAAACAGCTTGATATTTGCCGAAACCACTGGGCTGGTCAGGGTTGACCCGGACGATGCAACGCCATACCGGCGTGCGGCATCTGTATTTTCAGAATCGAACCCGACTGCGACTCGGTACAGTACAGCGTCTTGCCGTCAGGCCCCCCAAAGGCAATATTGGTCAACAACTGACCTGCGGGGCTACGCCAGACCGCAATCGGTTCGGCGCGAGGATTCAACAACCAGACATAACCCAGGCCGGGGTTCGCAATCACAAGATTGCCGGCCTGATCCATCGCCAGTCCGTCGGGCCCGCTCGGGCCGTAGGACGTGAAGAACTGACCCACTTTGGTCACGCTGCCGTCAGACATCAGCGGAGCACGCCAGACACAGTTACCGCGAGTGACCGCGATATACAGCACTTTTTCATCCGGTGACAACACCACACCGTTGGGGCTTGGCACGTTATGGAGCAACAGGTCCAGTTGCCCGTCAGGGCGTAAGCGATAGACTCGGCCGCAAGGGTCGTGAAGCCCGGACTGACCTTGATCGGTAAAGTACAGGTTGCCCCTGGAATCGAACACCAGATCATTGACGCCCTTGAAACGCTCGGAGTTTCGCCGTGACAGGTAGGGTTCAATCGAACCGGTATGAATGTCGAGGCGCATCAGACCGTTCTTGTAATCGGTGATCAGCAGTTCGTGATCAGACGAGAACTTCATGCCGTTGGGCTCGCCATCGTATTGGACAATCTGGGTCCAGTTGCCCGCCACGTCGATACGAAACACGCGTCCAAAAACAATATCGGTCACGTAGAGATTGCCTAGCTTGTCAAACACCGGGCCTTCGAGAAATGAATCAACCGCAACGCCACCCCGGTTGGCATCCGCCCACTCTGAGCGCACGCCCGTATAACGCAGGTGCGTGGGAACCTCTGACCATACTTCAGCAACTCCGATAGCCGGAACTTTTTCGAGAAACATGTCTACTCCCTAGTCAATAGATGACGGCGATACTTTCGTTCACCTTTTATGAACAACGCCACCACGGCAATGAGCAGAAAGGTCACCACCCCGGCAAACGCGAACAGTGCGAACCACCCATATCGTTCCTGACGCAGGCGCACGATTTCTTCAAGGTCCCGCAGGACATATACCTTGACAAAATTACCGGCGACATACTGGCTGGCCATGACGGAGGGCCACGGCGCCCCCCCCCAACTGACAAGCGCGACAGACCCCTGCTCACCCGACGAAACGAACTGCATCACCTCAAATTGCTTTTTCTTGTAGCGGGATTCACGTTCCTTTTCCGAAAGTTTGAATACCTTCGCGTCCGGCACGGCCAGCAAGTTCAGCTCTGGATCTTTTGCAAGGATGATGACACCATTCTCATCTGTCATGAAAAACCCTGGCTCAGGGATTAGCTTGGCAAGGTGTCCCAGGTTGATCTTGGCACCGACCGCGCCAATAAACTTACGATCCGAAAATACGGGTGCGGCATAAAATAGCGCCAGGGAACCGGTCGCACGATCGACTTCAAATTGACGACCAACCTTTCCATCTTGCGCCGCCTGAAAATATTCCCGGTCGGCCATGTTTACGCCGGTCAGTGCCTTGTTGCCGGCCTCATGGCCTTGCGCCACACAATCGCCAGCGGCATTCATCACGAACAGGCTGGCCAAGCCAACCTTATCCACGATGGACTGGAGCCGACCGGCAAGTGTGCGAAGCTCGGGATCCAGCACCAAACTTTTGCTTAGTTCCGCCACTGTCAGCGTCGATGGTTTGATTTCGGGTCCGAACTTGGCATTCAGTTGCGATAGCAGCCCAGCCTCTTCAGACAACAGGATCGGGACACTCCGACCCAACGCAAATAGACGTCCAATATTTTCGGCAATGAGTGCGGCACTGACTTTTGCTGACTCCTGGCGCCTGGATACCCACTGCGACGCATTCTGTTCAGCATAGAAACCGGTATATAACCAGGCTGCCAGGCACCAAAGTCCAATCACCAGGGCCAAGAGGCTTTTCATTCCAAAGGATCGGATGCCCGTTGGCCAACCCGTCCGAAATCCGGAGGGCGCTTTGCGTGAGCCGTCAGGGTGTGATGGGTTAGCCATAAATTCCATACGTGTCCGTCAACAGCATCAGGATGGCACCATACGCGATGGGTTGAATTCTAGTCATACTGAGGCAACGTTCCGTTAATTGTGAGAATGGCGTGCGAGCCAATGCAAAAAAAGCAGCGCACGTTTCCAAAATAAGCATAGCCAAAATTCAGGCCTCAGACCAGGCTGCCTAGTCGACCGGAAACAATTGCCGGGTTAAGCTCAGCCCATTGTATTGCCCACCTCGTGTTCAACCCGGCAGTCGACAACGCGCAGCAACGTTGTCCGTCCATAAGGTACCCAGGTATGACCAGAATTCAACCCATCGCGTATGGTGCCATCCTGATGCTGATGACGGGATGGCTCCTGTACATTGGCAAAGATGTGTTTGTTCCGGTGTTCTTTGGTGCAGTCGCCGTCTACATCATCGTCGGATTGACGCAAGCGCTGGTCAAAATCCCTTTACTTGGTCAAATTCTGCCGGTTCAGGTCAGGTACACGCTGTCCTTGCTGGTCATCGCACTGGCCTTGATCGCAATGAGCTACCTGGTGCTGATTAACAAGAACCAGGTGTTGGCTCTGGCCCCGCAATATCAGCAGTCCCTGCTCATTGCCATTCAAAAAATTGCCGTGTTGCTACAGGTCGAAAACGAACCCACTTGGGCGACTCTGCGCCAGGATGTTCTCGCACAAGTCAACATTCAGCGCGTGGTCGGGTCAATGCTCACCTCGGTATCGTCCATCGCGGCCGGCGTCGTTGTTGTGCTGTTGTATGCCACCTTTTTGTCCATTGAGCGGCGCGCGTTCGACAAGAAAATGGCGAATATCTCGAGCGACTCAAACAACGTCGCCCGGGTTCGCGCAGTCATCAATGACATCAACAGGCGGGTTGGGTCTTATCTGGCGCTCAAGACGTTTCTCAGCGTGTTGCTGGGCGCGATCAGCTGGCTGATCATGCTCTACACCGGCCTGGAATTTGCAGCATTTTTGGCCGTGTTAATCACTTTTTTAAATTTCATTCCCTATATCGGTTCGTTTCTGAGCGTGGTGTTCCCGCTGCTCATGGCCATTATTCAGTTCCAGGATATGAATGCCGTGTTCACCCTGTTCATGTTGCTGGTATTCGTCCAGTTCGCGATCGGCAACTTCCTGGACCCCTTCGTCATGGGCAAGTCGCTCAACCTCAGCCCCTTTGCGATTCTGGTCAATCTGGCGATCTGGACCGAATTATGGGGCATTCCGGGTGCCTTCCTCGCGGTGCCTATCACGGCTATTCTGACCATTATCCTGTCCGAGTTTCCCGGAACCAGACCGATCGCGGTGCTCCTGTCAAAGGACGGAGTACTGTGACACGCACATTCAACGCGAGAAAAACATCATCGCGGAAAATCCAATACGCTGCTTTGCTATTCAACATCAAATGATGACGTGTATGCCTGCCACCCGAGCACTCACGCTAGCCTTGTTTTGTTGCCTGGCTGGCTGTGCGGTACGCCCGGTCAATCCGCCGCTTACGCAGGTCGATCAAAATAATCCTTACTTACTTGACAGGCTGACTGAGAACACCGACCAGAATCGCACACTGGTTATTTTGTCGTTTTCCGGCGGCGGCACGCGCGCTGCGGCTTTTTCCTATGGCGTGCTTGAAACACTTCATCGTACTGAAATCGAACAAAAAGACGGCAAGAAA
>CAIJKV010000051.1 GCA_903821335.1 uncultured beta proteobacterium
AGCACCTGCACGGTGCTGTCCCAGGCGATACAACCATCCGTCACGCTTTGGCCATAGATCAGGGGTTGACCTGGAACCAGATCCTGGCGACCAGCCACCAGGTTGCTTTCAATCATGACGCCCATGACGCGGGTTTCGCCAGCTTCGAGCTGGCGCGCCACATCGTCGCAGACTGCAGGCTGGTTTTCAGGTTTCTTGCTACTGTTGGCATGGCTGGCATCGATCATGATGCGCTGGGCCAGACCACCCTTGGCCATTTCTTCACAAGCGCCCTGCACACTGACCGCATCAAAATTTGGCGCCTTGCCGCCGCGCAAGATGACGTGGCAGTCTTCATTGCCCACCGTGGACACGATTGCGGAATGGCCACCTTTTGTCACCGACAGGAAATGATGGGGCTGCGACGCCGCCTTCATGGCGTCTACCGCGATCCGGACATTGCCGTCGGTACCGTTTTTGAACCCGACCGGGCATGACAGGCCCGAGGCCAGTTCACGGTGCACCTGGCTTTCAGTCGTGCGCGCACCAATCGCGCCCCACGACACCAGATCTGCAATGTATTGGGGCGTGATCATGTCCAGGAATTCGCATCCCGCAGGCAGGCCCATCTCATTGACTTCCAGCAGCAGGCCACGCGCCATGCGCAAGCCCTTGTTGATGTTGAAGCTGCCGTCCATGTCAGGATCGTTGATCAGTCCTTTCCAGCCGACGGTCGTGCGGGGCTTTTCAAAGTAAACCCGCATGATCACTTCCAGTTCACCCTTGAAGCGATTGCGTTCGGCCTTCAGACGCCTGGCATAGTCAAGTGCGGCCTGCGTGTCGTGAATCGAGCAGGGACCTACCACGACGATCAGCCGGTCGTCCATTCCGTGCAAAATGCGATGCATCGCCTGACGAGCTTCGAAAACCAGCGCCGATACACCGGGCGTGCAAGGAAACTCGCGCATGGCGTGTGATGGCGGGGCAAGTTCCAGGATTTCCCGGATACGCAGATCATCTGTATTGTGCGACACGACTGACTCCTGATTACGGACAACTTGAAAACAAAAAAAAACCGCCAGAATCGCTGGCGGTTATCGGTATGGGTTTGTTCAGATACAGCGCAACCAATCCTGTGCCAGCGGCGTGGAGGTCTTATAAAAATAAAATCGACCAAAAGCTGGGCCTGTCGGACCCAAAGCGGCGATTTGTCGGAACGTTGCGGTGTTCATAGCGATAACCATACCATAAAATCAGGCCGTCCCGCCCACGGTCAGGCCTTCCATCTTAAGCGTCGGCATGCCCACGCCCACCGGCACGCTCTGCCCTTCCTTGCCGCAAGTCCCCACGCCGCTGTCCAGACGCATGTCATTGCCGATCATGCTGACCCGGTTCATGGCGTCGGGGCCGTTACCAATCAGGGTGGCGCCCTTCACGGGGTAAGTCACCCGACCGTTTTCGATCATGTAGGCCTCAGAGGCCGAAAACACGAACTTGCCACTGGTGATATCCACCTGGCCACCGCCAAAATTCACGGCGTAGAGGCCTTTTTTAACCGAAGCAATAATTTCTTCAGGAGGCGTCTTCCCGGCAAGCATATAAGTATTGGTCATGCGCGGCATCGGCAGGTGCGCGAAGGACTCGCGCCGGCCGTTGCCCGTGACCGAGGTTTTCATCAGGCGAGCGTTGAGCGTGTCCTGCATGTAGCCCTTCAGGATGCCGTCCTCGATCAGCACATTGCGCTGGGTCGGGTTGCCCTCATCATCGATATTCAGTGAGCCACGGCGCCCTTCCATGGTGCCATCATCGACGACCGTCACGCCCTTTGAAGCGACCCGCTGGCCGAGCTTGCCGGAAAATACGCTTGAACCCTTGCGGTTGAAATCGCCCTCAAGCCCGTGACCCACGGCCTCATGCAGCAAGATCCCCGGCCACCCCGCGCCCAGCACAACCGTCATCTCCCCCGCCGGCGCCGGCCGCGCATCTAGGTTCACCATGGCTTCGTGCACGGCGTGTTCCACATAACCACGCAGCATCTCGTCGGAAAAATAGGCCAGCCCCGTGCGCCCGCCGCCGCCGCCATGCCCCGACTCGCGCCGGCCGTCCCGCTCGACAATCACCGTCAGCGACAGGCGCACCAAGGGGCGCACATCGGCGGCCAGTCGACCGTCGCTGCCCGCGACCATGATCACGTCATATTCCATGCCTAGTCCAGCCATCACCTGCAAGACGTGTGGGTCGCGCGCGCGCGCCATTTTTTCAACCCGCTCGAGCAGGGCCACCTTTTCAGGGGCCGTCATGGTCGTGAGTGGGTCAACCGGGTGATAAAGACGGCTGCTGACCGGGTCCTTGGTGTTGGGAACATGGATTTTCCCGGCGCCCTGGCGCGCAATGCTGCGCACGGCACGCGCCGAAGACAACAACGCGTCAGCCGACAGTGCGTCGGAATAAGCAAAGGCGGTCTTTTCACCCGCCACGGCACGAACGCCCACACCCTGGCTAATCGAAAAGCTACCCGTTTTCACGATACCCTCTTCCAGGCTCCAGCCTTCACTGCGGGTGTACTGGAAGTAAAGATCCGCATAGTCAACCTTGTGCGTAAAGATCTCTCCAAGCGCACGCGCCATGTCGTCCTCACTCAGACCCCAGGGGTCGAGTAACAGGGACTTGGCAGTCATCAGGGCCGGAACAGCTGGATCAATCAATTTCATGTAGACACTTAAAGAATGCGATGCGTCAGGGCCGGCAGGGACTGCCGAACCTCTTGCAACCGAATGGGGTCTATCGTACCGCTTACGACCCCGGCATGCTCAGGCAGTACATTGACGATATCACCCCAGGGATCGATCAGCATTGAATGCCCCCACGTACGGCGACCATTCTCGTGCACACCACCCTGCGCCGGCGCCAGCACATAACACTGATTTTCGATGGCACGCGCCCGCAACAGAATTTCCCAATGTGCCTGCCCGGTTGTATAGGTGAAGGCGGATGGCACCAAAATCAAGTCCACGGCTCCCATTGCCCGATATAACTCAGGAAACCGGAGGTCGTAGCAAATCGACAGGCCCACTTTCGCCAGTGGCGATTCAAATGTCGAAACTGTTTCGCCGGGAACAATTCCACGGGCTTCGTCATAATTTTCAACGCCACGGGTGAAACTGAATAAGTGAACTTTATCGTAGCGGGCGACTTGCTTGCCATGCGGATCAAATATCAACTGGGTATTAAACACGCGCCCGGCATCGGGCGAAACCAGCGGAATACTGCCGCACGATAGCCAGATCCCATGCTGACTGGCCATATCGGACAAAAACGACTGAATCGGACCATCGCCCGGATTTTCCGCAATACCCAGTTTGTCAGTGTCCTTTTTACCCATCAGGCAAAAATACTCAGGCAATCCCACCAGACGAGCGCCTCCTGCGGCGGCCTGACCAATCAGGCGGCCCGCCTCGTCAAGGTTTCTCCCCAACGTGGTCCCTGACACCATTTGGACTGCAGCGACTTGAAACGCGTCTTTCATTAAATTTCTCCGGGGTTATATGTTTGCACCCTACACACTGTATATATCTTAGTTAATTAAATTATTAATCATAATCATCGTGGCAATTAATCGTTTCAATACAAAGTTTTGATTTTTTTGTCGAGATTAGTATAAAATCCGGCGTATTGTGTAAAAGCAATGCGCGTTAAAGTTAATTTGTAACGTGGAAGTGAGCAACACTTGCAGTAAGTAACAGCATTTACATGTGTAGTAAGTAACAACAGTTACATAAAGTAGCCTCCCCTGCGCAGGCTGAAGTAACTTAATTTTTTGATTAAACAAGGTTAAAACTATGACTCGCCAAAACTACGCTTCGTTGCAAGCAAAAATTAACAAAGAAATCGACAAGCTGCGTAAACAGGCTACTGCGTTACAAAGCAAAAGCCGCAAACCGGTGATTGCGTCCATCGTCCGCTCGATGAAAGAATACGACATCTCACCTGAGGAAATCGTGGCTGCCTTCGGCAAGCCTGTCGCCCGGGTCAAGTCTCCAGCGGCCACCAAGCTACCCAAGGCAGCCAAGCCGGCCACACCCAAGAAATCTGTGCCCCCCAAGTACCGCCACCCCGCGACGGGCGCGACCTGGACTGGCCGCGGCAAGGCACCCTTATGGATAGTCGACGCTGAAAAAAATGGCCAGACGCGCCAGGAATTCCTGATCTGAGGATTTCCCGATTCCCATATTTCAGTGGGTAAAATAAGTAACCATTATTAATTTATGGCTATTCGGGTTTGGCAAAATAGATCCTACCCGAATAACTTGGATTTCATCACTTAGGGATATCACCCCTGAGCGTGATCCGGTGCAACAGCCTTTTATGCCCGTGATAATCATTCACGGGATTATGCAGGCAGCACCGGTTATCCCAAAGCGCGATGGATCCTGTCTGCCAGGAAAACCGACAGGTAAATTCCGGGCGCACCTGGTGTTCAAACAGGAATTTGAGCAAGGGCTCGCTTTCTTCCTCGGTCCA
>CAIJKV010000052.1 GCA_903821335.1 uncultured beta proteobacterium
CGAGATAATGTCGGCAATGGTTTGCCGCATGAAGTCGTAGTCGACGACTTCCTCAAGTTGGTCGTGGCTGGGTGTGTTCTTCTCTAGTGGCACATACAGGTCCACATTGACGATCACACGTTGTTCGCCCTTTTTTTCGAAATCATGGACACCGATGTTCATGTTGATTTCGTAGTTTTTCAGAAAAAGGCGGCGGCACTTTTCCAGGTCAGCGGGTGGTCGTGATTGAAAAGTCATCAGGTCGGTCTGCAAGAAAGGAACATGACGTCACGTTCCGAGGGTTGAAGGTGCTGGCCGCCATCGACGTACAGTGTCGTGCCGGTGACGGCATGTGCCGTCGCCAGGTAGACCACGGCGGCGCTGATGTCCTGCGGTGTAGAGGATTTGCCCAGAGGCGTCATTGTATGGGCGTTGGCGAAACCCTCGGGGGTCTGGTCGCCCGACACGAGCGTAATGCCGGGTGCCACGCCGACCACGCGCAGGTGCGGTGCCAGCGCTTGCGCCAGCAGTGTCGTGGCCTGCTGCAAGGCGGCTTTTGACAAGGTGTAGGAGAGGAAATCCGGGTTGGGATTTGCCAGCTTCTGATCCAGCAGGTTGATGACGACCCCCGGTGTGGCCGAGCGCTCAGGCGAGGCCTGCCGGACACGTTGCAGGTCACGCGCCAGCGTAATGGGTGCTGCGACGTTAATTCGCATGTGGATATCGAGATTCGCGTACTGAAAGCTTGACGCGGTGTCGTACTGGAATAGCGAGGCACTATTGATCAGGCAGTCAGGAATACCAAGTTCGCGGGTACAGCGGTCGATCAGGCCTGACACCTGGGCGGCATCAGACAAATCTGCCTGCAAGGCGACCGCACGCCGCCCCAGGGCCCGGATGGCATTGACGGTCTGAACGGCGTCCGCGTGTGACGTGCCAAAGTGCACGGCCACGTCCCAGCCGGCACGCGCCATGTCCAGGGCGATCGCGCGTCCGAGTCTTTTGGCAGCACCGGTAATGAGCGTGATCTTGGGTATGGGGGGCATGGTCTCAGTCATAGTACTGCCTACTTTTCAGACAACGTCGGTACATTCTGGCCGCAACTTCTGAATTCGTTTTCCAGGCACGTCCTGGCCATTTCCCTGGCGATGGCGATGTCGTCGGGCCGCATGGTCCTCGACAGGTCAGCCACGCTGTCAGCCGCTGCCGGTTCGCCCAGCATTTCGGCAATCGACAGCCACATCAGCGCGCGTAGGGTGTTGCGCGGAATTCCCTGACCCCTGGCATACATCAGGCCAAGATTGTGCTGTGCCTGCAGGTCGCCCTGCGAGGCGGCAAGGCGGTACCATTTGAATGCCTCCAGGGCATTTTTCTTTGTGCCGTAGCCATACAGGTACATGCCACCGAGGTTGTATTGCGCGACCGAGTGGCCCTGTGCGGCCGCCAGCAGGTACCACTTGAGCGCCTCGGCGTCGTTCTGTGCCACGCCGTGTCCGCTCTCGTACATCACCCCGATGTTGTAGAGCGCACCATCATGGCCCTGGGCCGCCGCGAGCCGATACCAGATGAGGGCCTGGACATAGTCTCGCTCAACGCCCTGACCATTGTCGTGCATCATGCCCAGCGTGTTTTGCGCCTGTGCGTCGCCTTGCGCGGCCAACATCCGGAATATCCGGATTGCCTGTGGGTAGTCGCCCTGCTGGTAGCTGCTGGCACCCTCGTCAAAAGTCTGTGCGTGGGTGTCCCAGGGCAGCCATTGCAGCGCTGTGCACAGGACGAAGGCGACGACAACCTGAGGTGTCATGCGGGAGTGGGCGAAAATGTGTGACTCCTAATCGGCAGGGTTGAATTTTAGGCTGAATATCTCTCTTGAGGTGTCGGCCAGCCTGCTTGACCACCAAGGTGTTCAGGGGCTAGGCCAGAAGCGGACTGCGGACCAGCGAGTATTTGCTCGCCAGGTCGTAGGCGTGTCCGATTCTGAGTACGGCGGCATCGGCTTGGGCGGGCCCCAGGATCTGGATGCCGACCGGCAGGCCTGACGCACTGAACCCGGCCGGAGCGCACAGAGTGGGCAGGCCGGCCATCGTGGCAGGCACGACGGATTGCATCCAGCGATGATAGGTGTCCATCGGCCGACCCGCAATCTCGGCTGGCCAGTGTTGTTGCGCCTCAAAGGGGGAAACCTGGGTGGCGGGCATCACCAGGAAATCAAATTGACTAAAGAGTCGGTTCAGTTCCTGATACCAAGCCGAGCGAACTTTGGCCGCGGCGAACACGTCCTGGCCTGTCAGTTTGAGCCCCCGTTCGATTTCCCATACGGCTTCAGGCTTGAGCAAGGCGCGTTTTTCAGCGGCAAGATAGAGTGACGCGTTGCCGCCCGCGAAAACAAAACTGCGCAGGTTCAACCAGGCCACCCAGAGCTGTTCGAGATCGAATATTGGCTGGACGGCTTCCACCCGGCATCCGATCGTGCGCAAGTGCCCAAGGGCTTGTTCGCAGGTAGCCAGCAAGCCCGGCTCCATGGGCAGGTGACCGTTCAGATCACCCAGCCAGCCGATTCGCGTGCCCCGCGGCTCTGCGTCCAGAGACTGGGCAAAAACTGTCGCATTGTCCTGTCGGCGCGTCAGCGGCAGGCGTGGGTCAAAACCCGCCTGGACCGAGAGCAGCATCGCCAGATCAGGGATGTTGCGCGCCATCGGGCCCGTCACACTGAAGCTCTGCATGAACACCTCGTCCCCAGGACCGTGCGGCACGCAACCCGGGGACGTCCTGAAACCGAACACGTTGTTGAAGGCTGCTGGCGTGCGCAGGGATCCCATCATGTCCGAGCCGTCCGCCACCGGCAGCATATGCAAGGCCAGGGCGACACCGGCACCGCCACTGCTGCCACCGGCCGAACGCGAGGGGTCAAACGCGTTGCGCGTGATGCCATAGACCGGGTTGTAGGTGTGGCCGCCCAGTCCGAATTCGGGTGAGTTGGTGCGGCCGATAAAGATCGCGCCACTGGCACGCACGCGTGCGTTGGCGACCGAGTCTGTGGTGGTGACCTGTCCCTTGAACAGGGGCGAGCCGTTGGTGGTGATCATCCCTGCAGCCGGGGCAATATCCTTGGGTGCCTGCGGCAAGCCGTGCAAGGGCCCCATGCTCAGGCCGCGTGCGAGTTGCATGTCCCGTTGCGTAGCCGTCTTGTGCAGGTCGTCACGGTCTTGCAGGGCGACAATCGCGTTCACGACGGGATTCAGTCGGTCGATTTGTGCCAGGCTCGCCTCGAGCAGTTCTACGCAGGAAATGTCCCGTGCATGGATGGCGCGCGACAGGGCCGTCGCATCCATCGAGGTGATTTCGGACTGCCTGCAAGCAGTTTGGCTACTGGAAGTGTTGGGTGACATGGCGTTTGAATCCAAGGTTTGCCAGTATGCCGGTCGCGGGGACGTCCGGTTGTGCGTGGCGATGGTGTCAATATAGGCGACAAGCAGGCCAGAGCCTGGTTTTTAGGCAATAGAATTGATGGCATGGTGTAGTCACCACATGACGGGACAGGGGACAGGGGTTGAACATTTTCTCGCTTCAAGGCAAGACGGCGCTCGTGACAGGCAGCGCACGCGGGCTGGGTCTGGAAATCGCCGCAGCACTGGCTGGGCAGGGCGCGCACGTCATCCTGAACGGTCGTGACGCGGTTGCCCTGGAGGCTGCCCTGCAAGAAGTGCATGCGCGTGGGGGTCAGGCCGACACCTTGCGCTTTGATGTGTCGGATCCGGAACAGGTGAGCCAGGCCATGGCGCAGCTCGACCAGCGCTTTGGGCGGCTGGACATTCTGGTGAATAACGTGGGTGTGCGTGACCGTCGTGGGCTGTTTGATTTCGCGATCGACGATGTGCGTCGCATGCTCGATGTCAATCTGGTGGCACCGTTCGTGCTGTGCCGCGAGGCCGCGCGGCGCATGATTGCCCAGGGCGGCGCCGGGCGCATCATCAACATCACATCGATTGCGGGGCCGATTTCAAATGACCGGGACGCGGCCTATACGTCTGCCAAAGGCGGGTTGGCGTCGCTGACGCGGGCACTGGCCGCCGAACTTGGCCGTCACGGAATCACCGTGAATGGTGTCGCACCCGGATTTTTTGCAACCGAAACCAATGCGGCGGTTGCCGCCGACCCGGCTGTCGCCCGGATGCTTGCGCGGCGCACGTCGTTGGGGCGCTGGGGTCAGCCCCATGAAATTGCTGGTGCGGTGGCTTTCCTGGCTTCAGAGGCAGCGTCGTACGTGACGGGTGAGATTATTGCGGTAGACGGTGGCTATCTGGCGCATTTTTGATTTCAGCAGGCAGCCGTGCAAATCGGCCAGACTCGTTCAGCAGGCTGGCACCACGTTCGATTCAGGCTGCCTCTCAGGTACTTGCGCGTCGCTGGCGCGACCAGCTGACCCAGCCCGCGGTCCAGAAGGTCGCCAGCAGCAAAACCGAGGACCAGATGAGGGCGACCAACACGAGGTGATAGGACCGGTCGGTTGCCCACAACCAGGCAGCCGCGAGTGGTGCCACGGCGCGCGCGATGGTCATCGGAATGACCAGCAGTCCGTTGAGCGCACCGTAGGCGTGCTGACTCAGCATTTCTGGGGCGACCAGACTGCGCACGATGGTGAAAATGCCGTTGCATAGCCCATAGACCGTGAAGATCGTCGCCACCATCCAGAAGCTGGGCGAGGGCTGTGCCAGCAAGGCAAAGACAAGCGGAAAGACACTGATTACGATTGAGCCCAGCAGGCGCATGGAGGTGCGGGCCGCGAACAGGGTGATCAAAATCCGCCCAGCCACCTGTGCAGGTCCAATCACGGCGAGTGCCTGGACGATATCGATTGTGCTGATGTTCAATTCCTGCAGGATGGGGTACATGTGGAACGTGAATGCCGAGAACGTGCCAGCGTAGATGCTGAGTGCCAGGAGCAGCAACCAGAAAACGGGGCCGCGTAGTGCCTGGCGCACCACGGCTTTGTCACGTGCGATGTTTTCGGCTTTGGCCTTGGCGTGCGATGGCTGCATGACGTCGAGTTCGGGGCGCACCCAGTACAGGTAGCCCAGCGCGCACACCAGGTTCACTGCGGCCAGCACCCATAACGAGTCGCGCCAGCCCCACTGGTCGAGCAGCAGCTGTTCAAGCGGAATAAAGACCGTGCTGGCAAAGCCACCCCACAGGGTGATGGTGGTGATGCCAGCGCGCGCGCGCCCGGGGCCGACGCGACGCGCCAGCACGGCAAAAGCCGGTTCGTAGAGTATTGCGGCCTGAATGGCGCCCAGGGCGGCCGACAGCAGATAGAAGGCGACCAGACTGTGCACCATTGACCACCAGATCATGACCGCTGCGGCCGCCACGGACGACCAGGCCATCACGTGCCGCCCGTGCCCGCGGTCGATCGCGATGCCGACCGGATAAGTGAACAGAGAGGCGAACAACAGGCCAAAGGTCAGGGCGCCGTATAACTCTGACTTGGTCCAGCCGAGTTCAGTCTCCATGGCCAGTGCAATCAGCGGAAAGCAGTAGTAAATCGATCCCCAGGAGCAGATTTGACCGATACCAAGGAAATTGGCGAGCGAACGGGCGCGATCAGGCGCGACAGCTGTTTGTCGTACCGCGACCGAAGCGGGTTCGGGTCCTGATCGCATTGCGTTCATCCTTGCATTTCCCGGCAACGCTCAACTGTAGCGTATGGCGCGCCCGGCCTACGCCAGTGCGATGAGGCCGTCGACCGCGATCACCCGATCAGCCTGGATGAACAACGGGTTGATTTCGGCTTCCAGTACTTCGACGCCAACGGCTGCGGCCAGCTGGGAAAACCTGACGATCGCGTGCGCCAACGCTTCGCAGTCACCTCTGGGGAGTCCCCTGAACCCTCTGATCAGTCGGGTGGCGCGTACCTCATCGATCATGGCGTGTGCCTGCTCGGGCGTGACTGGCGCCAGCCGAATGGAAAAATCCGGGGAAATTTCTGCCGTGATGCCGCCTGCACCCAGTACCACGGTAGGACCCACCAGGGGATCACGACGGTAGCCAAGAATGAGCTCGAGCAGTCGTCCTTCCATCTTCTGTACCAGTAGCCCGTCAAGCTTGGCGAGCGGGGCGTAAGCCAGAACGCTTGAGCGGATGTCGTGCGCCGCCCGTTGCAATGCCGCGTCGTCGGCCACGCCTACACGCACACCACCCGCATCGGTCTTGTGTGGCACGTCGCGCGACGACACTTTCACCACGACCGGGTACGGAACCTGGTGTGCCGGGTTGTCCATGCTCACGTGTTGTGCCTGGGCTGTATGGATCCCAAGGCTGGAAAAAACCTGGCAGGCTTCATATTCAGTCAGCAGGCCGTGTCGAGGCAGTGCTGCGGGCCAGGTCATGGGCTTGGATATGACGGGTGCCGATCCGCGCGGCTCAAAAAATACTGCGAGTGCATCGGCGCACGCTTCCGGTGTGCGAAAGGCGGCAATGCCGGACTGTTGCAATAGTCCGAGCGAGACCATGGCTTCGGGCGCCAGGAACACCGCCAGCGGCTTGGACAAGGGCTTCTGCGCCTCGATCAGTGGCTTGACAGCCAGGTCGGGATGGAACTGCGCGGAAGAACCGACCACGCTTAGCACGGCATCACACCAGTCTGTCTGCAGCAGTTGTTCAAGCAAGTCCTTGTACTGGACACTTGTCGCGGCCAGCGTCAGGTCGATGACCGGGGTCTCGCGGATGGTCATGCCCCGACCGGCCATGTGGGCGATAAATTCGTGCGACGGCGCAACCGCCACCATCCCGAGCATGCCCAGGTTGTCGACCACTGTTGCCGCGCCGCCACCGGTCGTGGTGATCACGGCAACGCGTGCGGGCGTCGGGTGCGCGGTGGTTTTCCCCAGATATTTTTGAGCCAGTGGCGCAAGTTCGAAAAGCGTTTCGAGATTGCGCACCCGCATGACACCGTGCGCGCGCAAAAAAGCATCCACCGCGACATCGTTGCCCGCCATGGCACCAGTATGCGACTGGGCCAGGGCATCGCCTTGTTCAGAACGACCAAGTTTGTAGGCGATGACAGGCTTGTTGAACTGGCGTGCCCGCTCAAGCGCTGCGCCAAACGTGGCGGCATCCCGGATGGTTTCCAGGAATAGCAGAATGACTTTGGTATCGGGGTCGTCCACCAGGGCGTTGACGACCTCTCCGACCGTGACATCGCTTTCATTGCCGACTGAAATTGACTTGGCAAAACCAAACCCACGCGCAGCGGCGCGTGCGAGCAGGGAACCCATCATGGATCCGCTTTGCGATACCAGGCTCAGCTCGCCGGGGATCAGGGATTCGGCCTCGAAGGCCGCATTGACCGACAGGATCAGCCCGCTGTGCAAATTGGCCAGGCCGATGCTGTTGGGGCCGATGACGCGCACCCCCAGTTCTTTCGCCCTGGCGAGCAGTGCGTTCTGGCGAACCATGCCTTCGGGGCCTGTTTCACCAAAACCGTCCGAATAAATAGTGATGACCTTCGCGCCGGCCTGCGCGCAGGAATCGAGCAAAGGCAGGACAAGGTCACTGGCCACCATGATGAACGCATGATCGATCGGGCCGGGCAAATCAGCCAAGTCTGCATAGGCAGGCTCGCCCATGATTTCACTCTGCGTGCGGTTAATGGGGTAAATCTTGCCTTCAAAACCATGTTTGCGCATAAAGCGCATCGGCCGGGCGGTGTTTTTTTGCAAATTGCCCGAGGCCCCGACCAGGGCGATGGCCCGGGGAGAAAAAAGTGCCTGCGCGAATTCGGAGGAGGTGAGGGTGTTCATGCGTGTCGCTGTGAAGGTTCTAAGGTGACGGAAGGGGATGGAGCAGGGCTGTCAGAACATTCTGGGGTCGGTCGCCAGTGCCAGATCTCGTGCGTTCATCGTGTCCAGTTTCCACACCGCTTCTCGCAGTGCTTTGCTGCGTGCCTGCCCTAGGATGGGTCCGGTCAGTTCGTCGAATTTTGCGTTCAAGTCGTCATCGGTCAGAGGCGCTTCAGGATCGCCTTTGCGATAGGGTGCAAAGTGAGCACCGACCTTGCCTGAAGTCGTTCTGATCGTGACCTTGGCAGCCCGTTGGCGCGGGAATGTCGCCGTCAGGGCCGGGTCTTCATTGAGTGTGATGCGTGTCATCAGGGCGCGGATGGCAGGATCTTGCATGCGCGCGGTTGAAAACGCGTCGATGCGCACCGACCCGTGTATCAGTGCGTGGGCGACAACGTAGGGCAGGCTGAATTTGCATTCAAATGCGGTGGCGGGATTGAAGTTTCCAGTGACATCGAGCGTGGTCTTGTAGGCGTCCACCACGATCGATTCGATCTCAGATGCGTCAATGCCGTCATCGCGCAGTTTCAGCGCGGCGTCGATGGCGGCAAAGGTGTGACCGCAGCAGCCATGGTTTTTTTGTGTGATACGGGTGATGTTGTATTGTTTGCCCAGGTCGCGCAGGGCTTCGTCCCAGTCGGGGTCGACCGACAGTGCTGCGCCAAAGCCGACCGGGCCTTCGAGAATATCCGGCACACCGGTAATGCCATGCGCGGCACCGAACCCCGCGCGTACCCCCACGCTGGCTGCGTTCCCTGCATGCAGTGCCTTGGTCATGGCGTCGGACCGGAACGCCTGCTGCAGGCCGCTGGCAAACGTGGCTGAAGTTGCCAGGGCGTGTTGCATGGCCAGCGCGTTGCCCGGGGCGGCCAGGGCGGCTGCAGCCGCGGCAGCACCCAGACAGCCCACCGTCCCGGTGGTGTGAAAGAACCGGTAATGTGAGGGTTGCACTGCCGCACCGATCCGGGTCGAAATTTCGTAGCCCACTACGATCGCGGTCAGCAATTCCAGACCACTTGCGCGCTGGTCCTCGGCCACAGCCAAGGCTGCGGCGATGGTGGGGCAGCCCGGGTGATACGCCGCATCGCGGAAAATGTCGTCGAACTCAATCGCATGGGACACGCTGCCGTTGATCCAGGCAGCCGTGCCGGCGAACGCCGTGGTGCCGCATCCTGGCAGGCTTGAATGCCCGTAGCCGAGCTCTGAGCGGTGCGCCGCCAGTAATTCGGCGCAAGGCGAAATGATCGTGCCGGGGTACAGCGCCGAGAGCCAGTCCAGGAAGGCGCGCTTGGCGTAATGGAGCACTTCATCCGAAAGTGGCTGGCGCGTCTGCTGCGCGCCGTACTGGGCAATTTGTTGAAGTAACACTGTATGGTCTCCGGGTCACATGGACGCAAATTTGTTTTCTGAGTTTTTGTCAGCGACTTGCTTGAACCCAGCAGCATAAAGGGAATATGGACCGGCAGGCATGCCCAGTCGGGATGATTGGGTTTCCAACGCGTCAAAGACTGGATAGAGCAATGGCTTTAAGATAGCGCCAGAGTGACTCAAACAATAAATAAGCCACCATTCGGAGACAAGTAATGTTTAAACCCGTAGCAATATTTAAACCCGCAGCAATTTCATTATTACTGGCCGCGCTGTCCGCGATGACGACGTCCGGTTTTGCGCAAGACAAGATATCGGGCGACGTGGTCAAGATTGGCGTGTTGACCGACATGTCCGGCGCGTATGCCGGCAACGTCGGGCCTGGCTCGGTACTGGCCACGAAACTCGCGATCGAGGACTTTGGCGGCAAGGTCGCCGGCAAGCCCATCGAGATGATCTGGGCCGATCACCTGAACAAGACAGACGTCGCGGCCGGCCGCGCACGCGAGTGGATGGATCGTGACGGGGTCGACGTGGTGACCGAGCTCGGCAACAGCGCCGTCGCGCTTGCTGTCATGAATATCGCCGCTGAAAAAAACCGCATGACCATGGTGACAGGCGCCGGTGCGTCGCGCATTACGGGCGAGGACTGCAAGCCCACCAACGTCATGTGGGTCTACGACACCTATGCGCTGGCAAAAGTGGGCACACTGCCGCTGGTGCAGGCAGGAGCGAAAAAATGGTATTTCGTGACAGCGGACTACGCGTTTGGCCATTCGCTTGAGGGAGACGGCATGCGGTTCGTGAAAGAGGGCGGTGGCACGGTTGCGGGCTCCTCGCGCTATCCTTTTCCTGGCAACGATTTTTCCTCATTCCTGATTTCGGCGCAGACCAGCGGCGCGGATGCCGTGGCGTTTGCCAGTGCGGGCGCTGATCTCCAGAACGAAATCAAGCAAGCCAATGAATTTGGTCTGGCGAAAACCCAGAAACTCGTGGCGATGCTGATGAGCATTACCGACGTGCATGGTGTCGGGCTCGAGGCGGCCAAGGGCATGAACTTCGCTGAAACCTTTTACTGGGATCTCGACGACGACTCGCGCAAATTTGCCCAGCGCTTTTACAAGGAACTGGGCAAGATGCCGACAGCCCTGCAGGCAGGCCAGTATTCGGCAGTCCTGAATTACCTGCGTGCCGTTGAAAAATCGGGTAGTGACGATGTCGCGGTGGTCATGAAGACCTTGCGCGAGATGCCGATCAAGGACGCGTTTGCGCGCAATGCCACACTGCGCGCAGACGGAAAACTGATTCACGACACCTACCTCGTTTCTGTCAAGTCGCCCCAGGAATCCAAGGGACCTTGGGACTACTACACGATTGTCAGGACCGTGCCGGGCGACCAGGCGTTTAGCCCGCTTTCCGAGAGCAAGTGCCCTCTGGTTAAAAAGGGTTGACCAGGGTGTTCGATGACCTGTTGCTCAACCTGTGGCCTGCCCGGGTCAATGCGACTGAGAGACTCGTCTGGCGCGGGCGGCACGTCAGTACGGTTTTTTTGCTGCAAGCCGGAGACGATTCTTATCTTGTGAAGATCGACGCGGGTCGCATCGCGTCGGTGAGCAAGGGCCCGTTCGTCATGCCGCACTGGCAGTTTGCGCTGCGGGCGCCGGTGCTGGCCTGGACGCAGTTCTGGTCACGCCTGCCACCGCCTGGCTGGCACGACCTGATGGCGATGCTCAAGTTCAGACATCTGACGATGGAGGGCGACTTGTATCCCTTGATGTCCAATCTCCTTTATTTCAAGGATTTGCTGGCCATCTTGCGGCCGGAGGAAAAACAGTCATGACTGTTGTTCGCAAACTGCCTGCGGCGGTCCGGTTCGAACCCATCGTCGGCCGCTATATGCATATCGACTGGCAGGGCAAGTCTCATCGTGTTTACGTTGAAGAGGCGGGCGCGGGCGTGCCGCTGTTGTGCCTGCATACGGCTGGCGCCGACACCCGCCAGTACCGGGCCCTCATGAATGATCCCGGGATACTCACCCAGTTCAGGGTGATTGCGTTCGACTTGCCCTGGCATGGCAAGTCTTCGCCTCCGCCAGGCTGGCAGGACACGACCTATCGTCTGACCTCTCAGGACTACACGGACGCGATCCTGTCTGTCGCGGATGCGATGGAGCTTGATCAGCCGATTGTCATGGGCTGTTCCATCGGCGGTCGTATTGTGTTGCATCTTGCTCTGGAGCACCCGGAACGCTTTGGCGCGGCGATTGGCCTGCAGTCTGGTGCGCATGTCGACCCCTATTACGATCTCGAGTGGTTGCATCGTTCAGACGTGCACGGCGGCGAGGTCTGTGCCGGTATCGTGTCGGGGCTGGTCGGTCCACAGAG
>CAIJKV010000053.1 GCA_903821335.1 uncultured beta proteobacterium
GCACCATTCAAAGGTGCCGATCTGTTGCATCACAGGCCAGGCAACGGGAATGACAAAGGGCATCATGACGCCGAAACCCAGCGTGCCAACCGCACCGCTCCAGAGCAGTGTGGTCATGGCGTCGTCACGTGCGACCAGGCGTGTAATAAGATGCTGCGCCGCGAACAGCAAGGCTGTCAACATCCCGCACAATACACCTGTCAGGGGTAAGTCTGCCTGCGGACGCACCACAATCAGCACGCCCACGAAACCGCAGGCCGCCGCCACCCAGCGCGAACGCCGTGCGGGTTCCTTGAGGACGAACGGGGCGACCGCCAGCATGATCAACGGTGCCATAAAGGCGATCGCGGTCGCTTCGGCCTGAGGAAGGTAACTGAGCGCCGTGAACAAGGTAATCGTCGCGCCCAGCATGACCAGGCCACGCAGGCATTGAAGACGGGGAAACTTGCTCACGAACAGGGTGTTGTCACGCCTGGACAGGACGATGCCCAAGACTAGAAAAAAATGCACCAGGTAGCGTGCAAAGCAGAGCACCAGCAAGGGCACGCCAATTTGCATCACCCACTTGCCGCTTGCGTCCAGCATGCACAGGCACCACATCGAGGCCAGCAGGAACAGCACGCCCGCCACGGGCCGCGCGTCGGGTGCGGTGTAGCGGTTCGCTGGTAAAAGTGGGGGGACCCGAGGCATCCAAGCTGCTCCTGAAACAAGTGACGTGTTGACCAGTCGAGGTCAGTACCACGCACCCGGGATATTACGCCGACTATTTAGCTTGAGTCTGTGCTGCGCATTGGTAGAATGCAGGCATTGATCCGCACGGAGTTTGATGCATGAAATTCTTAATGGCAGCAACGGTCTGCGCGCTTGCTGCGCTCTCTGGCAATGCTGCAGCGCAAGAACTGCCCGCCACGGCGTTAAAAGTGTTGGGCGGCATGAGCACACGCGCGGCCTACAAGGAAGTCGAGCTGCCATTCTGGAGCAAAACCATTCCGGAAAATTCCCATGGTCAGGTCACGGCCGAGATCAAGGGGTTCGACGAAATGGGCATCAAGGGCCCGGAACTGTTTCGCATGATGAAGCAGGGCGTCATCGAATTTGGTTCAGTCCCGCTGTCCTATTTTTATAACGAAATTCCGGCTAATGAAGCGATTGATCTGGCAGGGCTGGTCCCTGACGCCAAGGTTGCGCGCGCCATGGTCGACGCCTTTACCCCCGAATTAGCCAGAATCTACGCCGCGAACTACCAGGCCAAGTTACTGGGCGTGACGCCGTACGGACCGCAGGTACTGTTCTGCAATGGTCGCATCAGCGGGTTGAGCGACCTGCGCGGTAAGAAAGTGCGCACCGTCACGCGGTCACAGGCTGACGTGATGGAAGCCCTGGGCGCGATCAGTGTCAACATTGCGTCCAACGAAGTCGTGCCTGCTTTCAGGAACAAGACCATCCATTGCGCCGTGTCGGCCACCATGGTTGGTTACAGCGCCAAATGGTATGAGGCCGCGACCCATTTGTACGCCTTGCCGGTTGGCTGGAACCAGGAAGTCCACGCTGTCAACCAGAAAGCCTGGGATCAACTCGACCCACGCGTCCAGACTTTCCTGCAAACCAATATTGCCCAGCTGATCGACAGTCTCTGGCTATTTTCCGCCAAGCAAAATCTTCTCGGGATAGCCTGCAATACCGGCACGAAAGCCTGCCCGTTTGCCGCGCGCGGCAAGATGACCCTGGTGCTCCCGACCCAGGCTGACCTGGCGACGTTCAAACGCGTCGCCACACAAAAAATGCTGCCCAAATGGGCGGCACGCTGCTCGGTGCCGTGCGTGACCGAATTCAACAAAACGGTCGGCAAGGTTGCAGGGGTTGTTGCAAAAAAGTAGAGCCACGTGCTTGGGACTGGCATCATGAATACACAAGGCAAGTGGCAGTTCTGGGTGGATCGCGGCGGCACCTTCACCGACATCGTTGCAAGAAATCCGCAAAGTCAGATCGTGACAGTCAAGTTGCTGTCCGAGCACCCCGAACAATATCGGGATGCCGCCGTCGCGGGGATCCGCAGGCTCTTGGGCCTGGCACCTGGTGCACTGGTCGATGCCGCCCAGATCGATTGCGTCAAGATGGGCACCACGGTTGCCACCAATGCCCTGCTTGAACGCAAGGGTGAGCCCACTCTGCTGGTGACGACGCGCGGCTTTCGCGACGCCCTGCGTATTGCCTATCAAAATCGTCCCAGGCTGTTTGACCGTCATGTCATCCTCCCCGAGATGCTTTACACCGAGGTCCTTGAGGCACACGAGCGCCTGGCGGCTGACGGACAGGTCATCGACCCACTGGATGAGCAGGCGTTGGAGCTTGGTTTGCGCGCGGCGCACGACCGTGGCCTCAGAAGCGTCGCGATTGTTTTCATGCACGCCTGGCGCAATGGCGCGCACGAAATGGCCGCGGCCACACTGGCCAGGGAAATCGGCTATACGCAAATTTCAGTCTCACACGAGGTCAGCCCGCTGATCAAGTTCGTATCGCGCGGCGACACGACTGTCGTGGATGCTTATCTGTCGCCTATCCTGTTGCGCTATGTGGACCAGGTGGCCAGTGAACTGCCCGGTGTGCGGATCATGTTCATGCAATCGAGCGGCGGGCTGACCGATGCGCACCGATTCCGTGGCAAGGATGCGATCCTGTCGGGTCCAGCCGGTGGCATCGTGGGCATGGCACGCAGCAGTGCACTGGCTGGCTTTGACCACGTGATCGGCTTTGACATGGGCGGAACATCGACTGACGTGTCGCATTACGCGGGCGAGTTCGAACGCGAGTTCGAGACCCATGTTGCAGGCGTGCGCATGCGTGCGCCCATGATGAGCATCCACACGGTTGCCGCCGGTGGCGGGTCGATCCTGCACTTTGATGGTGCCAGGCTGCGGGTCGGTCCCGACTCGGCAGGTGCGAACCCGGGTCCGGCGTGTTATCGGCGTGGCGGCCCGCTCACCGTGACGGACTGCAACGTCATGCTTGGCAAGATCGCACCAGAGTTTTTTCCAGCGGTGTTCGGTCCGCACGCCGACCTGCCACTGGATCATGCAACCGTTGTGGCCCAGTTCAACGCGCTGGCCGAACGTGTCAATGCAGAGACGGACGCGTCAGGCCAGAGGGCTGGCGGCGACCCCGACCACAGCTCCCATGACACCCACGCCAGCCCCGCGACCCAAGCCACCCAAGCCAGCCACACCAGCCACACGACCCAAGCCACCCAGGCCATCCAGGCCACCACCCAAGCCAGGTCGATGTCACCCGAGCGTCTGGCAGAAGGTTTCCTCCATATTGCGGTGGGCAACATGGCTGAGGCCATCAAGCGTATCTCGGTGCAGCGCGGCCATGACATCACGCAGTATGCGCTGACCGTGTTTGGCGGTGCGGGCGGTCAGCATGCCTGCATGGTCGCCGACGCACTCGGCATGACCACGATCTTTGCGCATCCCCTGGGCGGCGTGTTGTCGGCCTATGGCATGGGTCTGGCTGACCTGGCCGCGCACCGGCAACAGACTGTCGAACAGGTGCTGGTACCGGCGTTATTGCCTGACCTTGCCAGCAGGCTCGACGCCCTGGCCGCGCAGGTCACCGCCGAGCTTGCCGCGCAGCAGGTCCCGCACGCGCTGATGCAGGTCGTGAGACGGGTTCACCTGAAGTATGAAGGCACCGATGTGGCGCTTGAAGTGTCAGATGGGTCCTTGCAGTCGATGTTGTTGTCCTTTGAAAGCCTGTACAGGCAGCGCTACTCCTTTCTGATGCCCGCGCGGCGACTGGTGGTCGAGACAATCTCTGTGCAGGCAACAGGGGGCGGCGCCAGCGCCGTGGAACTGCCGTCAGCGCGCACCCGTCGCGGCCCACTGCAGGCGAGCAAGGCGCAGCCAATGTTCTCTGGCGGCGCCTGGCACGACACGCCGCTCTACGTGCGTGACGCCCTGGTGCCAGGCGACCGGATCGACGGGCCGGCGATCGTGGCCGAGCCTAACCAGACCACCGTGATCGAGGCGGGCTGGCAGGCCGAGGTGACACCGCTCGACCACCTGGTGCTGCGCCGCGTTGAGCCGCTTGCCTCCAGGCAAGTGGTCGGCACGGCAGCCGACCCGATCATGCTCGAGATTTTCAATAATCTGTTCATGTCGATTGCTGAGCAGATGGGTGATCGCCTGCAAAACACGGCCTATTCAGTCAACATCAAAGAGCGCCTTGATTTTTCCTGTGCGATCTTTGACGCCACAGGCAACCTGATCGCCAATGCACCGCATATGCCCGTGCACCTTGGTTCGATGAGCGAGTCAATCAAGACTGTGCTGCATGCCAATGCGGGTCGGATGCTGCCCGGCGATGCCTATGTGGTCAACGACCCTTATCACGGGGGCACACATTTGCCCGATGTCACGGTGATCAGTCCGGTGTTTGACCGCGAGGGCAAGAACCTGTTGTTTTTCGTCGGCGCCCGCGGTCATCACGCCGACATTGGCGGGATCACCCCGGGATCGATGCCACCTGATTCACACACCGTCGACCAGGAAGGTGTGCTGTTCACCAATTTCCAGTTGGTACGCGCAGGCGTGCTTCGCGAACAAGAGGCCCGCGCCATCCTGGGCTCTGGCAGATGGCCGGCACGCAATCCGGACCAGAACATCGCGGACATGCGCGCGCAGATCGCGGCCAATGAAAAGGGCGTGTACGAGTTGCTGCGTATGTGCGATCACTTCGGCCTTGAGGTCGTGCGCGCCTACATGGGCCACGTCCAGAATAATGCCGAGCAGGCCGTGCGACGCGTGCTCAAGGTCTTGCGCGACGGAGCCTTTACGCATCGGCTGGATAACGGCGCAGTGATCCAGGTATCGGTGCGTGTTGATCATGCCGCCCAACGCGCGTGTGTGGATTTCACCGGCACCTCGGCACAGCTGACGAATAACTTCAATGCCCCGGCCGCGATCTCGGTGGCCGCCGTGTTGTATGTGTTCCGTACCCTTGTCGATGATGACATTCCGCTCAATGCGGGGTGCCTCAAGCCCATAGACATCATCATTGCGCCGGCCAGCATGCTCAACCCTGAATCACCGGGTGCGGTCGTCGCGGGCAATGTCGAGACTTCCATGTGCATCGTCAACGCGTTGTACGGGGCGCTTGGCGTCCTGGCGGCCAGCCAGAGCACGATGAATAACTTTACGTTTGGGAATGACCGCTACCAGTATTACGAAACGATCGCCGGTGGCACGGGCGCCGGGCCGCAGCGCCTCGGTGTGCCGTCTGAGCAGGCTGGCGGGTTCGACGGCACGTCAGTCGTCCAGGCCCACATGACCAATTCCAGGCTGACCGATCCGGAAGTGCTTGAATTGAGGTTTCCAGTCAGACTGGAGTCTTATTCGATCCGGCACGGGTCTGGCGGGGCGGGGCGATGGCGGGGCGGAGACGGCGGCGTGCGACGGGTGCGATTCCTTGAGCCCATGACAGCCGCCATCTTGTCGAATAATCGCGTGGTGGCCCCCTTTGGGCTCTGGGGCGGGCAAGATGGCGCCTTGGGCCGCAGTTATGTTGAACGGGCCGATGGATCGGTATGTCTACTCGGTCCCCAGGATCAGGCCGAACTGGGTGTCGATGATGTATTTGTAGTCGAAACGCCGGGTGGTGGCGGCTGGGGCGCGCCCGTCAGCCCTTGACCCGAACAATTTTCTGGATCTGGGGGATTCGACGGATCGCGCGAAACACCTGGGCCAGGTGCTTGCGGTGATCAACCTGCACAGTCAGGTTCAGTACGACCATCCCCATGGCGTCGTCATGCATGTTGACGTGAATGATGTTCGAGTCGGCCTGGGCGACCTCGGCGGCAATCCTGCCGAGCACGCCACGTTCGTTGTTCGCCATGATGTCGATGCGCGCCGAAAAATGCTTGGCGGTTTCGTTTCCCCAGGCAACGTCGATCCAGCGTTCAGGTTCTTTCGCACGCGCACGCAAGGCAACCGGGCACTCATCGGTGTGTACCACCAGGCCATGTCCGATGCGGATACCGGCGATGATGCTGTCACCGGGCAATGGGCCGCAACACGGGGCGAGCTGGACTGCCAGCCCTTCATTACCCTGGATCAGGATGGGTATGCTGCGCGCGTTGGTCAGGGCGTCAGCCGCCGCCGCAGTGGTGGCGACCAGCGGGTGTTCAGGCGCAAACCGTCGCGCCACCAC
>CAIJKV010000054.1 GCA_903821335.1 uncultured beta proteobacterium
ACGCACCAAACGCACTATTTTGGCAATACCTGCAAGGTGGTGGCAAGCAAAAATCCTTTGTCGGACCTGTCGTCATAGACGGTTCGAGTCGCCTGGTCGAATTCCGGTCAATCCACCTGCCCACCTCTCCAATCAGCAAATCTCTGGTGATCTCCGTCAGCCGAGAAATTCCTGTCATTTTTTCGGCTTGGACCCAAAATCTTTACCTCACCACCGCACTGTTCGGGGCATTCGCCCTGGCATGCATTCTTGGGTTAAGAAGCTATCAACGCCGGTTGCAGGCCATCGAGATACTGTCCGAACTACGTGAGCACGAGCGCAGCCTGGGAGAACAAGAGATCATTGACCTCAATGCCGAACTTGAAGCAAAAGTCGAGGCACGCACCGCCGAATTGGCACTCGCCAATAGTGCCTTGCATGCACTTTCCCGTCGCGATGCCCTGACAGGGGTACCTAACCGACTGGCGGCAAATGAGCACCTGCATAGCGAATTTGTCAGCATGATGCGGTCAAGCAGCAATTATTCACTATTAGTGATCGACATTGATCATTTCAAGCGGATCAACGATACCTACGGACACGCCGTTGGCGACCGTGTGTTGCAACAAGTTGCGCATGCACTTCAAACGACCTTGCGCGAAAGCGATTTTGTGGCGCGCTTTGGTGGCGAAGAGTTCCTGGCCCTGTTGCCCAATACACAGCAAGCAGCAGCCTGCCAGGTTGCGGAAAAAATCCGGAAAGCCGTTGAATCGTTAACCGACCCAACAGCTGGTCAAGTGACCGTGAGCATCGGGTTTGCCATTGCCTCGCCTGAGCACAAGACAGAAGACGAAGCGGTGCGGTTGGCTGACGATTGCCTTTATCAAGCCAAAAATGCGGGGCGAAACCAAGTCGTGGGCTGTTGATTGTTCAGTCGAACTTGGAATGATTAAGTTGCTGCAAGTACTTCACAGGAAGATCGCTGCATTCATCAACATATTAGTAAGGCTGAACAACTACATCTAATCCTCAGTACAACGGAATCAACGTGACCAAAAACAGTCAAAAAATTCGATTTCTTCGCCGCCATATTCCGACCTTTGAATGCGCAGCGGGTTGTCACGGCTGTTGCGGTCCAGTCACAGCCTCTACCGAGGAGATGGCTCGATTGCCCGTAAAAAGTGAAGCCGAGCATGCCTTGGCGCTCGCAGACTTGAGTTGCCCGCACCTGGGCGACCAAGGTTGCATGGCCTACGCTGAGCGTCCCCTGATTTGCCGACTGTTTGGCACGACTCCCTCACTACCATGCCCGAATGGGAACGCACCAGCAGTCATGATCGACCACCGGACTGAGCACAAAATCCACAGATATTTTCGCGAAACGCGACACGTGCTGGTCTAAACGACGAGGCCCGCGCCGACGTCGCTATATTGTCAATTCGTGGGCTCCGAGTCTTCGTTCTACCGAGTCCTGAAAGACGCCAATCAACTTCAACATCGGACCGCCTCAAAGCCGTCCAAACCTCGCAGCAAGCCCCGTGCACTCAGTGCGACAGCACCGGCACAGCTTTACTGTTGGGACATCACCTATCTACCGAGCCGCGTTCAAGGCATGTATTTTATCTGTACCTGTTCATCGACCTGTATAGCCGCAAGATCGTTGGCTGGCAGGTCTATGACGTTGAGAGCAGCGCCCGGGCGAGCGAAGTGATCTGTGACATCTGCAAACGTGAAAACATCGCAATTAGGTTGAGTTCGGCCTGCGCAAGTCGACGCGTTAGTCCAGTGATACGTTTGCTCGCTGGATCACGCTGCGCCATTTAGGCACTTCTTTCGCGATGAAATCGCCAAGCCCTGTTGGGGTCAAGTCCGTCGCCTCGACTATCCCCTGGCTGATCAGGGTTTGCTTGACGTCTGGGTCTGCCATGGCACCAATAAACGCTTTGTTAAGTACAGCGATGACGTCTGGTGGCGTGCCGGCGGGTGCCACGATGCCAAAGAAGACGCTGACGTCGTAGCCAGTCAATCCCTGCTCCGAGAGTGTGGGCAAGTCTGGCAACGCGGCCGAGCGTTCTGCACTGGTCAGGCCGATCGCCTTGAGCTTGCCTGCCTTGATGTGGGGCAAGGCCGTGAGAATGTCGGTGAACGACATGGTCACCTGGCCACCGAGCAGGTCATTGAGTGCGGGGCCAGTGCCGCGATAAGGTACATGCTGAATCTGCGTGCCTGCCATTTCGTTAAACAGGATACCTGCCAGATGCGACGACGCACCATTGCCCGACGAAGCATACGAAAGCTTGCCGCGATTGGCGTTGGTATACGCGACAAGTGCCTGAAGATTGGTGGCAGGTACCTCAGGATTAACCACCAGGATATTGGGAAGATGGCCCACACGAACGATCGGCGCGAAGCTTTTTTGCGGATCGTATCCCTGCTGTTTGTACATACTCACATTGATGGCAAGGGGGCCGGACGTTCCGAAAAGAATGGTGTAGCCATCGGGCTTGGCGTTGGCCACGTATTCGGCACCGATATTGCCACCGGCTCCTGCCTTGTTTTCCACGACGACGGTCTGACCTAGTTGGGTTTTTAACCCGTTTGCCAGGCGGCGCGCCAGCGCATCCGTGGGGCCACCCGGCGGGAACGGCACAATTAACGTCACCGGTTTGACGGGGAAGTCAGTCGCGGCAATCGCGGGTAAGAGTGTCGAAGACAGCACCGCGATGGCGCAGGCTGTCAGGCCCTTCAACATGTCACGTTTGCGCATGATTGTCTCCGTGTGTTTTTTATGAGGCCTTCAAACTGGCTGAGCCAACCAGTCACAGAGTTCGGCGTCCGCCAGTCCGACATCACCGATGGGGTCTCTGGCTGACAGGCGATGCTTGAGGACCAGGTCGGCCAGCTTGGCACGGACGGGCATGCCGGCCTGTTTAGCTTCCCAGCGCATGCCGGCCATGGTAACGACATGGTAAAGCGCGCTGGCCACCTGGCGTGCCTGTTCGGTCGTGTGTTGTGTCGTGGCCGAAGCGGCAAATTCAAAGGCCTTGGTGATTCGCTCAGCCTGCAGGTTGGCCAGGTCCTCTGCGACCGGTAGGCCGTTATCCAGCAGCCACAGTACATGTTGTTGTAGTGCGGGCAGCGAACCCTCTCGCTCGATGGCTCGCAGGACATCAAGCGCAACGATATTGCTGGTGCCTTCCCAGATCGAGCCCAGATGCGCATCGCGCAACAGGCGCGGGTCACTCCATTCCTCGATGTAGCCACAGCCACCGCGTACTTCCATTGCATCGCCCGTCACCTTGCGCGCATCACGGCAGGCGCGGAACTTGATCAGGGGGGTCAGTATGCGCAACAGTGGTTTGCCTGCCGGATCGAGGTCGGCGCGCTGCAAGGCCTGGGCTGTTTGAAAGACCATGGTCCGGGCCTGCTCGGTCCAAACCGCCATCTTAAGGAGTTGACGCTGCATGAGCGGCATGTCGATCAGACGCTTGCCAAAGGCCCTGCGGTTCTTGGCAACAAACAAGGCTTCGGTGAGTGCACGACGCATCAGACCCGAGGCACGCACGCCGTTGGAAAGGCGTGAGTTGTTGATCATGTCGGCCATGTGCTTGAAACCCTGGCCGCGTTGGCCAACGAGCCAGGCAAACGCGCCTTCCATCCTGATCTCGCCGCTTGCCATCGAGCGGGTGCCCAGCTTGTCCTTGAGGCGCAAAATCCGGTAGTTGTTTTGTGACCCGTCTGGTAATACGCGGGGCAGCAGAAAGAGCGAGATGCCTTTCAGGCCGTCGACGGGTTCCGAACGCGCCAGAACCATGGAAAAGCCTGCGTCGGGATTTGAGCAAAACCACTTATCCCCGGTCAGTGCCCACGCGCCATCGGCGGACTGCACGGCGGTGGTGGTGGTGGCACCTACATCAGACCCCGCGCCTTGCTCCGTCATGAACATCGAGCCTTGGTGCAACTGGTCAAAATCCTGTGTGGTGACCATGGGCAGCACACGCTCGACGAGAGCCGGATCACCAAATTTACGCAGCGTGCGTGCCAGCGAGTCTGTCATGCTGACAGGGCAGCACAATCCAAACTCAGCCTGAACAAACAAGTAGGTCACCGCATACTTGGCCGCGGGGGGCATGGGTTCAGGCCAGCCCAGGACCCCACCCCGATGTGACATCGCGGCCATGCCAAACTCGCTGTAGGCGTAGCGCTCAAGTTCAACATAGGCGGGGTGTTTTTCAATTTTCGCAATGTCGATGCCTGCACGACTACGCACCGACAGGGTGGGTGGGTGCTTGTCCGCCACGCTGGCCAGATCGTCAAGCAAGGAACCCGCCAGACCGCCCAGGCGCTGAAGGTGTGGCAACAGATGGTCCAGCAAATCCTTGGGCAGATAGCACGCCAGTAGTGCGCGTGAGGCATCCGCGTCAAAGAGATTGATGCCGCGCGCGTCGGGCACGGGGTGCATGGAAGACAGTTCGGCTGGACTCATTTGCATGGTGTTCTCGATGAAAAACCTGTTCGCAGGCGGACGGGTTGCTTTGACCAGTAACGGGCATGATGCGGATTTTGATTCATCCATGCAAATACTATTTTCGTGTTAAACAATATCTATAAAGTATAGATTGAGCATGAACATGGATCTTGAGCCCCGCCTGTTGCGCTATTTCCTCGCTGTTGCCGAAGAGCGGCACTTCAGTCGTGCGGCCCTGCGTTTGCATATTTCCCAGCCGCCTTTGAGTTACGCCATCCAGCAGCTTGAGAACACCCTGGGGGTGAAACTCCTTGAGCGCACGAGTCGATCGGTGTCGCTGACCGAGGCGGGGCGCGTATTTGAGCGCGAGGCCCGCACCTTGCTACGGTTGGCCGAGGACGTTGGGACACTGGTCAAGCGCGTGGATGCCGGTGTCATCGGGCGGCTAAAAATCGGGTTTGTCGGCTCCATGCTGTATCGCGGGTTACCGCAGTTGCTCGAACGTCTTCGCACGACCTTACCTGATGTCGAGCACGTGCTGAGCGAAGCGAACTCCTACGAGCAGATCGAAGCCGTCCATCGGGGTGAACTCGATATCGGCTTTATTCACGCCAATCCGGTTCCTGAAGACCTCATGGCGATCGACCTGGTTTCCGAGCCGTTCATGGTTTGTGTTCCACATTTCCATCCCTGCGCGACGCGACAGCGCATGGCCCTGAAAGCGCTGTCAAATGATGACTTTGTGCTGTTCAGTCGCTCAGCGTCGCCGAGTTACTACGAGACAGTCTTGTCCTTGTGCGCCGCGTCAGGCTTCACGCCCAGTATCCGCCATGAGGTGCGGCACTGGTTGACCGTTGCTTCCCTGGTGTCGCAAGGCCTGGGGGTTTCGATCGTCCCGGCCTGTTTGTCACGAAGTGGTCTGACGGGCGCGTCGTTTGTGCAATTCCCACATGAGACGCGTTCAGTGACGCAGTTGATTGTGTCTCGCCGGCACGTCACTGCCCTGCATCACGCTGCGGTCGGCCTGATGTGCGAGCATTTCGGCATTGCACCCGAGGGGCCGTAGCGCCTCTGACCTAATTTGGTACCAATTGTTACGGATCATTGCGATTTGAGCTGTTGCGCTAACAGTTGTAACAACTCAAGGGTAATCCTAGTTTGACCGAGTGGTTGAAGCGGCAATACAAAGGACGATTGATCAAAAGTGTTTAGCAACGACTTTGACTAATGTTGGTGCAGTTCACCTGAGTTATTTTGAGTTCTGGAGAAAGCCATGGATACCGCATTGTCTGAAAAAAATAATTACATTTGGGGCATAGTGTGTTTGTTCGTTGTCGTCACGATATTTACCCAGGCTAGCGGCATAGGTATTTCTGTCGGTGGGGTGCATGTCACAGTGAGCTTAATGTCCGCAGTGATTTATTGCGCGATCGCAGCGTATTTGTTGTATCGCGAATAATCTGATTGGTAGCATTTCGAAGTTAAGGTAATTGATCAGGCAGTGGTGAAT
>CAIJKV010000055.1 GCA_903821335.1 uncultured beta proteobacterium
AAACCGCTGTTTGGATAGCCCCTACAGGACTCAGTTTGGTTACCACTGGGAAATAACGAACACAATGACAACCGCGATAATCAGCACCACCACCACGATCCTGGCATCGTGCGAGCTTTCTTCAATCGCGTCCTCGGCCGATTCGGTTTCGGAACTATTTCTGCGCACCATCGCCACCAACTTCGAATACATGCTGTCGGGACACTCGCACACCCACTCCTGTTCGTTGTGTCGCAAGCGAAAGCGGATCGTAGTGGGTTCAGAGGCCTGCTGACCCTCCGTTGACAGGGTGATGTCCGGCAAAGACAGTTCCTGCTTCTTGAACAAGCCGTTGTCAATCACGACCTTATCTGACCCCCAGGATGTCTTGAAATATCCGGATACGGCGTTGCCGGCTCCAGCGATGATCTTGAAGGTATCCATACAGGCTCCTTGATTATTTCAGCGAAGGTTCGACCCACATCGTGACGTCAACTCAATATATCCCTAAAACGTCGCACGTCGTTAGCTGCACAGACCTTGTCCCATATCAAACAATCATTGCCTCAGGAAGTCTCGGAAGTGCTAACTTATAAAAGGCAATCCCGCGCCCACTCTAGGAGCAAGCATGTCTGCCACCACTACCCCGTTACCCGCGATTTTAGGCGCCCGGCTGTGGGGGTTGCTTGCCGGCGTTGTCGTTGCGGTCATCATCCTGATGCTCCCTGAATTTCCCGGTCTGTCCATTGCGGGTCAGCGCATGCTGGCCGTCCTGGCCTTTGCCGTGATTGTCTGGATGTCCGAGGCCATGGACTATGCGGTGTCGTCGGTCGTGATCGTCGCACTGATGGCGTTCCTGCTGGGTACGGCGCCAAACCCAAAAAACCCCGCGGTCATGCTTGGCACAGGCGGGGGCCTGCAGATGGCGTTGGCGGGGTTCTCAAATTCGGCGCTTGCGCTGGTTGCGGCTGCACTGTTCATTTCAGTCGCCATGACAGCCAGTGGTCTTGACCGCCGTATCGCATTGCGCACGCTTTCACTGATCGGCACGGGTCCGCGCAGCATCCTGATCAGTTCGATCGTCATCACCATCCTGCTGTCGTTCCTGGTGCCCTCGGCCACAGCCCGCACCGCCTGCGTCGTTCCCATCATGGCAGGCATCATTGCGACCTTTGGCATGGACAAGCGGTCGGTGTTTGCGTCGTCCATCATGATGATGGTGGCTCAGGCAACCAGCGTATGGAACGTTGGCATCATGACCTCGGCGGCCCAGAATGTGCTTGCCGTCGGCTTCATGCAAAAAACCCTCGGTGAAGCGCCCCGCTGGATGGATTGGCTGATCGCCGGCGCGCCCTGGAGCATCGCGATGTCAGTGGTGCTCTATTTTCTTTCGGTGCGCCTGTTTCCGCCCGAGGTCAGCAAGGATGTTGGCGGTCGTGATGCAATGAAAAAAGACTTGGTCGAACTTGGTGCCATGACTGCGCGTGAATGGAGGGTGCTGCTGATCACATTGATGCTGCTCGCCTTCTGGACCACCGAAAAAACTTTGCATAATTTCGACACGAGCTCTGTCACCATCGTGGGTGTGGCGCTAATGCTCCTGCCAGTCACGGGTGTCATGACCTGGAAGGACGTGCAGGCCAAAGTGCCCTGGGGCACGTTGGTGGTCTTTGGCGTCGGCATCAGCCTTGGCACCGCGTTGCTCGACACCAAGGCAGCGGTATGGCTGGCTGACATTGCCGTCAAAGGCCTGCAGATGGAAACACTGTCCGCCTTTGGCGTGTTCGCCCTGCTGTCTGCCTTCCTGATCGTTATTCATCTGGGTTTCGCCAGCGCGACCGGCCTGGCCGCAGCCATGATTCCGATCATGATCGCCGTGCTGCAACGGATGGGGGGCGACATCAACGTAGGTGGCATGGTCATGCTGCTGACGTTCGTGGTGAGCTTCGGCTTCATCCTGCCGGTCAATGCGCCGCAGAACATGGTGTGTTTTGGTACCGAAACGTTCACCAGCCGGCAATTCACGAAATTCGGTCTGTGGATCACGCTTGTCGGCTATTTGATGCTGCTGCTGTTCGCACTGACCTGGTGGGACTTCCTGGGTCTGATGACGGTTAAACATTAAGTTTCTTCGGCGCACGCGCCATCGAGGTTTGCCATGAAAATGATGAAAGCTGCTGTGTTTGTCGCTCCTGGCCGTATTGAGTTGCAGGAAAAGCGGGTTCCGGACATTGGTCCAAATGATGCACTGGTGCGTGTGACCACCACCACGATCTGCGGTACGGATGTTCATATTCTGAAAGGCGAATATCCCGTCGCGCCCGGCTTGACCATCGGACATGAACCGGTTGGGATCATTGAAAAACTGGGCGCTAACGTCCTGGGTTACCAGGAAGGTCAGCGCGTGATCGCCGGCGCCATTTGCCCGAGTTTCACTTCCTACGCCTGTCAGGATGGCTTTCCTGCCCAGGACGGCGGCTGCGAGTGTCACGGCTACAAGCCCATGGGAGGCTGGCGGTTTGGCAATACCATAGACGGTACCCAGGCTGAATACGTGCTGGTCCCGGACGCACAGGCAAACCTCGCCCCGGTACCGGACGGTTTGACAGACGAACAAGTGCTGATGTGTCCCGACATCATGTCCACGGGTTTCGCAGGCGCAGAAGCTGCCAACATCAAGATCGGCGATATCGTTGCCGTGTTTGCCCAGGGGCCCATCGGCCTGTGCGCGACTGCGGGGGCGAAGCTTCGTGGCGCAAGCCTGATTATCGCGGTGGACGGTATCGACGCACGGCTTGAAATCGCCAGGCAAATGGGCGCGGATGTCACGATCAATTTCAACAACACCGATGTGGTCGCGGAAATCCTGAAAATCACTGGTGGGCGCGGTGTCGACGCCTCCATTGAAGCGCTTGGCCTGCAAGCTACGTTTGAGGCTGCCTTGCGCGTGCTCAAGCCGGGTGGAACACTGTCGAGCCTGGGTGTGTATTCGACAGACCTGCAGATCCCGCTCGGTGCGTTCAACGCCGGGCTGGGCGACAAGAAAATTGTTTCCTCACTTTGCCCAGGCGGAAAAGAGCGGATGCGCCGTTTGCTCAATGTCGTGGCGTCCGGTCGCGTGGACTTGGGCGCGCTTGTTACCCATCGCTATGCGCTGGACGACATCGAAGCAGCATACGACATGTTTTCCCATCAACGCGATGGTGTCCTGAAGGTCGCCATCAAGCCATTTGGATGACCGACCCCCGGTCTGCTGAAACAGGCCACTTTGCCCGGCCAGGCACCGGGGGGAAATTCAACGAGAGGTCTGACCCCACTTCCCGGACCAGCTATCGACAGCAGCGACGGGAATCGGGCGACTCAGGTAATAACCCTGCGCCACGTCGCACCCCTGCGCCGAAAGCCAGTTCCAGTGGTCGATTGTCTCCACCCCTTCGGCGACCACTTGCATGCCGAGCTTGTGACCCAGGACAATGGACTCCTCGACAATCACGCGCGCGCGATCATTTTCAAACGCACGCTGCACAAAACCCATGTCAATCTTGATCTCGGAAATCGGATAGTGGTCGAGTCGTTCCAGATTTGAATGTCCTACCCCAAAGTCGTCAATCGCAATCTTGAATCCCTTGATTGCCAGGCGCGTCAGGATCTCGAGCGCCAGTGGTGAGTCAAGCACCATTGAGGTTTCAGTGACCTCAAAACAAATCCGATGCGCCGGCAGTTGCCTGGCATGGACAAGCTTTTCCATTGCATTCGGGAAATTTGGATCAGACAGGGAAACAGGGGCCAGGTTGACCGAAATGGTGCCATCAAAACCAAAGCTGCTGTGCGCATGCTGCGCAATCGTCAGCGCCTGTTTGGTCATGAATTCAGTAATGTCCAGCGCCAGCCCCGCGGACTCGGCGAGCGTGATGAAAGTATGTGGCATCACCAGTCCGTGCTGTGGGTGCTGCCAGCGCACGAGCACTTCCATGCCAACCAACGTGTTGGTGTCAAATCTGACCTGGGGCTGTACATAGGCACAGAGTTCATTTTTTTCAAGCGCAAGGCGCAGGTCCTGCTCTGTCGGATCAAATTCTTCATGCGCGATCCTGTGAGACACCGCCAGCGGGATTTCCATAATCCGTGCGAGTTCAGCGGTGCGAAATGGCTTGGACAACGTTCCCAGCACTTCAAAACCCAAGTCTTGCGCAATGTGCGATGCAGCATGAAGCACCGACCGCTGAAGACCGGTAATGATGATCAGGGGCTCGAGGCAATTTTCCTTCGCCAGTTGCTTGAGCAACTCGAGACCGTCGGTTTCCGGCAAAGATAAATCCATCACAATCGCGGCATAACGCTCGATGTGTCGGGCCTGCAAAAATCCGGTTGCACTCTGGTGTACCGCAGTTCTGAAACCCAGACTTTGCAACATGGCGGCGACCATCGACGCGACATCCAGTTCATCGTCGATGACCGCAACTAAAGAGTCGTTTGGTATAGAGCTCATGTCAAGCCATCGGTAGGTTGAGTCATTTCCACAGGGTGCAGCAGTGTACTGATGGCTGACTGGAATTGATGCTTACGGAACGGCTTGACAAGGACTGTCCAGGGCAAGTCAGACCTGAAGGTTGTCATCTCACTCGAATAGCCCGACATCAGCAACACACCGGTATGGGGATAATGCGTGTTGACGTACTCGGCGAGCGCCACGCCGTCAAGGTCTCCCGGCATGACAATGTCGCTGACCACAAGGTTGATCGTCCTGCTCGCCAGGCATGTCATCGCCTGCGCCGCTGAATGGGCTGATTCGGTTGTGTAGCCCAACTCTGCCGCCCACGCGCACACCACGGTCACCAGATCGACCTCATCATCGACCACAAGGATCACGGCCGTTTCGGATGACTTTTTCTCAAAGGGTGCTTCGAGTGGCACGTGGCTTTCCACCTCAGTGGTCATGGGCAAATAGATGTCAATCACGCTCCCTTGTCCCATTGTGCTTTGAATGCGAAGTTCACCGCCCGACTGCTTCACAAAGCCTGCCACCATGGGCAAGCCTAGCCCGGTTCCGTAGCCTCTTTTTTTCGTGGTGAAAAATGGTTCGGTCGCACGACGGCGTACGATGTCGGACATCCCCAAACCGGAATCCGCCACAGAAATCAACGCCAGTCTGGTTGTGCGATCATCACGCACAAATTTTGGCTGATAAACGCTCAGACCAAGCGTGAGGTCGCCACCCTCAGGCATCGCATCGCGCGCATTGACCACAAGATTGAGCAGCGCCGCTTCCAGGCCGGCAACATCGACTTCGACAAATACTTTTTCATCGCAAACGAAAAGGGCGAAATTAACCCGTTCGCCTGCCGCATGGCGCATCAGCGGCGCATAACGCTCAAGCAGTGCGCACAGGTCGATCCGGTCAGGCAGAAGCGGCTGCTTGCTGGCAAGCGCCAGCAACGCCTTGACCAGATCCGCCCCGCGTTCGGCTGCACTCAGCGCAACCCGGATCTGCTGCGCGCTCTTTGGATCCGTGACGCTGTTTGTCACCAGGTCAAGATTGCCGATGATAATCGCCAACAAATTATTGAAATCATGCGCGAGTCCACCCGTGACTTGCTCGACCGACTCCATCTTCTGAACGGTCCGCAGCCGCTCGTCCGACATCTTGCGATCATGGATATCCATACTGGTTTCAAGCCACAAAACGACTTTCCCGTGCGGGTCCAGAATGGGTGTCATTTGCGCCGAGTACCAGCGATATTCATCATCAAACCTCCTCAGTCGAAACTCGCACGGCTGCGAGGTACGTGACAAATGCATGGCGTCGGCGAATATTTTCTTGTATCTCTCCTGATCCTCAGGATGAATTGCAGCCCGAACCCAGTCAAAGTCCGGACGGTGGCGCAGATGTTGCACGCCAAGGTATTCCGTGGTTCTCTCATTCACCCAGGTGACATGTCCCTGCATATCCCTTGCTACCACTAACTGCGGAATCAACTGGATGAGTTGCCGAAAACGCTGCTCGCTCTTGAAGAGCGCTTCGCGCATCTCTTCGCTGTTGCTGATGTCGATCAAAGTGACGCGCAGTGTCCTGGCTGAGCCCGTCACCTCTAGTTCAGCGATGGTCTGGGCCAGCACATAGATTTTGCGGCCGTCCTTCGCGACGAGCGCCCTGGGCTCGACGACGGCGGAGGGCCGTTCAGTTTTCAAACAGTCTGCCAGCGTGTCTTGGTATCCCTGTGATTCTGGCGAAAAAACATCAAGAACTTTGCCCCCGATGACCTCTGCACGGGCGTAGCCGAGTGTGTCGGAAAATGTACGGTTACATTCGATGATGACAAAATCGTCCCCACGCATTGACGTCAACATATGCATGACAGGCGTTTGCTCAAACAGCAACTGGTAACGCGCTGCGCTCACTTTGAGCGCCACGAACGCTTTGCGCTGCCTGAGCATGTTGCCAACCAGCAAGCCGGCCAGCAACATCACCATCGCGCTCGAGGCTATTCCGATGATGACGTAGACCGTGACTTTTCCAGCCGCCGACGCCAGGATATCTTCGATAGCCGAACCTGCCACCAGCACCAGGCCATAGGGTTGCGACAGGTGGTAGCTGACCACGTGCAAGGCATCACTGTATAGTGCCTGCGACGTGTACGAGCCAGTTGGCGACTTCTTGAGCGCTTCAAACAAATGTGATGCACTGATGTCACCGCCATATTGAATGTCGACCCCGTTTTTTCCTATCCGCGAGATGCCATCGAGCCCGACAATTGCCCGCGTCGAAGATGTGCCGACATGTTCGGCTTCAAGTGGCGCGCCAAACACCTCGGGATCGACCGTGATAAACACCAGTCCGCCAAAAGAGCCATCCGATTTCTCAATGCGACGACTGAGCGGTAATATCCAGCTACCCGAGAGCCGGCTTTTCATCGGCACACCGATCAGGAGTTCATCGCCCGCACTACTTTTCTGTGCCTTGAAGTGGTCACGATCTGCGACATTCACTGTGGTCACTAGTTTTTCGAAGTGACGGCCCGAAACCGCCAGAATGTCGCCGCTTGCATCGACGATTGACACGCGGGGATTCAGTTCCGCATCCACTTTCAACTGATCGAGTCGGCTCGACAACGCGTATTGCGTGAGCGGTCCATTCAGGCGGAGGTCTTCCCTGACCACCAGCAGCACCATGTCAAGAATCGCTAACTTGAGCCTGACCCGTGCTTCGTCCGCCACCACGTACTTGGTATTTATTTCGATTGCCTCGGCGATCGCAGTGTCGCGTACTCTGCGAACCCCGGTGATCGTCACCACGGCGATGGCGGCGAGCACCAGTACAGTCACGCCCAGGATGAACCAATACTGTGGACTGAGGCCGCGCATATAGTGCAGTGGCTGCCACCGCCTGACACCATCAATTTTTATTGGAAATATCTTCATCCTGCGTAGTCTCCCCCTTCATCGAACTACGCCACGTTCCCTTCGTCTGAAATGACAAAGTCTAGTGCTTTATGCCAAGCCCGAACACTTCCAGAAGTTTTGCAGTACGAACGGGCTTGAACAAGCACGCTTGCGCCCCTGCCGCGAGCACAGCCTGAACCTGCGCCGCATCAGCGTACCCTGTACAGGCGATGATTTGGATATTTCGGGTTTGCGGTTCATCCTTGAGCATTCGGCACACTTCGACGCCGTCCCGACCAGGCATCTTCAAATCAAGCACCACAAAGTCGGGCTGATACAGACTGGCTTTCAGGCCGCCCGAAAACCCGTCTGTCGCGATATGCACGGTCATGCCCGGCACTGCACTGGTCAAGCCTTGCGCCATCGCTTGCGCGAGTTCTGGCTCGTCTTCGATGATCAGGACAGTCGGGATGTCACGCTTGACCGGGGGCTGCTGGCGCTCACGCAGGAACGCGTCAATTTCACTGCGCAGAAATCGTCTGTGCCCGCCCAGCGTGGTTTCGCTCTTGAGCAGGCCTTTTTCTGTCCAGAGCCGTATCGTGTTTGAAGACACCATCAGGAGCTCCGCGACGTCTTTTGCCGTGAGGTAAGGTTTGTGATCTCTGGTGCGCATTCTTTAACTTTAAGAACCAATCGCATTTGAGTAAAGTGAATTGTTGATTTTTGTTGATTTTTTGATTTTATTTCATTTATTTGATTTATTTGATTTTTAATACACTTACCAAGGCACGTGAATTTGTCATATTTATCAATACATCCAATCAATGCATCGCACTCCCCCAGCCTTGGGACGTCAGACACCTTCCTGTCATTTGCACTAACGGCCCACGGCATAGCCCTGCATGCCGCGCGGATTCGCACCCGCGCGAAAAACCAACTGCCCGTCGGGTGCCCATTCACGCGTGCATACTGAGATGCGGCCTTCCGACCAAGGCAAACCAACCTTGACATCATGGCCGGACGCACGTAACGCGGCGATCGTTTCCTCGCCCAGACGTGACTCGACAGTGAGACGATTCAACGTGACGACGCGCGGCCAGAACGATGCGGGGAAATGATCGACATGCCAGGACGGCGCCTCAATGGCTTGCTGCAAGTTCATGCCATAAACCGCATGCCTTAAAAAGAACGCCACCGTCCACTGGTCTTGCTGATCCCCGCCGGGTGTGCCAAAGGCCATGTACGGCTGGCCGTCGCGCAAGGCCATCGAAGGCGATAAAGTTGTCGTTGGCCGCTTGCCTGGCTGCAGCTGCCCTGGCACCCCCTCGTCCAGCCAGGTCATCTGCAGGCGTGTCGTAAGGGAAAAACCTAGCGACGGAATCACAGGACTGGACGACAACCAGCCACCAGAAGGTGTTGCAGACACCATGTTGCCGTCGCGATCGATCACGTCAATGTGACAGGTATCGCCGACGAAGACCTCGCGGGCTGCCCAGTCGCGCACCGGTGGCAGGGCCGCGAAGGTGGGCTCACCCACTCCATAACGCGTGTCTGCACGCGACAGCGTGCGCTCGCCCACGCCTACATCGGGCAACGTCGGAACATGGCCGCCCGGGCGACCTGGATGAATACTGTCGGACGCGCTGAGCCCGATGCTGGCAAACCGCTCGGTCCCATAGGCATCGCTCAGCAATTGCGCCAGCGGCACTTCGACGAAGTCCGGGTCTCCGTACCAGGCCAGACGGTCGGCCATGGCCAGCTTTGCCGCTTCAGCCACGTAGTGCACAAATTCCGGAGAGCCCGGTGCGAACTGCTCCAGCGCCGCGTTGCGAAGAATGGACAACTGTTGCAGAAACGACGGCCCCTGCGACCAGACACCACATTTGGCCACTGTATAGCGACCAAATTCCACCGTCACCGGTTCCTCGTACGTCGCATGCCAGTTGGCCAGGTCCTCAAACCGCAACAAGCCCGTATTGCACGCGCCCGTCGTGTCGCGAACAGGCTCATGCGTGTAGTACTGGTCGATTTCTTTCGCGACGAAACCCCGGTACCAGACATCGATTGCGGCATCGATCTGCCTGACGCGGTCGCTGCCCGACTGCGCCGCGGACTGTTCGAGAACTTTCCGGTACGTCGACGCCAACCCGGGAAGCCTGAATAGTGCGCCCGGCAGGGGCACGCCCCCTTCTGGCAACCAGACGTCGCGTGAGCCGTGCCATTCGTGACTAAACAGATCCTGCACAGCTGTGATCGCCTGCACCACGCGAGGCAACAGCGGAAATCCGTTTTCGGCGTAGGCCAGCGCGGGGGCAAGCACCTCACCCAGCGTCATGGTGCCGTAGTCACGCAACATCGTGAGCCAGGCGCCAAACGCGCCAGGAACCGTAGCGGGCAGCAAACCAATACCAGGAATCAGCTCTAGCCCACGTGCACGAAAATATTCGGGTGTCGCCAGGGCCGGTGCGGGGCCCTGTCCACACACGACCCGCATGCGCTGCTCACGCTCGGTCCAGAGCATGATGGGCACTTCGCCGCCCGGACCATTCAGATGCGGCTCGACAACCTGCAGCACGAACCCGCCAGCTACGGCGGCATCAAAGGCGTTGCCACCACGCTCGAGCATCGCCATTGCCGTCTGTGATGCCAGCCAGTGGGTGGAAGACGCCACGCCAAACGTACCAACAATTTCGGGGCGGGTAGTGAATTCGCTCATTTTTTTAAACCAGACAATAGTTGGGGTTGGCACACAATCATGGTGATAACAGGTCGGGACAACTTTACCGTCAATACCCACTCGCGTTCAGGCATTTTTTTTATTGGCCATAACAAAATAGAATGGGGCAGACATCATGGGACACGAATGAGACACTCTTCCAGCCGTTCAACCGAATACATTCCCGCAGGCACCGACCTTGCAGGGAAAAAATCCCGCACCGACTGGCGGGTGATTCGCGATCTGCTGCCGTATCTGCTCGAATATCGGGGCCGTGTTGCCCTGGCCATACTGTGCCTGGTCGCCGCCAAGTTTTCAAATCTCGGCATCCCGATCCTGCTCAAGCACCTGATCGACGCGCTCGACGTCAACGTCAATGTCGCCAATGTGCTGCTGGTGGTTCCGCTCAGCCTGATCGTGGCCTACGGCCTGCTGCGTTTTTCAGCTTCCATGTTCGCGGAATTGAGAGAAGCACTCTTTGCCCGCGTGACCCAACACGCCGTCAGGCAAATCGCCCTGCAGGTCTTCCAGCACCTGCATGCACTGTCCCTGCGATTCCACCTTTCCAGGCAAACAGGCGGCGTCAGTCGTGACATCGAGCGTGGCACACGCGCCATCCAGTCACTGGTCTCGTATTCACTCTACAGCATTATCCCGACTCTGCTCGAATTCTGCCTGGTGCTGGGCTATTTCGCGTTTTTCTACGATATCTGGTTCGCCGGCATCACGCTGGCAGCACTCGTCCTCTACATTATCTTCACGATCGTGGTGACAGAGTGGCGTACCCATCTGCGTCGCACCATGAATGACATGGATTCGCGCGCGAACCAGAAAGCCATTGATTCACTCCTGAATTTCGAGACCGTCAAGTATTTTGGCAACGAAACGTTTGAGGCGCGGCGTTATGACGAGAATCTTGTTCGCTACCAGGCCGCCGCGATCAAGTCGCAAAAATCCCTGGCACTGCTCAACCTTGGGCAACAGGCCATCATCGCAACAGGGCTGGTACT
>CAIJKV010000056.1 GCA_903821335.1 uncultured beta proteobacterium
CGGTGGCGGCGTCAGGCAGGTCAGCGATATCCAGCGCCTGCTCAACGCCGGCGCAGACAAGGTGTCAATCAATAGCGCGGCAGTGTCCAATCCCGAACTGGTTCGGGCCGCGTCTGATTATCACGGCTCGCAATGCATAGTCGTCGCAATCGACGCCAGGCGCGTGGTGTCAAACGACCCGGAACCCCGGTGGGAAGTGTTCACGCACGGTGGTCGCCAGGGCACCGGCATCGACGCGGTGGCGTGGGCCGTAAAAATGGCTGAATACGGCGCCGGAGAAATACTCCTGACCAGCATGGACCGCGATGGAACCAAGTCGGGCTTTGACCTGGCGCTGACCCGGCGGGTATCGGATGCGGTCGCGGTACCCGTGATCGCGTCGGGTGGTGTGGGCACCTTGCAACACCTGGCCGATGGCGTGACGCGTGGCGGTGCCAGCGCAGTGCTTGCCGCCAGCATTTTCCATTACGGCGAATTCACAGTACGCCAGGCCAAGGCGTTCATGGCCAGCCAGGGCATCCCCGTGAGGATTTGCTGATGACAACCAGCCTGCAGACGCGGCCCGCGTGGCTCGACGCGGTGAGATTTGACTCGGCCGGCCTGATACCCGCGATCGCACAAGATGCCGGGTCGGGCCAGATTCTGATGGTCGCCTGGATGAACGCCGAGTCCCTCGCCGAGACGGCGCAAAGCGGTCGCGCCGTGTTCTGGTCACGCTCGCGCAAGCGCCTGTGGCGCAAGGGCGAGGAGTCCGGTCACGTTCAGCGCGTGCAGGAACTAAGACTGGACTGCGACGGCGATGTGATTTTGCTCAAGGTCGAACAATTGGGTGGCATCGCTTGCCACACGGGTCGTGCCAGCTGCTTTTTCCGCCGGCTCGATACCGGGGACAACGGCTCGTCCTGGACGACGGTCGACCCCATCCTCAAAGACCCTGCGCTGATCTATAAATGAACACACGAACATCCCCACCCTCTCAAGGCGCGCAGGATGCCGCGTCCAGTACTGATGTCGTGCTGGCGCGTGTGGCCGACCTGCTGGCCACCCGCCTGCCCAGCCAGGGCGGCGACCCGGCAACCTCGTATGTCGCCAAACTGTTTTCCAAAGGGCCCGACGCGGCACTCAAGAAAATCGGTGAAGAAGCCACCGAACTGGTCATGGCCGTCAAAGATCGCCAACCTGAGCGCATCGTGGCGGAAATGGCTGATCTATGGTTTCATTGCCTGGTCGTCCTGACTGAGCACGGCCTGCGCCCCGAACAGGTGCTGGCCGAACTGGCCCGCCGCGAGGGTGTTTCGGGCCTGCAAGAAAAAGCCAACCGTCCCCAACATTGATACCGAACCCTATGAGCGAAAACTGCCTGTTTTGCAAAATTGCCTCTGGCGCCATCCCGGCCAAGCTGGTTTACCAGGACGACGATTGCGTCGTATTTCACGACATTCATCCTGCCGCGCCGGTGCACCTGCTGATGGTTCCACGCCACCACATCGCGTCGATGCAGCAAGTCGAGGCCGGTGATGCGGCGTGGTTAGGTAGAATGATGGCTCTGGTTCCACAGATTGCTCTGGCTAATGGCTGCAATCCCGGTCCTGAGGGCGGCTTTCGATTGCTGGCCAACTCAGGCAAGGAAGGCGGTCAGGAGGTCAATCACCTGCACTTTCACATCATTGGTGGCAAGCGACCCTGGCAGGGTCATACCGCCCCCAACGCCTAATTCGGAGAACCGTCATGGGCAGTTTTAGTATCTGGCACTGGTTAATTGTTCTCGTCATCGTTGCGCTAATTTTTGGCACGAAAAAAATTCGCAATATCGGTGCTGACCTGGGTGGTGCCGTCAAAGGCTTCAAGGAAGGCATGAAGGACCCCAATGCCAAGGAAGGCGATGCGCCACACGCTGACGCCGCGCCCACCGCACGCGTCGCATCGGGCGAAACCATCGATGTTCAGGCCAAAGAAAAAACTGGCAGCACCCATTAATCATTTCGGCCAGCGCCCGTCTGGCCGGGCTTCTCTGGCAACCTGAACATTATGTTTGACGTCAGCTTTACTGAATTGCTCGTGATCGGCGTGGTGGCGCTCATCGTCATCGGCCCCGAGCGCCTGCCCAAGGTCGCCCGTACGGTCGGTCATCTGGTGGGTCGTGCCCAGCGCTATGTCAACGACGTCAAGTCAGACATCAAGCGCGAGGTCGAGCTCGACGAGCTGCGTAGCCTCAAGGAACAAATGCAGGAAGCGGCGCAAACTGTCAAGGCATCGTTCCAGGAAACAGAATCATCCCTGCGCAACCCCATGGAAGCCTTTGAAAAGGACACCATGGCGGCTCTTAAGGGCACCGACTCCGAGCCGGTGCTACCCGAAACGGTCGCACTGCCCGAGCCCGTCCTGTCGGACTCACCGTCCGCGCTGGCGCACGTTGAGGCTGCGTCACCCACACCCGTCTCGGAAGCGTCCACCGACTACGACCTTCCCGTCGAGCTACCCGCGATGCCTGTGACGCCCGCCGTGATGGCCGCGACGCCTGCGACGTCCGCAATGCCCGTGATCACGCCACCCACTCAGCTTGAAATCGACGCCGTTGCCGCCGCGCCAACACCCAGTCACCCCAACAGCGATGCGACCCGCGCATCAGCTGCAACGCCCAGGCCCGGATCCCCATCGTGAGCACCGAAAACCACACCGCAGAACAACCCGCGGAGTCTGGCGAAAGCTTTATGTCGCACCTGATTGAGCTCAGGTCACGACTGCTCTACGCGGTCGGCTCGATGATGGTCGTTTTCATTATCCTGTTCATTTATCCTGGTGCTGGCGTGATTTATGATTTGCTGGCCGCCCCGATGCTGGCCTCGCTGCCCGAAGGCACGCGCATGATTGCCACGGGCGTCATTACGCCGTTCATGGTGCCTGTCAAGGTCACCATGATGGCTGCCTTTGTCGTGTCCTTGCCCGTCATCCTTTATCAGGTGTGGGCGTTCGTGGCGCCCGGCCTGTATCGCCATGAGCAACGCCTGGCGCTGCCCCTGATCATTTCAAGCTCGTTCCTGTTCCTGGCCGGCATGGCATTTTGCTATTTTGTCGTGTTCAAGACGGTCTTTCGCTTCATCGCCTCATTTGCGCCGCAATCCATCACCCCCGCGCCTGATATCGAGGCCTATCTCAGCTTTGTCATGAGCATGTTCCTGGCTTTTGGCGTGACCTTTGAAGTTCCGGTCGCCGTGGTGCTGTTGGTGCGTATGGGCATCGTCAGTGTGCAAAAGCTAAAGGAAGCGCGCGGCTATGTCGTCGTGGGTGCTTTTATCATTGCGGCGGTCGTGACCCCGCCCGACGTGGTCAGCCAGTTCATGCTCGCCGTGCCTCTGTGCATTCTCTATGAAATTGGCCTGCTTTGTGCCCGTGGCATCAAACCACGCGGCAAAGACACAGACGAAGAAACGGACAGCACTTCATCTAAAGACTAGTTTCAGCCTGATCGCGTCAAACAGGGCCCTGATCGGCACAGTTAGAAACTAGTTACAAGATGTTGCAAACAATTGTCAACGTGACGAGTGATGTTTGCATACAATTGCATAAATTATCCTACTAAATCACTTGTCCTTATTAATCTTTAGGTATATCGTTTCTATCAATCTGCCTGCCGTTTGTCTCAGGACGCGCGCCTTGCGCAATGCCAGTCACGGCAACATGGTTAGCCATAGCGAGGGTCCAATTGCTAGCACATCGTCTTAAACAAGCCCGCCTGCGTGCAGGCCTGTCGCAAGAAAAGCTTGGAAAACTTGCGGGCATCGATCCGATGTCTGCCAGTGCTCGCATGAACCAATATGAACGTGGCAAACACGCGCCCGATTATCAGCTGATGTGTCGTGTCGCTGAAATCCTGATGATGCCCGTGAGCTGGTTCTATACCGAGGACGACGAACAAGCCCGGCTTCAGGAAATATTCTTCCAGTTGCGTCCGGCAGACCGCAAACCACTCCTGACAGAGGCCGAAGCCCTCATCGCCAGGAATGCGCCAGCCACCGGATCAATGCCTGACCCCACAGCGCCCGTTGCATCGCCACCTGCTGTGAAAGCAGCGCCTGCCAATTAACCAGCTCCGCCTGACCGTTACGTCGATCAGTATCCTCCCGGTCACTGCGGCCTAACTGGGCGCAATCCTGCTGTCAATGTCACGGTCAGCAGGCGGCCCTTGCGAAAAACGCCCAGCTCAATGGGCTCGCCGGGGCTCTTGGCCGCGATGCGTGCCATCAGGCGGGTCGTATCTTCGACCGGCTGCCCATCAAATTTTTGTACGATGTCGCCCACCCGCAGGCCGCCTTTGGCTGCGGGCCCGCCCCGCATCACCCCCGCGATAATCGCACCCGACGCGCGCTCAAGCCCGAACGCCCGCGCCAAGTCAGGCGTCATGTCCTGCGGCTCGATACCGAGCCATCCGCGTTTGACAAAGCCCTGCGCGACGATCTGCTCAAGCACTTGTTGCGCGGCGGCCGCCGGAATGGCAAATCCAATGCCCAGTGACCCCCCAGACTGGGAATAAATCGCGGTATTAATGCCGATCAGTCGGCCCAAGGTATCGATCAGGGCACCGCCAGAGTTGCCCGGATTGATCGCGGCATCGGTCTGGATAAAGTTTTCATAAGTATTGATCCCCAGGCCTTCGCGACCAAGTGCCGAGACGATTCCCATGGTCGTAGTCTGCCCAACACCAAACGGGTTGCCAATGGCGAGCACGACATCTCCGACGCTTGGCAGGCCGGTCGCGGCAAACGCCAGTGCGGGCGTGTTTTCAATTGACACTTGCAATACGGCCAGGTCAGTGTCCGGATCGGTGCCGACCACCCTTGCCGACGATTGACGCCCGTCGTTGAGCGAAACGAGAATCTCATCGGCGCCGTCGATGACGTGGAAATTCGTCAACACATGCCCTTGTGTCGACAC
>CAIJKV010000057.1 GCA_903821335.1 uncultured beta proteobacterium
AATCTCGGGCGATAATCAACCTATTGTCAGTCAATCTGGCGTGGGAACGGGTCGAATGGGAATCAACTGGCGTTCGCCGATCGGGCGTCACCACAAACTGGGCGTTCGACTGGTCTCGGTGTCACTCGCCGGGCTGCTGTTTGGCTTGTCCATGGTGACTGGCACCTTATGGCTGTCGTGGGCATTGGAAGGTGCCGCAGCCGCAATCAACGACACCGGTAGCCTGCGCATGCAGTCGGTGCGTATTGGCCTGAACCTGAATCGGCCGGTGGCCGATGTCGAGCAACTGCGCCACCACGCCGACGCCCTGAACCAGACACTCAACAACCTGACGCAGGGTGACCCCCAGCGACCGCTGCGCATGCCGAACAGCCCAGGCGTCCAAAACCAGTTTGCGCGCGTCTCGGCCACCTGGCACAACGCACTATTGCCACTCGTCCAGTCCACGTTGACCGACCCCGCACGACGAACCGCTGACGCAGCGGCCTACACCGGACAGTTGGCCGATTTTGTGGCGCAAGCAGACCGCCTGGCTTCGCTGATCGAGGTCGAAAATGCACGTGACACCGCCTATCTGCGTGGATCGCAACTGGCACTGATCGTGCTGATGCTGGTGGGCTGCGTGGCGACGATCTACTTGCTCTATGGCTGGGTGATTCGCCCTGTTGAGGCACTACGGAAAGGCATCGCGCAGATGTCGTCCGGCAATTTCGACGTCGAGGTTCCGGTCGAGGGTCATGATGAATTCGGCGAACTGGCCACGGGCTTCAACAACATGGCCGCCGAACTCAAGGCGCTGTATGCCAATCTTGAAAACCGCGTGCGACAAAAAACCCTGCAACTTGCGACCCAGAACCGTGCACTATCCACGTTATATCAACTATCAGCCTACCTCAGCCAGCCCGGCGAACTCGAGCAACGTTGCAAAGGGTTCCTGTCACGCCTCGTCGAACACTTCGAGGCAGATGGTGGCACTGTGCGCATTCTGGATCCGCGCCAGAACAACCTGCACTTGACGGTGCACGAGGGTCTGTCGCCCGCCTTCGTCAAACAGGAACAGTGTGTGCATGCCGGCGATTGCCTGTGCGGCGAGGCCTCGCAAAAAGGCATCACGACCATCCATGATTTTCGTAAACTACCGACCGATTTTCACTACCTTTGCCAGGAAGAGGGCTTTAATTCGATCGCCATTGCCCAGATCAATAACGGCGGGCTGCAGCTTGGCAGCTACACACTGCACTTTCGCACACCGCGCCAGTTCTCAGAAGAAGATCGACGCCTGTTCGACTCGTTCGGCCAGCACTTGGGCGTGGCGATCGAAAACCAGCGCCTGCTGGCACGCACGCGTGAACTGGCGGTCGCCGAAGAGCGCAACCTGGTGGCGCAGGGGCTGCACGATTCCATTGCCCAGGGCTTGAATTTCCTTAAACTGCAGGTGCAGATGCTCCAGGACTCGCTTGAACGCGACGCCAAACACGAAGTCAAGGAAGTGATCGGCCTGATTGAGACAGGCCTGCGCGAAAGCTATGAAGATGTGCGCGAATTGTTGTTGAATTTCCGCATCAAACTGGACGAGGGCGATCTGGTTGACGCATTGAACAACTCGGCCGAACGTTTCGAACGCCAGAATAAAATCCCTGTCATCGTCCACGTCGACAACCACGGTGCCCCCCTGCCCGCCGAACAGCAATTGCAAGTCTTGTTCATTGTCCAGGAGGCTCTGTCCAATATTCGCAAGCATGCGTTGGCCAAGCATGTGACCATCACGCTCGACAACACCGACGACTTCGTGCTGACCGTGACGGACGACGGATGCGGATTCCATACCGAGCAGGTAGACGCCCGCGCAGCACGTTCCGTTGGTCTTCATATCATGCATGAACGGGCCGCCCGACTGGGCGCTCGTCTTGAAGTCTTCTCCAATCCAGGCCTGGGCACTCGCATTACGCTGCACCTTGAGCACGTCGCCCGCGCCACCGCCTGAACGAAACAATGAACCGACCCATTCGCATCCTGCTCGTTGACGACCACAGCCTGTTTCGCAGCGGAATTCGCCTGTTGCTGCAGCGAAACAATGATTTTGAAGTCGTCGGTGAGGCCTCGGACGGTGTCGAGGGTGTCAAGCGCGCCAAGGAACTGCAGCCGGACATCGTGTTACTTGACCTGCACATGCCCGGACTGTCGGGTCTTGCGGCCATCCAGTTGATACTGCAAGACACGCCAGACTGCCAGGTGGTCATGCTGACCGTATCTGAAGATTCCGACGACCTGGGTGCAGCACTCAAGAGTGGCGCGGCTGGCTACCTGCTCAAGAACATCGATGCCGATTACTTGCTTGACGCCTTGCGCCGCGTCATGCAAGGTGACTCCGTCATTTCCAACGCCATGACAGCCAAGCTCGTCGCCAGCTTTCGCAAGCCAGCCCCGCTCGTGTCAACCGAAGCCGACAAGCTCACCCCGCGTGAACGTGAAATACTTGCACAGCTTGCCGAGGGCCTGGCCAACAAGGAAATCGCGCGCAAACTGGATGTGGCCGAAAGCACTGTCAAAATCCACTTGCAAAGTATTCTTAAAAAACTGGGCGTCAACAACCGAGTTCAGGCTGCCATCTACGCGATCGAACACGGTCTGTCCGCCACATCATCCCGACTCAATTCATGAAACCATTCCACTCCATGCTAGATTTTGACGAGGCGCGCCGTCGTCTACTGCACGCCGCGCGGGCGCCCACCGCGACCCAACACCTTGCACTGCTTCAAGCGGCCGGCCTGACACTGGCCAACCCGGTGGTGTCACCCATCAATGTGCCGGGGTTCGACAATTCGGCTATGGACGGGTACGCCCTGGCCGTGGGCGATTTTTCGGCACTTCCAGAGGTATTCCCCGTCGGGCAGCGCATCGCGGCCGGTCAGACAGGCATGCCATTGCAGGTCAACACCGCAGCCCGCATTTTTACTGGTGCGCCCACGCCACCAGGCTGCAATGCCATCGTGCCCCAGGAACACACCAGCGAACAGCCCGGTGGCGTGCAGTTGAATCGCCCCGTCCAGCCCGGCCAGCACATCCGCCACCTGGGTGAAGACATCGCGGCTGGCGCCACGGTTCTGACCAGCGGGCAGCGACTCGGTCCACAACATCTCGCGATGGCCGCTTCGGTCGGCGTTGCCACGCTCACCGTTTTCCAACGGCTCCAAGTCGGCGTCCTGTTTACCGGCGACGAACTCACAGAGCCCGGACAGCCCCTCGCCCCAGGGGCCATCTACAACAGCAACCGCTACGCGATCGTCGCGATGCTGCATCAGTTGGGCTGCGTCGTACAGGACTACGGTATCGTTCGCGACTCTGCCCTCGCCACGCGCGAAGCACTCGCGCGCGCTGCTGCAGAAAACGATGTCATCATCACATGCGGCGGCGTGTCGGTCGGCGAAGAAGACCACGTCAAGGCAGCCGTCCAGGTGCTTGGAAAGCTTGACCTCTGGCAGATTTCCATGAAACCCGGCAAACCGCTGGCCTACGGCACGATAGGCCAGGCGGACTTTATCGGCCTGCCAGGCAATCCAGTCAGCGCCTTCGTGACGTTCATGCTGCTGGCGCGGCCATTTTTGCAAAAGCGCATGGGTATGCCCGACCCCGGCCTGCAGACGCTGACGGCCACTGCGGGCTTCGACTGGCCACGTCCGGACAAACGACGTGAGTTCTTGCGCGTGCGGTTTGATCCGTCCGCGCCGGGCAACGGCATGCTGCAACGTTGGGGCAACCAGGGCTCGGGCGTCATGAGCAGCATCGCCTGGGCCGACGGCCTGGTTGACATTGCCCCCGCGACGATCATCCGCCAGGGTGATCAAGTTCGGTATATTCCATTGTCGTCTTTACTGAACTAACCCACATGGAAATTAAATTGCTCTACTTTGCCCAGCTGCGCGAAAAATTCGGACGCAGTGGTGAGACCATCCAGACGCCCGCCAGCGTTGTCACCGTATCAGACCTGATTGAGCATCTGGCTGCCCGAGGGGGCGCCTGGCAGCATGAACTCACGACTGGCATCTCGTTGAAGGTCGCGATGGATCAGGAATTGGTCGGGTTGGACACGGTGCTCCGGGATAGCGCAGAAGTCGCCATTTTCCGTCCGGTGACGGGGGGCTGAATGGACGACATCTCCACACGCATTTCCGTTGCAGTCCAGCAAGACGACTTTGATCTTCGCGCTGAACAGGCCACACTGGTCGCGAACGACCGCGGGATCGGTGCGGTCGTTGCCTTTATCGGCATGGTGCGTGACCTGAACCTGGCGGACGACGTCGTGGCACTGGAACTCGAGCATTATCCTGGCATGACGGAAAAATCACTGACCCAGATTGCGACACAGGCGGCACGACGGTGGTCACTACAGTCTGTGCGCATCGTGCATCGCGTGGGCAAGATGTACCCCGGAGATCAGATCGTGCTGGTCTTGACCGCCAGTGCACATCGTCACCACGCTTACGAGGCTAATGCGTTCATCATGGACTACCTCAAGACCGAAGCCCCGTTCTGGAAAAAGGAGTGGACGACAGAAGGCCCGCGCTGGATCGAAGCCCGGAGCAGTGACGGTGCCGCCGCAGCCCGCTGGGCGCAGAATGGTCCTGATGCAACGAATGACTGATATCGAATGACTGACACCATGACCAACGCCACCAACGCCACATCGCCCGGACCCACCTCAAGGCCTTCGACCGTGATCACATCGCCTGATGGGGCGCCTGCCCTGATCTACGACGCCCTGATTCTTGCGGGTGGCCGGGGCAGCCGTATGGCCGGGCGCGACAAGGGCTGGGTCATGTGGAATGGTCATCCCCTGATCGAGCACGTGCTTGAACGACTTTCCCGCCAAACTGTCATGCCAGAACGCACGATGATCAGCGCCAACCGCAACCTGGATGCCTACAAGCAGACTGGTCACAAGGTTGTCACGGATGAAAGAGCCGATTTTTTCGGGCCCCTGGCCGGAGTCGAGGCAGGACTCATGCGTTGCAAGAAAAACTGGCTGCTGGTCGTGCCCTGTGACACGCCGCTCTTGCCGGCCGACCTGTTCACACAGTTGCACGCAGCCATCACGGAACAAACGGGTACTCTGGCTGCCTATGCAGTCAGCCCTGACGGTCCGCAACCCTTGTGCTGCCTGCTGCACCCGTCGATCAGTGGTTCACTGTCACGGTTTCTGGACGCAGGGCATGGCTCGGTTGTCGACTGGCTCGAGCAGGCAGGCGCCGTCCCCGTGGCATTCCCTGACTCTGTCGCTTTCAGCAATTTCAACAGCATGGACATGTTCCAGACGCTGCGGAGTCCTGCATGACGCAGGACCTGACACACTTTGACGCCTCGGGTCAGGCCCACATGGTCGATGTCGCCGCAAAAACCGAAACGCACCGCCGCGCGATCGCGCAAGGCTCCATCACCATGCAGCCCGAGACTTTCGCCAAACTGGCACAAGGCAATGCGGCCAAGGGTGATGTACTGGGCGTGGCACGCCTGGCTGGGATCATGGCGGCCAAGCAAACTGGCTCGCTCATTCCCTTGTGCCATCCCATCCCGCTGACGCGGGTGACGGTTGACTTTGAACTTGATCCTTCTGCTCATCGCGTCACCTGCACAACAGTTGCCGAAACAGTCGGGCGCACCGGTGTTGAAATGGAAGCGCTGACTGGCGCGACGATCAGCTTGCTGACTATTTACGACATGCTCAAGGCGGTCGACCGCGGCATGGTGATCAACGCAGTGCGCCTGCTGGAAAAGCACGGCGGAAAGTCGGGATCGTGGGTGGCCGGGTAATACCGGCGAAGTAGGCACTAATATTCGACTCGGCAGTCAACGGGAAGTGACATTCCGATCTTGGCTGACTCTATCGCTGGTTTGGGGTGTCAGTCATCTGTGGCGATGACTATCAGCGAATGACGACCTGAGCGGCTTTTTCATGGGGGTCAATACAGAGCCACACGCTTGTACCTGACGCCGGCGGCATCCTCGGATCGCAATGCGCCAGTCTTGACTGCCATCGCGCGCGCCCGTAACTCATCCTCCGGGGAAGCCGGAGCCGGCGAACTGAGGCGTCGCGGCACATCAGGCACCAAGCGTTGCAACGCCTCCTGATCAAGAATCTGCACACGCGCACCACTGACAGAGATCAGGCGTTCCTGCGACAGGTGTTGCAAGGACCGCGAAAGTGTTTCGGGCTTGAGCCCGAGCTTCGATGCGATCACACGCTTGTTGAACATCAGCGTGGCCTGACTGCCATCGCGCGGTTGGCGCAACAAGTACCCAGCGACGCGCTCGTCCGCGGTATGCAAACTAACGGTTTCAATGTCATGCAAAAGCATTTCAAACCGCTGGGCCAAGCCAGACAACATGCGCCGCGCGAAGGACGAGTCCTGGTCGATGACTCGCTCAATATCGCGGCGATCGATCCAGATCACCATGCAATCATCCAGTGCCTGGGCATCAATCAGGTAAGGATGGCCCAGTAACATCACCGCCTCGCCAAAGGTCTGGCCGGGACCAAAAAACTCAACCACTTTCTCTTGTTCGGGATGCACCGACGGAATTGCAATCTTGATGTGGCCGACCACCACCACGTAGAGCCCGTCTGCGGTGTCTCCGCGCCGAAACAAGTATTCGTGTTTGGCCAGACGACGCGAACGGGCAGAGTCTGCCAGCACCGTGCGCCAGGCGCGATCCAGAGAACTAAAAGTCGGTAGATGAGCGAGTAATTCGCCGATATCGAGTGACTTGGCCATGACTCACCTGTAGGAAAATTTTCCAAACATACGGTGCAGAATT
>CAIJKV010000058.1 GCA_903821335.1 uncultured beta proteobacterium
GACTCGCAACCATTGCGGCAATTTTTCGTTGCGCAATCTTGCGTCCCAGATATCCTTTTGTCCAGTTGTCTGGTGATTGCAGCCGGCGGGTCTTGAACAGAGGGATTTATGTGCGCCATTGCAGCCAGCCGCGCGTGGGCGACCGCCGGCGACGGATGAGCCCGCGAGTTGAATTACCGGGCTTTGCCTGGCGCAGGGTCAACGTCACCCTTGTTGTCCCCGTATGCTTGCTTGAAGGCTTTTGCCCACGCGGGGCGCTCAGCTTCGGTAGCAGGTATTTGCGCCGGTGCGCTTTTGCGCAGCACCGGTGGTGGCGCCAGTCCAAAGTCGGACAACGGTGCGGCAATCGGCCCTGGCACCTTGTCCCGGACCGACGGGGGGGGCGTGAGTCTGTCAGGAGCCGATGCGGCCAGCACCGCAGCAAGCTCGTCCGCCAGAGCCTTCCTCTGTTCAACGGAACGTGTCTTCCAGAGCCCGGCAATTTGTTCCCTTACGACGTCGCCCTGCTCCTCTGTGCGGCGAACCGGTCTCTCAACCCTTTCGGTCACCGTCTCTTTGCCCGGCACGTCGTGGGCCGGACTCACGACGGTCGCGTCTTTCGCACCATTCGCACCATTCGCAACGCTCTCAACCTGCGCGTTGGTGGCTTGCCCGGCCGCCTTGTCGCGCGGCGCAGGACGTTTTTTCGCGTCAGCATCGGGGCTGTGGGCAAGGCTTGGGGGAAGTTCAATCGTTTCGGCAGGGTTCTCAAGGGAGTAGAGAAAATCTGCGTTGTCGCTCGCCGCCGTGAACTCAAGCAGCACGCCGACGATGATCAGAGTGCCCACGTAAATTGCAGCATGACCGACACCCAGATCCAGGAACGCTTGAATCCATACATATTGAATCGCCAGGCTGAGCACTGCTGCCAAGCGCGCGCACATTATCCAGAGCGTGCTGCCAGTATGCCTTGCGGCAGCCCGCCATATTCCGACAGGCACCAGAAAGTGATAGCTGCCGCAAATAAAAAAATAAACAATGATCAGCGAAAACGAGTCGTTTGAGCTAAAGCCTGAAGTCAGCGCGATAAAAAGCAATGGCAGGTACGCAATGGCGACGCCTAGCGCACCCCAAAGCCAGTATGTGACTGGCAGGCTGAAATTTCCACGCCATAAGTTTGCGAGATGACCCATCATGCGTTTAATGCCCTTGTGGATGACCCCCGGTATTCGACATAGAAACTTGTCAATGTGGTAAGCAGGCGAGTTATTCTGCCGCATAACCCAGAATATTTCAACTTTGTCACAAAGTCACGCGACAGCGACTGCGTCGACTCACCGCCGTTTTAGCAATGGCCAGCCGATCGCCGACAGAATTTCGACCGACTGCCTACAATAGGCGTAACAGGAAACTCACCGGAATCCGCGACGCAAGTTATGTACTGGTCCCGCACAGTCAGGCCGAAAGTCCTTTTTATACTGGCGTCCTTCATGGCTGCCGTGTGGCTGTTCCTTGAGGTGTCCGAAGACGTCCTGGAGGGTGAGGTCCAAGCGCTGGATCGCGCCTTGCTTCTCGCGCTACGCATGCCGGGCGACCCAGCCACCGCCCGCGGTCCGCTGTGGCTTGAATCCGTGGCGCGCGACATCACGGCGCTCGGCAGCATCACGGTGTTGGGTCTGGTCATCACGGCCGTCACGCTTTTCCTGCTACTGGCCAGCCAACGCAGGCTTGCGCTCTTCGTGTTGTTGGCGTCGTCTGGCGGCGCTCTTCTCACGTTGCTGCTGAAACAAATGTTCAGCCGCCCCCGGCCAGACCTGTTCATGCATGGCGACGTCGTCGTCACCGCCAGCTTCCCAAGTGGGCACGCCATGATTTCTGCAGTGGTTTACTTGACACTCGGTGCCTTGCTGGCAAAGATTGTCATCACAAACACGCTCAAAATCTATTTGATGACCGTTGCGGTATTGTTGACCGGTATGATTGGCTTGAGTAGGGTTTACCTGGGCGTCCATTGGCCAACTGACGTGCTGGCCGGCTGGGTCGCCGGTGCGGGGTGGGCGCTTGGCTGCTGGGGTGTCGCCGAGCTGATCAATGTCAGAGCGGAGAGCAACGCGTGAAAGGACAGTCATTGCGCAGGCGCATGGGGTTCGCCCTGAACGGACTCCAGCTGACGTTCAGGCGCGAGCGTAGCTTTCGCACCCAGTTACTGGGGGCTCTGGCCGTGTTGGCTCTTCTTGTGGTCACCCGTCCAGCGCCCCTCTGGTGGGCGGTTCTGATCCTCACTGCGGGCTTCGTGCTGGTGACCGAGCTGCTCAACAGCGCCCTGGAAACGCTTATCGACCATCTGCATCCGGAGCAACATCCCGAGATC
>CAIJKV010000059.1 GCA_903821335.1 uncultured beta proteobacterium
TTGCAAACCATGACGCACTCGTCTGGTCGGAAAACACCCGCCAGCAAAGCAGTCGGTTGGGCTGCAACTGGCCTGCAGAGGGAATGGACTCTGGCCAGTCCGACGACGTTGACATCAGACGCTGCGATCGCTGACTTGTTGGGCGATATAGGACACCAGTTCAGCCGTGTAGCGATTGAGATAAAAGTGATCGCCCTCGAACCATTGTGTCTGAAAGCTGCCCCCGGTGAGCGCTTTCCAGTTGTCGACCCCGGCGGGGTCGAGCCACTCGTCCTGTCTTGAACCCAGCGCGAGCAGAGGGCATCTCAGCAAGGGTCCAGGGGTTGGGCGGTAGTGCTCCGCCAGGGCAAAATCAGATCTGATCATAGGCAGCAGAAGTTCGATTAGATCCTGATTTTCGAGAACAGCCTTGGGCGTGCCGTTATAGCTGGCCATGTGCCTGAGAAAGTCCGCATCTGAAAGATGGGAAATCGGTGGTCGCCTTGAAGCGGTGCCGGGGCATGCCCTTCCAGAGACAATCAACAGTTCTACCGTGACGCCTTGCTGCTCAAGGTATCTCGCTGATTCGTAGGCCACGGCTGCGCCCAGACTATGCCCAAAGAGTGTGATCGGCTTGTCGCAAAGGGGGCGGATTGCGTTCGAGGCCTGTGCCACGTAGCTTTGAAAATCTGTCAAAAGGGGTTCGACAAACCGTGTTTCACGCCCCGGTGATTGAATGGAAAATGCTTCAATATGAGCGGGCAGCAAAGAAGCCCATGAACGGAATATCGAAGCACCCGCGCCCGCGTAGGGGAAACAAATCAGCCTGGACGTACTCGAGGGCTTCAATGCGATCGGCATGAGCCACGCAGAATTTTTTCCGGCGACCGAGGCGGGTTGGCTCGTCATCTGGTCCGGTCAGGTTACTTGATCAGCACCGCGGGCGAGGCCGGTATCGATCCTGGTACTTTATTGAGTGTCAGCAATTGCGACACCAGCGTCAGTACTTGCTTTGAATAGCTATTTGATTCAGCAGGAATGGAATACGCGTCACCGTGGTAATCAATGGTGACGAGTGATTTTGTCCAGTGTTGGTTCTTTTCCACGACAAACAATGGTAAGGCCGTCGCATTGTCCTTGATCAGGGCAGGATTCCTTTCTATCAGATCCGAGTTCATGACCTTGATCATCCGCGGTTCGCTCGCGTTTTGTAGTGAAACCAGCGTACCAAGATAGTCGAAAACGTTGCGCGTCGACCGCAGCTTGATCATGAGCCTGCTATGACGGTCCACCGCTAATTTGTCCTTGCCGGCAGCGACAGCCCTGGCTGCAGGGTCAAGGCCAGCCGCATCACTATTGCAAAAGGCGGAATCGTCAAAGTTGTGACCCAGCACCGCGAGTTCGTCCTGTTTATTCAGACACATCCTGGTCGTTGGCACCATGCGTACGAGTTGGAATGTATCCTTGGCGCCTTTCTTGTGAATCGGCACGATCATGGTGCCTGGCTGCGCAAACGCGGCCACGAGCGCAGGCATGTTCTTATTTAGCGTGTCAGCATCCATGGGGGCTGACATGACCAGTTTTTGCATCACGATTTCGGTACTCAGACCCGCTTGGAGCAGGGTATAGAGCGCCTGTTGAAACATTTCATAATCAGGCATGTACGGATTATTAAAAAATTTCGAGACAATGACATTGTCACTGTTGCGCAATTCAATGGTATCGACGACCAGTGAATAAAGAATAGATTTAGGACCCACCTGATTATTGGTCAGGTTGCTGAGCACCTCGGGGCGGATGTCGCTCAGAAACGACGTCATGAAGGCCGAGTTGTCGAGCGATGACTGGGTGAAGTTAAAGCCAGTATTCACACTCATGCTCACGCTGGGTGCGTAGCTTGAGGTGAAAGGTGTGCCGTAGGGTGACAAAAAGCCGTTCAGCGAACTCGGTGAGGCGCCGTAGATATTCGCGTTCAACCCGGCGTTGGCACCGACGTTGCCAGTGCCGACCACGTTGGGCATATCAAGAAAGCTCACTGGCATGCTCTGGGAAGACCGGACGACATTCAGCAAAATATTGTCGTTGGCATAGCTTTCCAGAACATCGCGATAGGCCGATGACATATCCCGAAAGCTGGAGGAACCGGTTGAGGTGCAACCCGTCAATGCAAACATTGACGCGAGTAGCGCGATAGATAGTTTATTGAACACGTTGAGACCCGAATCGTCATGCTGATAATCAGACTTGCGCCAA
>CAIJKV010000060.1 GCA_903821335.1 uncultured beta proteobacterium
ACAATCGGGATCAACTTGAATCTGCGGGAAGTTCACTGGCAAGTTCGGCCAACAATCAGTACACTGAAACAGGTTGGTTTGGTCACATCCAAACTACCCTAGTGGAGAACAGCATGACCCTTGACATCGAAACCATCAGCCAGAAACTGATCACCCTTGAGGCGGAAGTTCAGGACCTGCGCAAAAACTATACGAATGTCAACAAACGCTATGTCGACGCGTTGGCTTCCCTGCATTCGTTGACACATTACTCGACGGAAGCTGCGCAGCACGCGGCCAGATCTGCCATAAACTCGGCGCTTGCCGCTAGACACGCAGCGGAGGCGGCAAAAGAAGCTGCTTCCGAATCTGTCTTTGCCGCAGCACAACAAGCCGCCAGTGCAGCGGCCTCCGCAGCCGAGGCCGCATCGGAAGCTGCCGCTGCCGCTGCCGCTGCAGCAGCAGCCGCTGCGGCAGCCGTGGCGCACCAGGCCGAAGAATCCCTGCTGCGGGCCTCAGCAGAAGCCGCCGCCGCGACGAAAGTCGCCTCGGACGCCGCCGCAGAGGCCGTCAAGATGGCAAACCTGGCGGCAGCCTCGGCAAGAAACGCGGGCAATCAGGGTCCATGACAGCCGACTGCAGCGACAATGATCAGCCTAGCGCCGACGACGCGCTTGCTCGCCTGATGGAAGGCAATCAACGTTTTATTTCCGGTCATACCGAGGTGCCGACGCTTGAAAAGGAACTGCTACTTGAGCAGGCCAAAGGGCAGCAGCCTTATGCGACCATCCTGGGCTGCAGCGACAGCCGTGTCCCCCCGGAGCTCATCTTCGATGCCTGGCTCGGTGAACTGTTTGTCATCCGGGTAGCCGGCAACGTCCTTGGGCAATCGATCCTGGGAACGCTTCAATACGCGGCGCGCTATTTGCACACGCCCTTGTTTGTCGTCATGGGCCACGAAGGCTGCGGCGCCGTCGAGGCAGCAGTCAATTACCAATTCGAAGGCTCTCGCCATCCCAACAAGATCGAGTTCCTGCTTGATAATATTGCGCCGGCCTTTGGCGACCTCGATGAGACTGCCCCGCGAGCAGAACTGTTAAAGGCTGCGGTCGAGGCCAACGTTCGACGCACGGTCCAAGCGCTACGCGATTCTCCGGAAGGCCAGTCGCAAATGGAGCATGGCGTAAAACTCATCGGGGCAATCTACGCGTTACACACTGGCCGGGTACGGTTTCTGGAATAAAGTCAGCACCGCCAAAACGGTCAGGGCACGTAGGCACACCTGACAAAGCGTTAACGTAGCCCGAACAGACCGGCGTTAAACGCGAAGTTTTGACTGAACGTAAAATCACGCATCATGACGTCAAAATCTTGCAAAATGACGATAAATGTCCAAATAATGAAAAAAGCACGCAGCCTGCCCAGCCGTGTCGTGGGCGGTTGGATGCCCGCATGTTGCCGCAATTGTGAGATGCCGATGCCAACCGACAGCATCACACAATAAAACGTGTAGCTTGCGTACGACTCAATGGTTTTCCACAGCCCCATGGTGTGAATGTCGGGAATATCGCGAATAAAGTGAAAAATCAGGTTCCCCACGCCCGCTGCCATGAATGTCGCGAAAAACATGCGCACCCGCGGGTGATTGCGGAAAACTTTCAAGAAGGTTGGAACATAAAAGAAATCGACCATCACTTCTTTAAAGTAAAAATTGTAGCGATTCCAGAATTCAGCCAACGTCCGTGACTCCAGCGGCCGACACATGTTGCGCGGCAGCCTGTAGCCCGCCAGGCGAGCCAGGCCAACGATGTTATGGCCGAAAACTGCCAGGTGAAGCGTGAACAACACCGTATCAATGGTGATCGCCACCCAGTTGACCAGAACCGGATAAGGTTGATGATTGACGAAGGCGGCGACGGCCTGATGCTGGGTCGGAATGTGCAACTGGCCCACACACAGCCAGTGAATAGAGAGCGCGAGCGCAATCAGCACATCCATCCATATCAGCAGCTTCAGGCCTTTTAGCTGCGTAATCGCAAGATCCCGGGAATTGGTGGCCAGATGCCTCTTTAAAAACACCGCGCCCTTGCCGATCGGGTTGGAAGAATTCACCCAGAAGGGTCGCAAGACCCCCATCTGAACAATACCCGGACTCGGGTGTCGAGAGCGCTGATCTGTAATTGCGTAGGACAAAAACCAGATATAGCCATTGAATATCATCACAAACGACCAGGTCATGTCGCGTGCGGTGCCGTCGGGTAACAAAATAGCGAACGCTGTCAGCAGCGCCAGCGTACAAAGCAGTGTCACCACGGGCCTGCGCGCATACAGGCTGGTTTTATGCCGCTTGACGTAATAGAGCGAACACGCAGAACCAATCATGAGCGTCACCAACGCCAAGTCGCGATAGGTGTACGCGGGCAAGCCAAAAAAAGCGACTGACCACGTCGCGACCAGCAGGATCACGGCGCGAAACCTGGGAAAATAGGCATGGGCAGCGGCCATGGCTGCAAAGAGCAGCACCCATAAAGGGGGCTCCAGCCTTTTGGCAACGGGTGGCAACAAGAGTAAAAAGAGCACGCAGGCGAACAATGCCACCTTGCCAAGCGGTGTCTGTGCAAACTTGACGACCGACTCGCGCTCATCGATCGCGAGGAAGTCGCGGAGGCGGGATCGCGAGCGAACAGGTTTTTTCACGAGCAACGAATCTCCATACTCACCTGCGCTCAGAACTCCTTATGAGAGAATTAGATGATAACGCAAAGCGTCATCCAGCTCGGCAGACATCTACCTGACGGAACCAATATGAGATCCACGCGCAGCCAATTCCTGATCATTATATTAATAATATGTACATCGTTATTCTGGACAAATGCCGTTGCACAGCTGCCTCCTGTGCAAACGAATAACGGCATCGACTTCATCTCGGGCGGCATAGGCAGCGATGAGTCGCAAGCCTTGCGCACAGAGGCCAAGTGGTGGCCGGTGGCCATTGAGTTTTCGCAGCACACTCCTGACGGCGACGTATGGATTTCAGACATCAGGGTGAAAATATTCGATGCCAATCATCGGAGTATCTTTGAGGCAATAGGCGATGGCCCGATACTGTTGCTTAAATTACAACCCGGGTCGTACGAAGTCGCGGCGCAGCACCAGTCCGTGATCAGGACCAAGCCGATCCTGATCACGGGCGGCGCACACCAACGGATATCGATCAGCTGGTGACGGGCTGTGCTGAACCAAGCCGGAGGGACGACCTCTTAGCTTCGTTCAAGGCGCGCCGGAAGTCCCTGGCGCACGACGGCGCCGGACACCCAGTCTATCCATGCATTGCTCACTACCCCACGCGTCACGTCATTGAGCCCCAGATCGTTGAGGCTGACCCCCGCACCCAGCGCGGGGTCATGGGGCATGGGCTTGCCATCCACAAGGTGCTGCGTGGCACCCAGCCCCGTGTGACCATAACCGTGTTCAATGGCCACGCAGCCTGAGATCACGCCATCGCGAATCATGGCGATGCCGGTGACAAAGCCGCCTGGCGTCGTGAGGCGCACTGAATCGCCATTGGCAATCCCCAGGCGTTTCGCGTCGGCGCGATTCACCGACACCGGGTTGTGGGGGTGCACCTGGCGCAACCGGCTCACACCGATTGAAACCGAACTCATCAAATTCGACTTGTAGGAAGTCAACAAGAACGGGAACTGCTTTTCATCGTAACGTTCTCGCATCGGCTCGCCACTTGCCATGCGCGTCGGATACCAGGTGGGGCAGCCACTGTTTCGCTCTCCGGTGATCGAATGACGTGATTTCGACACCTCTTCACTCCAGAGTTGCAGCGGCTTGACGTGGGCCGCGCGCAGGTGTGCGCCTTCCCAGGCGCTTTCCATTTTGTCAAAGCGACCACCGCGTGTCAGCACCATTGCAGCTTGACGCCACTCTTCTGGTTTCAGCTTTTCCTGCAACAAGGGCGCATAGCGCTGCATGCCCGTGACCTCCAGATCATCATCGCTGGCAGGGTCAACAGCCTTGCCACCGGCAAAAGCGATATTGGCCACGCCGCGCAAATAAAAATCCTCGGCACAATCCAGGTTGTGCTTGCCACCCTCTTTGTCCGCGATGACGCCCGCGCCAAAGCCGGGCATATTCAGACGCTTTGCGATCGCGAATAAAAAAGACTCCAGATTGACCGGCGCGCCCGCAGCGGTCTTTGCAACCGCCGGAGTGACAACGGGACACCTGACTGTCGAGGACTTTGCAATCACATCGGCCCACGGTGCGCCGATGCCCCAACTTTCGTAGGTCACGGTATCGGGGACGATATAGTCTGCCATCGCGCTGGTTTCGTTAATAAACGGGTCAACCGAGATGATCAGTGGCAGCCGGGCGGGATCGCGCAACTTTTCAAGCACGGCATTCTTAAAGCCTGCGATTGAATAGACCGGGTTGCTCATGTGATTGATCCACACTTTGGCCCGATAAGGATAGCCCGCCAGACCCGAGGCCAGCATCTCACTGCTCAAGCCGCCCACGAGCGGGTACCAGGGCGCGGTGGCCGGATAGGGAGACTGCCCGGCTTCTTTCTTCCTGCGGTACTCGCTTGTCTTCTCGTAGGGAAATCGCGTGCGCGACAGTGCCACGCCCTTGGGCTGGACTTTCCCCGCGAAATTCGCAAAGTCGTATTTTGGACCCGGCCCAAAGGGGCCAAACGGGCCCGCGTCCAGGACCAGTCCACCCTGGACGTTCAGGTTGCCAACCAGGGTATTGAGCATTGCAATCGCATAAGCCGTATAGAAGCCCGATCCGCTCATCGTGCCGCCGTGTGCATCGGCCACGGCATGCTTGCCGTAACTGGTGAACTCACGGGCAATCGCCTCAATTTCAGTGCGCGGCACGCCGCACAACTCGGCATACTGGTCGAGTGTCTTTTGCGCAGCTTGCTCGCGCAGCATGGCCAGTGCGGAACACACACGCACGGGTGCCTGGCCGAGTGCTGCGATCGACAGTTGTTCATCGACGAATAATTCCGCCGGGCCAACCACCGTATGTGGCGCCAGGGAACCATCTGCCTGCTGCACAACGTAGACATCCGGAGCCTTGTCATCGCCTGGTTTGGGCCAACCCAGGTCGACACCCCTCAGGCACGTTCCAAAACGCACATGCTTGGGATCGGCAACCACCAGGTGCGTGGCATTGGTCCAGGAAAATTCTCCGGCGGCGGCCATCGCTGCGGGCCCGGGTTGTGACAGGGCATGCGCGTCAAAACGTTGATTGTCCAGGATCCAGCGGATCAGCCCCATCGCCAGGGCAAGATCACTGGCGGGCTTGACGGCAACCCAGCGATTGCCAGACCCTGCAGAAAAACTGGAGGAAGTTGGCAATACGGGCGATACCACGATGTACTTGAAGGGATTCTGCGGTCGGGTGCGCGCCTCGGCGAGTTCACGCGCCTGACGCTGAAAGGGGTTGCCCGACTGCGCCGGGGCGGCGCCGATAAATAAACCAAACTCGGCATGTGACCAGTCCGGTTTTCCATGGGGCATGCCAGCGATGTCGCCCAGCGCAGCCCCTGCCCCGACCCGAAAGCTCTGACCGCAATACGCGCCATGATTGCTAACGTTGACGGTGCCAAAGGACTGCTGGGCAAAACGGTTGATCAGCGGCGTGCGGCCTTCGTTCGAGGCATCGGTCACCAGTAACTGGTTTGACACCGGTCCATATTCCGGATTATCCGGATCGATCAGTGTCTTATTGTCAAAAATCGCCCGCAAGCCGCTAATGGCCCCTTCGCCAAACAAATTGCCACCTTCGCAGACCTCCTCGATCAGTTGTTCGAACGAAATGGTCTTCCATTTGCCTTCCCCGCGCGCGCCCGCTCTCTTGAGCGGCGCCAACACCCGGTAAGGACTGTTTTGCTGCTCGGACATGGAAGAGCCCCGCGCGCAGGACGTCGCGCGTCCTTCAAGCCCTGTCTCACCACCCAGCATGGCGTACACCTCACGTACCGGCGTTTGCATCGCGGCGGGATGGGTGGTGGCCAGGGGATGGTATGGGTTGCCGGCCACACGCAGAATCCGATTCGAGGCGGTATCCACACGCACGCGCACACCACACTGCGTCCAGCAACCCAGGCAGCTTGAAGGGCTCACCGTCTGTCCCGGCTGTGTCGTCAACACGCCCGTGACCGGATCAATGCGGAATTCGGGTGTGAGTGAATTTCCACGTGTGCCATGCGCGGTGGCCACACCGGCTGAGCCAGTGACCAGCCCTTTGACTGCCTTGTACACGGTGTCGCCATAACCCGC
>CAIJKV010000061.1 GCA_903821335.1 uncultured beta proteobacterium
CGGCCCGATGCCCCAGACTCGCGAGCACATCCTGCTGTCGCGTCAGGTTGGCGTGCCTTACATCATCGTCTTCCTGAACAAGGCTGACATGGTTGATGATGCCGAGCTGCTTGAACTGGTTGAAATGGAAGTGCGCGAGCTCCTTTCCAAGTACGACTTCCCCGGCGACGATACCCCGATCATTACGGGTTCGGCCAAGCTGGCGCTGGAAGGCGACAAGGGCGAGATGGGCGAGTTGGCGATTATGCGCCTGGCCGACGCGCTTGACACCTACATTCCCCAGCCAGAGCGTGCCATTGATGGCGCGTTCCTGATGCCAGTTGAAGACGTGTTCTCGATCTCGGGTCGTGGCACTGTCGTGACGGGTCGTATCGAGCGCGGCATCGTCAAGGTCGGCGAAGAGATTGAGATTGTCGGCATTCACGACACAGTCAAGACGATTTGCACCGGCGTTGAAATGTTCCGCAAACTGCTTGACCAGGGTATGGCTGGCGACAACGTCGGTATTCTGTTGCGTGGTACCAAGCGTGAGGACGTCGAGCGCGGCCAGGTTCTGGCCAAGCCCGGTTCAATCAAGCCGCATACAGACTTCACCGCCGAGGTCTATATTCTGTCAAAAGAAGAGGGTGGCCGCCACACGCCATTTTTCCAGGGCTATCGTCCTCAGTTCTACTTCCGCACGACGGACGTGACTGGCACGATTGAACTGCCTGCCGACAAGGAAATGGTCTTGCCTGGTGACAACGTCTCGATGGTCGTCAAGCTGATTGCTCCGATTGCCATGGAAGAAGGCCTGCGTTTCGCGATTCGCGAAGGCGGTCGTACTGTTGGTGCCGGCGTGGTCGCTAAAATTCTGAAGTAATCACGAGTAAAAGGGAGGGCTCCGAAAGGTGCCCGCCTTGTTTGCAGTGCAGGTATAGGGGCGTAGCTCAATTGGCAGAGCGTCGGTCTCCAAAACCGAAGGTTGATGGTTCGATTCCTTCCGCCCCTGCCACCGCCAAAAAATAAACTGCGGGATGCGCACTTTTTGCGTATACGCGATACAACATGTCGAACACCACGATCGAGAACGTAACGAATACTACAGACCGAGTCAAACTCGGTCTGTGTGTGGTCGTCATCCTTGCAGGTATCGTTGGCTATTCGGCGTTAGAGTCCAGATTGCCAGGGTTTGCGCGCGTCGCAATCTTTATCGGCAGTCTGTTGCTTGCTGCTCTGATCGCCTGGACAAGCGAACCTGGCCGCCGTACGGTCGCGTTTGCACACGAGTCGTACAACGAGGTCAGGCGCGTAGTCTGGCCGACTCGCAAAGAAACCATGCAAATGACAGGCATTGTGTTCGCCTTTGTCGCCATCATGGGGCTTTTCCTCTGGATACTGGACAAAGTTGTCGAGTGGGCGCTATTTAGCGTACTGCTTGGCTGGAAATAACAAGGACGGTTCCATGAGTAAGCGTTGGTATGTCGTTCATGTCTATTCCGGCATGGAAAAAAGTGTTCACAAAGCGATGCTGGAACGCATCGAGCGCGCTGGCTTGCAAACCTCATTTGGCAAGATTCTCGTTCCCTCGGAAGAGGTGGTAGAGGTCAAAGGTGGTCAGAAGTCAATTTCTGAGCGTCGTATTTTCCCGGGCTATGTCCTGGTTGAGATGGACCTCACGGATGAGACCTGGCACGTGATTAAAAGTACGCCTCGCGTGACAGGTTTTCTTGGTGGCTCGGGCAACCGCCCCACCCCCATTTCTGAAAAAGAAGTGGAAAAGATCCTGTCGCAGATCGAAGAAGGCGTCGAAAAACCGCGTCCAAAAGTCCTCTTCGAAGTGGGCGAAATGGTGCGTGTCAAGGAAGGTCCGTTTGCGGACTTCAACGGCAACGTGGAAGACGTCAACTACGAGAAAAGCAAGGTGCGTGTATCGGTCGCGATTTTTGGCCGCGCCACACCCGTTGAACTCGATTTCAGTCAAGTCGAAAAAACTTGATTTTATAAACCCCGGGGAGCCTATCACCAAAAGGTGTGGGCGTTTGAACCCGCAAGGAGCTAAGCATGGCGAAGAAAATCGTCGGCTTCATCAAGCTGCAAGTACCAGCTGGTAAAGCCAACCCATCCCCCCCAATCGGTCCGGCGCTGGGTCAGCGCGGTCTGAATATCATGGAATTCTGCAAGGCGTTCAACGCCAAGACACAGGGTCTCGAACCCGGTCTGCCGATTCCTGTGGTAATCACCGCATTTGCCGACAAGAGCTTTACCTTCATCATGAAGACCCCGCCTGCGACGGTCCTCATCAAGAAGGCAGCTGGCGTGGCAAAGGGCTCGCCCACTCCCCATACCGACAAGGTTGGCAAGCTGACGCGTGCTCAAGCTGAAGAAATTGCAAAAGCCAAGGCGCCCGACCTCACGGCGGCTGACCTTGACGCGGCTGTTCGCACCATTGCTGGTAGCGCACGCAGCATGGGCATCACGGTAGAGGGTCTCTGATCATGGCAAAAATAACCAAACGCTTGGCCGTCATCGCTTCAAAGATTGACCGCTCCAAGCTGTACCCTGTCACCGAAGCCCTGTCGCTCGTCAAAGAGTGCGCAACGGCCAAGTTCGATGAATCCATCGATATGGCTGTTCAGCTCGGCATCGATCCTAAAAAATCGGACCAACTGGTGCGTGGCTCGGTTGTATTGCCTGCTGGTACCGGCAAGACGGTCCGCGTTGCTGTGTTTGCCCAGGGTGACAAGGCTGAACAAGCCCGTGCCGCCGGTGCTGACATCGTTGGCATGGAAGATCTGGCCGAACAGATCAAAGGCGGCGTGTTCAACTTTGATATCGTCATTGCGTCGCCTGACACAATGCGTATCGTTGGTACGCTTGGCCAGATCCTGGGACCGCGTGGCCTGATGCCGAACCCGAAAGTTGGCACGGTTACACCCGATGTCGCCCAGGCGGTCAAGAACGCCAAGGCCGGTCAGGTTCAGTACCGTACTGACAAAGCCGGAATTGTGCATGCCACGATTGGCCGCGCTTCGTTCGGTATCGAACAGTTGCAGTCCAACCTGGCTGCGCTGGTTGATGCCTTGAACAAGGCACGTCCGTCCGCATCCAAGGGTGTTTATCTTCGCAAGCTTGCCGTGTCGTCCACAATGGGCGGCGGTGCTCGCGTCGAAATATCTTCCTTGACGGCTACCCAACAGTAATCGTCATTTATTAAAGACTTTGGGCTGCACCCGGACGTGTCTGGGTGTTGCTGTCAAAGACCGCTGGAGCACCAGTCGTCGTAATGGAATCCTTCCATTATCTGGTTGTTGCTTAATCCCAGGATGTTTCTGGATCCAGCGCAGACGGCGTCCACGGAAGATTTCTTTTACAGAACTCGACCAGGTTCGCCGCATTCGGTTGATGCAAGGGGATTTTCCCCGCGCATCTTTTGATGGAGTGTTCAAACCGTGAGTCTCAATCGTCAAGAGAAAGCGATCGTAATCGAGGAAGTCACGACGCAAGTCGCGAAAGCCCAATCGATTGTGGTTGCAGAGTACCGTGGTCTGGACGTCGCCTCTGTCACCGTACTGCGCAAAACTGCACGCGAGTCGGGCGTTTACCTGCGAGTCCTCAAAAACTCGCTGGCACGCCGGGCCGTTGCAGGCACGCCTTTCGAGGCATTGTCTGCACAGCTCACCGGTCCGCTGATCTATGGCATTAGCCAAGATCCGGTCAGTGCTGCAAAAGTGCTTGCTGCATTTTCAAAAACCAACGAAAAACTCGTCATTAAGGCTGGGGCATTGCCCAACAGTCTGCTGACAGTAGATGGTGTCAAGGCTTTGGCCACGATGCCGTCACGAGAGGAGTTGTTGGCGAAACTGCTCGGCACGATGCAAGCACCGATCGTGCAATTTGTACGTACCCTCAACGAAGTTCCGACCAAGTTTGTGCGCGGCCTTGCAGCTGTTCGCGATCAAAAACAGGCCGCCTAAAGCGCGCCCCGTCGAGGCTTCATTGAACGACAAGCGATACCAACCCCTGGCACATTATTATTAATTCTGGAGTTCTTAAAATGGCTACAAAAGCTGAAATCCTTGATGCAGTCGCAAGTATGACTGTGCTCGAACTGTCCGAGCTGATCAAAGAAATGGAAGAGAAGTTTGGCGTGTCGGCTGCTGCCGCCGCCGTCGCTGTTGCTGCACCTGCCGCCGCTGCTGCTGCTGCTGAAGAGCAGACAGAGTTCACCGTTATGCTGACCGAAATCGGCGCTAACAAAGTGAGCGTCATCAAGGCTGTTCGCGAAATCACCGGTCTGGGCCTGAAAGAAGCTAAAGACTTGGTTGACGCAACACCGAAGCCAGTGAAAGAAGCAATTGCTAAGGCTGATGCCGAAGCAGCAAAGAAGAAGCTCGAAGAAGCTGGTGCCAAGGCCGAATTGAAGTAAGGCCTGCCAGTGATCGCCCGGGGAGAGCACTTTGCCTTCCCGGGCTTTTGCGCTTTCAGAAAACCCCTCTCGAAACGGAGGGGCATGCAGTCGGAATAATCCCCGGTTGCCTGATGATCCGACCAGTCGGGTTTTCTGAAGTCGTTTGAATTGCCTGCATTACTGCAAGTCCGAGAAGTATATCCCCGTGGCCGTGGTTGACGGTCTATGTAACCTCGAGTCGGAGTGCTCATGCCTTACTCGTTTACCGAAAAAAAGCGCATCCGCAAAAGCTTCGCCAAGCGTGAGGACGTGCAAGACGTTCCTTTCCTGCTAGCGACACAGCTTCAATCTTACCTAACCTTCTTGCAGGCTGACTCCCAAGCCTCTGCCCGTAAAGAGCAGGGTCTTCAGGCCGCCTTCAGTTCTATCTTCCCGATCGTCAGCCACAACAATATGGCGCGTCTCGAGTTCGTCAGCTACGCGCTGGGCGAGCCCGTTTTCGACGTCAAAGAGTGCCAGCTGCGCGGCCTGACCTATGCTTCCCCTCTGCGCGCCAAAGTGCGCCTGGTCTTGCTCGACCGCGAGGTCAGCAAGCCAACTGTCAAAGAGGTCAAGGAGCAAGAGGTCTACATGGGCGAAATGCCTCTGATGACCAGCACGGGCTCGTTCGTGATCAATGGCACCGAACGTGTCATCGTATCGCAGCTGCACCGTTCGCCAGGTGTGTTCTTCGAACATGATCGCGGCAAGACGCACAGCTCGGGAAAACTGCTGTTCTCCGCGCGCGTGATTCCTTATCGTGGCTCATGGCTCGACTTCGAATACGACGCCAAGGACGTACTGTTCTTCCGCGTTGACCGTCGTCGCAAGATGCCGGTTACGATTTTGCTCAAGGCAATCGGCATGACCCCCGAGGCCATCCTTGCGCACTTCTTTGAATTCGACCAGTTCGAAATCAAGTCAGAAGGCGCCATGATGGAGTTCGTCGGTGACCGCTGGAAAGGCGAAGTCGCCCGCTTTGACATCGCTGATCGCAATGGTAAGTCGCTTGTCGAAAAAGACAAACGCGTCAACGCCAAGCATCTGCGTGATATCGCCGCTGCCAAGATCGAGCGCATTTCCGTGCCGGAAGACTTCCTCTTTGGTCGCGTGCTTGCCACGAATGTCGTTGATACCGAAACTGGCGAGCTCATTGCGCCCGCCAACGAGGAAATCAGTGAAACGACATTAAGCGCCCTGCGTGCTGCCGGTGTTCGTAACATCCAGACCTTGTATACCAACGACCTGGATCGCGGCCCCTACATTTCGCAAACGTTGCGTGCAGACGAGACTGCCGACCAGATGTCCGCTCGCGTGGCCATCTATCGCATGATGCGTCCTGGCGAGCCGCCAACCGAAGATGCGGTCGAGGCGCTGTTCCTGCGCTTGTTCTACAACGAAGAAACGTACGATCTGTCGCGCGTTGGCCGTATGAAGGTCAACAGTCGCCTGGGTCGTGGCGAAGACATCACTGGCCCGATGACCCTGACCAACGAGGACATCCTCGAGACAATCAAGGTCCTGGTGGAGTTGCGCAACGGCCGTGGCCAGATCGATGACATCGACCACCTCGGCAACCGTCGTGTTCGCTGCGTCGGCGAACTGGCCGAAAACCAGTTTCGCGCAGGCCTTGTGCGTGTCGAGCGTGCCGTCAAAGAGCGTCTGGGCCAGGCTGAGACAGAAAACCTGATGCCGCATGACCTGATTAACTCCAAGCCGATTTCGGCAGCAATCAAGGAGTTCTTCGGATCAAGCCAGCTGTCGCAGTTTATGGACCAAACCAACCCGTTGTCCGAGATCACGCACAAGCGTCGCGTTTCGGCTCTCGGCCCCGGCGGGTTAACCCGTGAGCGCGCAGGCTTCGAAGTCCGTGACGTGCATCCTACGCACTACGGCCGTGTCTGCCCGATCGAAACACCGGAAGGCCCGAACATCGGTCTGATCAACTCGATGGCGTTGTATGCTCGCCTGAATGAATATGGCTTTCTCGAAACGCCGTATCGTAAGGTGCTCGACAGTCGGGTGACGGATCAGGTGGACTACCTGTCCGCCATTGAAGAAAGCAATTATGTCATTGCGCAGGCAAACGCCGAGCTTGACGAACAAGGTACGTTCACCGATGAACTGGTTGCTTGTCGTCAGGCAGGTGAAACCCTGTTGACTGCTCCGGCCAACATTCATTACATGGACGTGGCGCCTTCGCAGATCGTGTCGGTTGCTGCCTCGCTGATCCCGTTCCTTGAGCACGACGATGCAAACCGCGCACTGATGGGCGCGAACATGCAACGTCAGGCTGTCCCTTGCTTGCGCCCTGAAAAGCCAGTGGTCGGCACGGGTGTCGAACGTACCGTGGCCGTTGACTCGGGCACGACCGTTCAGGCTTTGCGTGGCGGTATCGTTGATCACGTTGATGCAGACCGTATCGTGATTCGCGTCAACGACGATGAAAACGTCGCTGGCGAAGTCGGTGTCGACATTTACAACCTGATCAAGTACACCCGTTCAAACCAGAACACGAACATCAACCAGCGTCCTATCGTGCGCCGTGGTGACCTCGTGGCTGCTGGCGACGTGCTGGCCGATGGTGCCTCGACCGACCTGGGCGAACTTGCTCTGGGTCAGAACATGCTGATCGCGTTCATGCCGTGGAACGGCTACAACTTCGAAGATTCGATTCTGATCTCTGAAAAAGTTGTGGCTGACGACCGCTACACCTCTATTCACATCGAGGAACTGACGGTTGTCGCGCGCGACACCAAGCTTGGCCCTGAAGAAATCACGCGCGACATCAGCAACCTGGCCGAAACCCAGCTCAATCGTTTGGATGACTCGGGCATCGTGCACATCGGTGCAGAAGTTCGCGCCGATGACGTGTTGGTCGGAAAAGTTACTCCTAAAGGCGAGACGCAACTCACGCCTGAAGAGAAACTGCTGCGTGCAATTTTTGGCGAAAAAGCCTCCGACGTCAAAGACACCTCGCTGCGTGTGCCCTCGGGCATGATCGGTACGGTCATCGACGTCCAGGTCTTCACACGCGAAGGCATCCCACGCGACAAGCGCGCCCAGTCGATCATTGATGATGAATTGCGGCGCTATCGCCAGGACTTGAACGATCAGCTGCGTATCGTGGAAAACGACACGTTTGATCGTATCGAAAAGTTACTGGTCAAGAAAGTCGTGAATGGCGGTCCGCGCAAGCTTGCCAAAGGCACCGTGATCACCAAGGAATATCTGGTAGATCTCGATCGCTGGCAGTGGTTCGATGTCCGTTTGGCCGACGAGGCGCATGCGGTTGTTCTCGAACAGGCCAAAGAGTCGCTCGAGCAAAAGCGTCACCAGTTTGATCTGGCGTTCGAAGAAAAGCGCAAGAAACTGACCCAAGGTGACGAGCTGCCCCCGGGTGTGCTCAAGATGATCAAGGTTTACCTGGCAGTCAAGCGTCGCCTGCAGCCTGGCGACAAGATGGCCGGCCGTCATGGCAACAAGGGTGTGGTGTCACGCATTACGCCTATTGAAGACATGCCACACATGGCTGACGGCACTTCCGCCGACATCGTTCTGAACCCGTTGGGCGTGCCCTCGCGGATGAACGTCGGACAGGTGCTTGAGGTTCACCTGGGCTGGGCCGCAAAAGGTCTGGGTCAGCGCATCGCTGATATGTTGCGTGACCAGCAAAAGATTGAGGTCAAAAAGATCCGCGCTTATCTGGAACGGGTCTATAACGGCACCGGTACCAGCGCTCGCTTTGATGAGCTAACCGATGATGACATCATCGAACTCGCTCAAAACCTCAAGGCAGGTGTGCCCTTCGCAACCCCCGTCTTTGACGGGGCGACCGAAGCGGAAATTGCCAAGATGCTTGAGCTGGCATATCCGGAAGACGTGGCTGACCGCATGGGCCTCACAGAGACCCGTACCCAGGCATGGCTGTATGACGGTCGTACCGGCGAGCAATTCGAACGTCCGGTCACGATGGGCTACATGCACTACCTGAAACTGCACCACCTGGTCGACGACAAGATGCACGCCCGTTCGACCGGACCGTACTCTCTTGTGACCCAGCAACCGCTGGGCGGCAAGGCGCAGTTCGGTGGTCAGCGCTTCGGCGAAATGGAAGTGTGGGCACTTGAGGCATACGGCGCGTCGTACACGCTGCAGGAAATGTTGACGGTTAAATCCGATGACATCGCCGGCCGTACCAAGGTATATGAAAACATCGTCAAGGGCGATCACACGATCGACGCGGGCATGCCCGAATCGTTCAATGTGCTGGTCAAGGAAATTCGTTCCTTGGCGCTTGACATGGATCTGGAGCGTAAATAATGAAAGCGCTACTCGACCTATTCAAACAGGTTTCGCACGACGAACAGTTCGATGCCATCAAGATTGGCATCGCCTCGCCCGAAAAGATCCGCTCGTGGTCTTATGGCGAAGTTCGTAAACCCGAAACCATCAACTACCGCACGTTTAAGCCTGAGCGCGATGGCCTGTTCTGCTCTAAGATTTTTGGTCCCATCAAGGACTATGAATGCTTGTGCGGAAAGTACAAGCGCTTAAAGCATCGCGGCGTAATCTGCGAAAAATGCGGGGTCGAAGTTACTGTCGCCAAAGTTCGTCGCGAACGCATGGGCCACATTGAACTGGCCAGCCCCGTCGCGCACATCTGGTTCCTGAAGAGCTTGCCTTCCCGCCTGGGTATGGTGCTCGACATGACGCTGCGCGACATCGAACGCGTGCTGTACTTTGAAGCATGGTGTGTGATCGAACCTGGCATGACTCCGCTCAAACGCGGCCAGATCATGTCGGACGACGATTTCATCGCCAAGACCGAAGAGTACGGTGACGACTTCCGCGCCCTGATGGGTGCAGAAGCCGTACGCGAACTATTGCGCACCATCGATATCGATCGCGAGGTCGAAACACTGCGCGGCGAACTCAGCGCGACCTCTTCAGAAGCCAAGATCAAGAAAATCTCCAAGCGATTGAAAGTGCTTGAAGGCTTCCAGAAATCTGGCATCAAGGCCGAGTGGATGGTCATGGAGGTGCTGCCCGTGCTGCCTCCGGATCTGCGACCCCTCGTGCCGCTTGATGGCGGTCGGTTTGCAACGTCTGATCTGAATGACCTGTACCGTCGCGTGATCAACCGTAACAACCGCCTCAAGCGCCTGCTTGAACTCAAGGCTCCCGAAATCATCCTGCGCAACGAAAAGCGCATGCTGCAGGAGTCGGTCGACTCGCTGCTCGATAACGGTCGCCGCGGTAAAGCGATGACTGGCGCCAACAAGCGTCAGCTCAAGTCGCTTGCCGACATGATCAAAGGCAAGAGCGGTCGTTTCCGTCAGAACTTGCTGGGCAAGCGTGTGGACTACTCCGGTCGTTCGGTCATTGTGGTCGGTCCGCAGCTCAAACTGCACCAGTGCGGTTTGCCCAAGCTGATGGCGCTCGAGTTGTTCAAGCCTTTCATTTTCAATCGTTTGGAACTGATGGGTCTGGCCACCACGATCAAGGCCGCCAAAAAGCTGGTTGATAGCCAGGAACCCGTGGTCTGGGATATTCTCGAAGACGTCATTCGCGAACATCCGGTCATGCTGAACCGTGCGCCAACCTTGCACCGTCTGGGCATCCAGGCTTTCGAGCCCGTGCTGATCGAAGGCAAGGCTATCCAGCTTCATCCGCTGGTTTGTGCCGCGTTCAACGCCGACTTTGACGGCGACCAGATGGCTGTTCACGTGCCACTGTCGCTTGAAGCGCAGATGGAAGCACGTACGCTGATGCTGGCGTCGAACAACATCCTGTTCCCCGCCAACGGTGAACCCTCCATCGTTCCTTCACAGGATATCGTGCTGGGTCTCTACTACGCGACGCGAGAGCGTGTGAACGGCAAGGGTGAAGGCATGTTCTTCGCCGATGTCGCCGAAGTGCAGCGCGCATACGACAATCGCGAAGTGACACTGCAGACACGCATTACCGTGCGTTTGCCTGAGTGGACGCGTGCCGATGAGCAAAGCGAATGGGTCCAGGGTGTGCAGCGCGTTGAAACGACCATTGGTCGTGCGCTGCTGTCCGAAATCCTTCCGCGTGGCTTGCCATTCTCGGTATTGAACCGTGCCCTGAAAAAGAAAGAAATTTCACGCCTGATCAACCAGTCGTTCCGTCGCTGCGGTTTGCGCGACACGGTGATCTTTGCTGACAAGCTGATGCAGGCGGGCTTTCGTCTGGCCACGCGTGGCGGCATTTCGATTGCCATGGGTGACATGTTGATTCCGCATGCCAAGATTGAAATCCTGGCTGAGGCTACGCGCGAAGTCAAAGAGATCGACAAGCAGTATTCGTCGGGTCTCGTGACGTCGCAAGAGCGGTACAACAACGTGGTCGATATCTGGGGCAAGGCTGGCGATAAAGTTGGCAAGGCCATGATGGAGCAACTGGCCACCGAACCGGTCGTTGACCGATTTGGTGACAACGTTCGCCAGGAATCGTTTAACTCCATCTACATGATGGCCGACTCGGGTGCCCGTGGTTCTGCTGCGCAGATCCGTCAGCTGGCCGGTATGCGCGGTCTGATGGCCAAGCCTGATGGCTCGATCATCGAAACGCCGATTACCGCCAACTTCCGCGAAGGGTTGAACGTTCTTCAGTACTTCATCTCGACGCACGGTGCACGTAAAGGCCTGGCCGATACAGCATTGAAGACCGCAAACTCGGGTTATCTGACCCGTCGTCTGGTCGATGTGACGCAGGATCTGGTTATTACAGAAAGCGATTGCGGCACCTCGCATGGCTATTCGATGAAGGCACTGGTCGAAGGCGGTGAGGTCATCGAACCTTTGCGCGAGCGGATCCTGGGTCGTGTTGCAGCCATTGATATCATCAATCCCGACACGCAGGAAACGGCGATCGCTGCCGGCACGCTGCTTGACGAAGATCTGGTTGATTATGTGGATCGCCTCGGTGTGGATGAAGTGCGCGTGCGTACCCCCCTCACTTGCGAAACACGCCATGGTCTGTGCGCACACTGCTATGGTCGCGACCTTGGCCGTGGCTATCTGGTTAACGTCGGCGAAGCTGTCGGTGTGATCGCGGCGCAGTCGATCGGTGAACCTGGCACGCAGCTCACGATGCGTACATTCCACATCGGTGGTGCGGCCTCACGTTCGGCGATGGCTAGCGCCGTTGAAACCAAGTCCAGTGGTGTGGTGCGTTTTGCCAGCACCATGCGTTACGTGACCAATCCCAAGGGAGAGCGCGTTGCGATCTCCCGGTCGGGCGAAATTGTCATCTTTGGTGACAACGACCGCGAGCGCGAACGTCACAAAGTGCCTTATGGCGCAACACTGCAGGTTAACGACGGTGATGTGCTCAAGGCAGGTTCGCGTCTGGCCACCTGGGATCCGCTCACGCGTCCCATCGTGTCCGAATACGCGGGTGCCGTTCGCTTCGAGAACATCGAAGAAGGCGGTACGGTTGCTAAGCAGGTTGACGACGTCACTGGCCTGTCGACCTTGGTGGTCATCACGCCCAAGACGCGTGGCGGCAAGATTGCCCTGCGTCCGCAGATCAAGCTGATTGGCGAAAACGGCGAAGAAGTCAAGATTGCCGGCACGGATCACGCTGTCAATATTTCTTTCCCGGTGGGCGCACTGATTACCGTGCGCGATGGTCAGCACGCACAGGTCGGCGAAGTGTTGGCGCGGATTCCGCAAGAATCGCAAAAGACTCGCGACATTACCGGAGGCTTGCCCCGTGTAGCCGAGCTGTTCGAAGCACGTTCGCCTAAGGATGCCGGCATGTTGGCCGACATCACCGGTACGGTTTCGTTCGGTAAGGACACCAAGGGCAAGCAGCGTCTGGTCATCACTGATCTGGACGGCCTTGCACACGAATTCCTGATCCCGAAAGAGAAGCAGGTGCTGGTGCATGACGGCCAGGTCGTGAACAAGGGCGAAATGATTGTTGACGGCCCAGCCGACCCACACGACATCCTGCGTCTGCAGGGTATCGAGCGCTTGGCCACGTATGTGGTCGACGAAGTGCAGGACGTTTACCGTTTGCAAGGTGTGAAGATCAACGACAAACATATCGAGGTGATCGTTCGCCAGATGTTGCGTCGTATCAACATCGTGGACTCAGGTGACACGACCTTCATTACGGGCGAACAGGTCGAGCGTGCCGAATTGCTCAATGCAAATGATCGTATGGACGCAGCAGGTAAGCGCCCTGCAACGTACGACAACATTTTGTTGGGTATCACCAAGGCATCGCTGTCGACCGATTCGTTCATCTCTGCGGCTTCCTTCCAGGAAACCACACGCGTGCTCACCGAGGCTGCCATCATGGGCAAGCGCGACGACCTGCGTGGCCTGAAGGAAAACGTCATTGTGGGTCGTCTCATCCCGGCAGGTACGGGTATGGCGTATCACGTTGCGCGCAAAGAGAAAGAAGCACTGGAAGCTGCCGAGCGCGAAGCCGCACGTCAACAAGCCAACCCATTCGAGGACGCGCCCGTTGCTGTCGAAGCACCGGAAGCAACCGAAGAGTAGGCTGGTCGAAGTTGAATCAAGGTAGGCGTCAGGGCGGGACTTCCCCCTGGCGCCCACTCAGTTGACAGAATCTAGGTATTTACGATAAGCTGTTAGGCTTACCGCATTTTTTCGGGTCACAACAGCTCTGGGCTTGTTGTTGCACTCTGGTTTCAAAAGCAATACCCGCTCTTTTACGGATTTCCGTTTGATGGTGGGTTTGCGCGAGCTGCCCAGGAACGGGAACACTGCGAACGCGTTGTAGACGACGCACAAGCAGAGATAAAAGGGAATTTCAGGTTATGCCAACCATTAGCCAACTCGTGCGCAAGCCGCGCGAAGTCAGCGTCACAAAGAGCAAGAGCCCCGCGCTCGAAAACTGCCCTCAGCGACGCGGTGTGTGCACACGTGTGTACACCACCACTCCTAAAAAGCCGAACTCGGCCTTGCGTAAGGTTGCCAAAGTGCGCCTGACCAACGGTTTCGAGATCATTTCTTACATCGGTGGCGAAGGCCACAACCTGCAAGAGCACTCAGTTGTGCTCGTGCGTGGTGGTCGCGTAAAAGACTTGCCTGGTGTGCGTTATCACATCGTGCGTGGTTCGCTTGACCTCCAGGGTGTCAAGGACCGCAAGCAGTCGCGCTCCAAGTATGGTGCCAAGCGTCCGAAGCAGGCCAAGTAATTGGTCTTGCAGGCAAGACAGTTCTGTTTGCCGATGTTGTAACGAAAGTCCACAACCGGATAGGTTGTGATGTGCATCCGGAACACCATTGTGGTGTTTTGGTACCGTAAGTGACCTGCCTCATGGCGAGTCGTGACTGTGGTCTAACGCCACAGTTCAACTGAATAGACACAAGGAATTAATATGCCCCGTCGTCGCGAAGTCCCCAAACGTGACATCCTGCCCGATCCAAAATTCGGCAGCGTCGATCTCGCAAAATTTATGAACGTTGTCATGCTGGCCGGCAAGAAAGCCGTCGCCGAGCGCATTGTCTACGGTGCGCTTGGACAGATCCAGACCAAGACCGGCAAAGAGCCGATCGAGGTCTTCAATCTGGCAATTAACAACATCAAGCCAGTAGTGGAAGTGAAAAGCCGCCGAGTCGGTGGTGCCAACTATCAGGTACCGGTTGAAGTGCGTCCGGTCCGTCGGTTGGCGCTGGCCATGCGCTGGTTGCGTGAAGCCGCCAAAAAGCGCGGTGAGAAGTCCATGGATCTACGCCTTGCCGGCGAGTTGCTTGACGCATCTGAAGGTCGCGGCGCTGCCATGAAAAAACGTGAAGATACGCACAAGATGGCAGAAGCTAACAAAGCTTTCAGTCATTTCCGTTGGTAATTTAAGGATCCACCATGGCCCGCAAAACTCCGATCGAGCACTACCGCAACATCGGTATCTCTGCCCACATTGATGCAGGGAAGACGACCACGACAGAACGTATCTTGTTTTACACCGGCGTTAATCACAAGATTGGCGAAGTGCATGATGGCGCAGCCACCATGGACTGGATGGAACAGGAACAAGAGCGTGGCATCACCATCACGTCTGCAGCGACCACTGCATTCTGGTCTGGCATGGCGAATAACTATGCTCAGCACCGCATCAATGTGATCGACACTCCCGGACACGTCGACTTCACGATTGAAGTCGAGCGTTCGATGCGCGTGCTTGACGGCGCCTGCATGGTTTACTGCGCAGTGGGCGGTGTTCAGCCCCAGTCTGAAACCGTATGGCGTCAGGCTAACAAGTACAAAGTCCCACGTCTGTCTTTTGTTAACAAGATGGATCGTACCGGTGCGAACTTTTTCAAGGTTTATGATCAGCTCAAAACCCGCCTGAAAGCCAATCCTGTTCCTGTCGTGATTCCGATTGGTGCGGAAGAGTCTTTTGTGGGCGTGATCGACCTGGTCAAGATGAAAGCCATTTATTGGGACGAGGCCAGCCAGGGCACTAAGTTTACGTACATTGATATCCCAGACGAACTTCGTGCTGAGGCCGACGAGTGGCATGAAAAACTTGTTGAGTCTGCCGCAGAGTCGTCTGAAGAGTTGATGGACAAGTACCTTGAAGGCGGAACGCTGACAGAAGAAGAAATTCAGCTGGGAATTCGCACACGCACAATCGCTTGCGAAATTCAGCCAATGCTTTGCGGTTCCGCGTTTAAAAACAAGGGCGTGCAACGCATGCTCGACGCCGTGATCGAGTACCTTCCTTCGCCTGTGGACATTCCACCGGTCAAGGGCGAGCTTGATGATGGCAGCGCGACGTACCGTAAAGCGGACGACAGTGAAAAATTCTCGGCACTCGCATTCAAACTGATGACGGATCCCTACGTGGGACAGCTGACGTTTGTGCGCGTTTACTCGGGAGTGCTCAAGTCGGGTGACACGATATACAACCCGATCAAGGGCAAGAAAGAGCGTATTGGTCGCATCTTGCAGATGCATGCCAATAACCGCGAAGAAATCAAAGAAGTGGTGGCTGGCGATATTGCGGCTGTTGTGGGCCTGAAAGACGTCACAACGGGCGAAACGCTGTGCGACATCGATGCGCACATCATGCTTGAGCGGATGGTGTTTCCAGAGCCTGTCATTTCGCAGGCCGTCGAACCCAAGACAAAAGCCGATCAGGAACGCATGGGGATGGCGCTGTCGCGGCTGGCCCAGGAAGATCCGTCATTCCGTGTTCGCACGGACGAAGAATCGGGTCAAACCATTATTTCGGGTATGGGTGAACTACACCTTGAAATTATTGTTGACCGGATGCGTCGTGAGTTCAACGTCGAAGCCAACGTGGGCAAACCGCAGGTGGCTTATCGCGAAACGATACGCAAGGTCTGCGAAGAAATTGAAGGCAAATTCGTCAAACAGTCTGGTGGTCGTGGGCAATATGGTCACGTCGTTCTCAAGATTGAACCCCTGCCTCCGGGCGGTGGTTACCAATTTGTTGACGCGATCAAGGGCGGTGTGGTTCCACGTGAATACATTCCTGCTGTCGACAAAGGGATTCAGGAAACACTTCCTTCTGGTATTTTGGCGGGCTATCCCGTCGTTGATATCAAGGCAACGCTGTTTTTTGGCTCTTACCACGACGTTGACTCCAACGAAAACGCCTTCCGTATGGCCGCCTCGATGGCGTTCAAAGATGGGATGCGCAAGGCTAGCCCCGTGCTGCTTGAACCCATGATGGCGGTTGAAGTTGAAACACCCGAGGACTATGCAGGCACGGTGATGGGCGACTTGTCCTCACGTCGCGGCATGCTCCAGGGCCTGGACGACATGGTTGGTGGTGGCAAGGTTATCAAGGCCGAAGTCCCGCTGGCAGAGATGTTCGGTTACGCGACGAACTTGCGCTCATTGACGCAAGGTCGTGCAACCTACACCATGGAATTCAAGCATTATTCCGAAGCACCCAAACACGTGGCCGAAGAAATCATCGCGGCCCGCGGCAAGTAATCAGTTAGAGGAAAATCATGGCAAAAGCTAAATTCGAACGCACTAAACCACACGTCAACGTCGGCACGATTGGTCACGTTGACCATGGCAAAACGACGCTGACCGCAGCGATTACGACCGTGTTGTCGGCAAAGTTTGGTGGCGAGGCCAAGGGCTACGCCCAGATTGACGCCGCACCCGAAGAG
>CAIJKV010000062.1 GCA_903821335.1 uncultured beta proteobacterium
CATGATTGATGTGCAGGGCGGCAATATTCCGCTGGTCTACACAGCGATCGCAGGCGCGTATCCACATATCAAGTCGGGGCGGTTAAACGCAGTCGCCGTCTCGAGCAAAGAGCGTGCACCCTCGCTTCCAGATGTCCCGACATTCATCGAAAGTGGCATTCCTGATTTTGTCGTCAGTGGTTGGGTTGGAATCTTTGCACCGGCAAAAACGCCGCGCCCGGTCGTTGAGTACCTGAACAAGGAATTGAATGCGGTACTTGCGACACCTGAAGTCAAGGCCAAACTCGAGATCCTTGGAATCGAAGCCACCCCAGGCACGCCCGAGCAATTTGCCACGGAAATCAAGTCAGATCTTGATCGCTATGGGGTGGTGATCAAGGCGGCAGGCATCAAGGCAGACTGAAGAGGCCAACTGAGCCACAGGGCGTTTTAACTCTACAGCACCTTACTGCCATCCGAAACGACGGCTGTAATAGTGTTTCATCACCTGTGTCAGAACCATGTATCCGGCCAGGATCACGGCAAGGATCGGAAAGTACTGCCACGGCAGGGCCTGCAGCTTGAAATAGCTTGCCAGAGGTCCCATCGGAATAAAGATGCCGACGGCCATGATCAAGGGCGTCATGACGAGCAGCGCCGTCCCGGGGCGGCTCTGAATGAAGGGAATTTTCTGGGTGCGGATCATGTGAACAACCAGGGTCTGTGTCATGAGGCCTTCAATGAACCAGCCAGACTGGAATAAGGTCTGGTGTTCCGGAGAATTGGCGCCAAAGACGAACCACATGACCAGGAAAGTGGTGACGTCGAATACCGAACTCACCGGGCCGAAGAACAACATGAATCGGCCAATGTCCGAGGGGTTCCAGCGCTGGGGATCTTTGACGGATTCCTCGTCGACGTTGTCAAACGGAATCGCGATCTGTGAAATGTCGTACAGCAGATTTTGCACCAGCAGGTGCATGGGCAACATCGGCAAAAACGGCAGAAATGCACTCGCCAGAACCACCGACAAGACGTTTCCAAAGTTTGAGCTGGCGGTCATCTTGATGTATTTCAGCATGTTGGCAAAGGTCTTGCGTCCTTCGATCACGCCCTTTTCAAGGACCATCAGACTCTTCTCGAGCAAGATGATGTCTGCGGCTTCTTTCGCGATGTCCACCGCAGTGTCCACCGAAATGCCGATGTCGGCCGTTCGCAGCGCGGGGGCATCGTTGATGCCATCGCCCATGAAGCCCACCACATGCCCGTTGGCTTTGAGCAGCCTGACGATCCGGTCTTTGTGTGACGGCGTCAGTTTCGCAAATACGCTATGGGTTTCGACGGCCTTGGACAACTCGGCATCGTCCATGCGTTCAATGACCGAGCCGAGCAATACTGCGTCAACAGCCAGTCCGACTTCGCGACAAATCTTGGTCGTCACCAATTCGTTGTCGCCTGTCAGGACCTTGACCGAGACGCCGTGTTCCGCCAGTGCCTTGAGTGCGGGTTCAGTGGACTCCTTGGGAGGATCAAGGAACGCCACATAGCCAATCAGCGTCAAGCCGGCTTCGTCCGCGACTTCGTAGGTGAGTTGCGCCAGTGGCACTTCTTTGGATGCTACCGCGACCACGCGCAAGCCGTCCTCGTTTTGTTCAGAGGTAATGACACGGATGCGCTCGAGCAATTCAGGGGTCAGGAGCTCGTCCATCTCACCGTGACGCACACGCGTACAGACGCTCAGGACCTCTTCAACGGCTCCTTTGCAGATCAGCAGATGATGCGCCTCGTTTTCGGCCACCACGACCGACATGCGGCGCCGCTGAAAATCAAACGGAATCTCATCGACTTTCCGGTAATTGATCGCCGGATTCAGTTCCTTATGTACCTCAACATGCTCAAGCACGGCGACGTCGAGCAGGTTTTTCAGGCCAGTCTGGTAATAGCTGTTCAGGTAGGCGCTCTCGAGCACGTCGTCCGAGTCCTCGCCCCACACGTCGGTATGATGGGCCAGAAAAATCTTGTCCTGAGTCAACGTCCCGGTCTTGTCGGTGCACAACACATCCATCGCGCCAAAGTTCTGGATCGCATCCAGACGCTTGACGATCACTTTCTGGCGCGACAGGACCACAGCCCCCTTGGCCAGGGTGGACGTGACGATCATCGGAAGCATTTCCGGCGTGAGTCCGACGGCCACAGACATGGCGAACAGAAAGGCCTCTGTCCAGTCACCTTTGGTAAAGCCGTTGATGAACAGCACCAGGGGCGTCATGACAAGCATGAAGCGGATCAGCAGCCAGGCGACCTTGTTGACGCCTGACTGGAACTGGGTCGGGGTACGATCGGCTGCAGTGACGCGCTGTGCCAGCGCCCCAAAATACGTCTGGTTCCCCGTGCTGAGCACGACGGCCGTCGCGGCGCCCGATACCACGTTGGTGCCCATGAACAGCAGATTTTCCAGTTCAAGGGGGCTGCCAGTATCGGTCTTCTTGAGCTCGGGAAACTTTTCTACCGGCAGCGATTCCCCGGTCATTGCAGATTGACTGACGAACAGATCTTTTGCAACAAGCAGTCGGCAGTCGCCTGGAATCATGTCGCCGGCGGACAATACGACCAGATCTCCCGGGACCAGCAATTTGATCGGAATCTCAATGTTCCTGGGGTCCTTGGGACTGAGCTGTACATGGAAATAGCGCTGCGCGTCTGCCATGGCGTCTTCGACCAGATCGCGCCGAATCACCGTGGCCGTATTGCTGACCATGGCTTTGAGCTGGTCGGCGGCTTTGTTCGACTTGCTCTCCTGCCAGAACCGGATCGCAACCGACAGCACAACCATGGACCCGATCACAACGGTTGCTTTGAGGTCCTCAGTGACGTAGGAAACCAACGCCAGTAAAGTCAGCAGCAGGTCAAAGGGTGTGTTGTAGCAATGCCAGAGGTGCAGCCACCACGGTAGTGGCTTTTCCTGCTCGATCTCATTCAATCCAAAGTGTTCGCGGGCTGTGCGGGCTTGCGCCTCGCTCAGACCGTGGCGCGAGGTGTGCAGCGCCGTGAGTAGTGTCTCAACCTCACAGTGCGACGCCGTGACGAGTGCCTGGGACAGCGTTGGCGGCACTTCCCTGCTGACGCCGGATCCTGTCAGGCTGTCGAGCAGGACCAGGCGGCGAAAATGTCGGCCAATGCCGCGTGTGCGGACAAAGCGCGCGAAAAATTCTTTCGTGAAGTTCAGGTTCATGGTGCCCTACATCGTCGAGGTGAAAAATGACCCTCAATATTCAGAAATCCAGCTGCGCGAGCACAAAAAACAGAGCCACTGCAACGGCGATCAGACTTGAAACAAGCACGGCTCCGGCAGCCATGTCCTTGACTGCACCGATCTCAGGATGTTGCTCCGGATGCAGATGGTCGATAAGCGTTTCCAGGGCGCTGTTGAGCAGCTCGGTCACCAGCACGAAGCCCGCAGTGAGGATCAGAACCGCCCACCAGAGGGGCGCTGGACGGGTGACCACAAGAAGGACCAGC
>CAIJKV010000063.1 GCA_903821335.1 uncultured beta proteobacterium
GGGGGGGGCTATTCGGGCCAGCTTTGTTCGCGACGTTCTTGCGCCTTGGCCTGCAGCCAGCGGTCGACCGAGGGGAACACGAACTTGCTGACGTCGCCACCCAATTGCGCGATTTCGCGCACGATGGTTCCCGAAATGAACTGGTACTGGTCTGACGGTGTCATGAACAAGGTCTCGACATCGGGCAACAGGTGGCGGTTCATGCCGGCCATCTGAAACTCATATTCAAAGTCTGAAACGGCGCGCAGGCCACGCACGATGACGCGCCCATCCTGTTCGCGCACGAAATCCTTCAGCAGCCCTGAAAAGCTGGCGACGCGCACGTTCGGGTAGTGACCCAGCACCTCGCGCGCGATCTCGACCCGTTCTTCCAGTGAGAAAAACGGTTTTTTGGCGCGACTCTGTGCAATCCCCACGACAACCTGGTCGAACAGGCTGGCGGCGCGGCGCACTAAATCTTCATGCCCACGGGTGAGTGGGTCAAACGTTCCGGGATAGATGGCAGTGATCATTTTTGCAATGCAGCAATTTGGACGAGGTGATAGTGTACGGCTCCTGCGCGATCTTGGCGTAATAACTTGAAACCTTGCGGAATCGGAACCGGCGCATCGGCCTCAATATAAACAAGACCGTCTGGCTGTAATAGGTCGGGCAGCACCGGCCAGAGACGGCCGATCCAGTCCGAGCCGAAGGGCGGATCGAGAAAAATCAGGTTAAAACGCGCCGCCTCCAGGCGACCGATGGTCACCTCGGCGTCGCAGGCCTGGATGCGTACGGCATCGGCGTGCAACTTGTCTCGCAGTACCCGCAGCGCTGCGACGGCCTTGGGGTTGTGCTCAACCATCTGGACGTGGCGCACTCCACGCGAGGCCGCTTCGAACCCCAGCGCACCACTGCCAGCGAACAGGTCAAGCACCTGTTTGTCAGCGAAATTTTCGCTCCAGAAATAATTTAGCCAATTGAACAGCGTCTCACGCACCCGGTCGGGCGTGGGCCGCAGACCGGGCTGATCGAGTACTTCAATCGGGGTGCGTCGGTACTGTCCCCCGACGATGCGAATATACTTCTTCACCATGTTCAGTTTCTTCAAGAAAAAATCCAAGGCGCCCGCCGAAGCGGCCGTTGCCATCGAGCCCACACCGCAGGACGCGCCCCTCACCGGAGAGCCGCCCGTGCCGGAGGTGTTCGCACCTGACGGCCTGCCCGAGGCACATACTGACCCAGAAATCACTGAGCCAGCCGAGTCCAAGGCATCCTGGCTTGCCCGCCTGCGTGGTGGGTTATCCCGGACCGGCCAAAGTATCAGCACCCTTTTCGTGGGGGTGCGCGTCGACGCGGCATTGTTCGACGAGCTCGAAACAGCACTCATTATGGCTGATGCCGGTGTTCAGGCGACTGAACAGCTACTCACCGCCTTGCGCGCACGTGTCAAGAAAGATCGGATCGAAGACGCCGCAGGCGTCAAACAGGCCTTGCGCGAGGTGTTGGCCCAACACCTGCAGATACTTGAAAAACCCTTTGAAGTCGGCCGTGTCAAACCCCTGGTGGTGATGATTACCGGTGTCAATGGCGCGGGCAAGACCACTTCCATTGGCAAACTGGCCTACACCCTGCAACGCCAGGGTGCCAAGGTGTTGCTGGCAGCTGGCGATACATTTCGCGCCGCGGCGCGCCAACAGCTGATTGAGTGGGGTGAGCGCAACAATGTGTCCGTGATCGCCCAAGAAGGCGCTGACCCCGCCGCCGTGGCCTTCGACGCGGTCCATGCGGGAAGGGCACGCGGCGTCGATGTGGTCATGGTGGACACTGCGGGCCGGTTGCCAACGCAGTTGCACCTGATGGACGAGCTCAAGAAAATTCGCCGTGTGATCGCCAAAGCCGATCCTGACGCGCCCCACGAAGTGTTGCTGGTGGTCGATGGCAATACCGGCCAGAACGTGTTGTCGCAGATTCGCACATTTGACGCGGCGATCGGACTCACTGGCTTGATCGTGACCAAGCTCGACGGCACGGCAAAAGGCGGCACACTGGCCGCCGTGGCCGCAGGCAGTCAGGGCGTGCGGCCCATTCCTGTCTATTGGATCGGGGTGGGTGAACGCATCGAAGACCTGCAGCCATTCGTGGCTCAGGACTTCGCCGCAGCGCTGGTGGGTGACTAGCGGTTATCGCCAGAACGGCGTCGTGCGCGCCAGTTGCCTGAACGTTGCGCTCGTTTCATGCACAAGAGCGTCCAGACGCGCGTGGATCCAGCCGCAGGCGAACCATGCGCTGGGTTGCGTGTCGCGCAGCCCTTCAAAGCGTGTCAGCCCGACCGCCAGGTCGTTCATCTCACCCAGCTCATTTTGTACCGCTGAAAGTTGCTTGCGGTAATTGCGCAGGCGATTAGTGGGCAACAGCGTCTCGGCAAACTGCAGGCCGTAGCGCAATCGCTTGGCGCGCTTGCGCAGTGCGTGGCGCGTCTCAATGTCGAGTGCCTCAAAGCGCAGGCCGTCGCGCACGACTTGCCGATGCCACTTGCGTAGTTTGCGGGTTAACACTGCGCGCAGCGAAACGGGCTTAGGAACCGTGAGCCCCTCCATGGGGATGATTTGTGGCTCAATCAGCCCGGTATCTGCCGCCGAACCGGACTGCGCCTCGTCGGCTGACGGGCTGGCTCCCAGGTCAGGTGCGGGCGTTGAGGGCGTTGGTACCACGGGCTGCGCGTTGAGTGTCCAGGCCAGCATGTCCACCAGCCAACCCTGAAAAGCGCGCCCACCCGAAACCTGGTCCGTGTGGTCGACGTGGTCGGTTTTCTGCAGGTCAAGGGGCGGTTGCCCGGCGGCGCGCAGCACCGGCATCAAGGTTTCCCTGAGCACATCATCATCGCGTGTGCCGCCCAGCGAGGAGAAGTGCACCTTGATGGCTTCGCGCAGGGCCAGTGGGGGTAAATCTGCGATGCCATTGAAGAGTGACCAGGCCGAGCGCAACCGACGGATGCCAACGCGCAACTGGTGCACGTGCTCGGGGGTGCCCACCGCACACA
>CAIJKV010000064.1 GCA_903821335.1 uncultured beta proteobacterium
AAATCGCGTGCGATCACGATGGCGGTGCGTTGGACGCCCCTGTCGATGATGTCACGGTACATTTTGCGGATATTTTGTTCGGACAATTCCTTGAGCAGTGTCTTGCTAACCTTTGGCAGTACATCCTTTTCAAAGGCACGCTTCAGACCGGAATTGCTGTCCTTGCGGTTTACGCCGTCCTTAATCCAGACGTCATACAGGTCTTGTACGGTCAGGTTCTTCCGGCGGGCGGTCTCATCCTCACGCTTTCGCGTGTCGATTTCCTTCCTGATGCGCTTGCGCTCGTCAATTTCTAGCTTTGCCTGACTTTTGATCCGAGCACTCTCCGCCTTTGCCTGTAACAAGGACAGATAGCCATCAGAGCCGTTGCCGTATGGCTTTGGCAACCAGAAATCTTGCGTCTTGCCCGACACGCTTGTGCGAACGAGCCACCGCTTTTCACCGGCGGGGGACACGCGGATATACAAACCGGAATCAACCCGTTGGGTGTAGGACTTGTCCTTTGGGCGCAGCGACTCTATGCCCCGAACGGTGAGTGCCTGTGACATGAAATCCTCCCCAAGGTGTCAAACACAATATAAACACAATTAATCTGTGTTTTGAATTGTAATGCATTGGTTTGGATTGGACGATAGAAACACAAATATTGTCCAATAGCCTTGTATATAAAGGCTTTGACGATTTCAAATAAGACCATTGAATAACATAGATACTTGGCTACGAACCAAGGGGTCGTGGGTTCAATTCCTGCCGGGCGCACCAGCATTATCAAAGGGCTACAGATTTCGGTCTGTAGCCCTTTGTCATTCACCCATAGCCCGGCTGGGCTTCAATGGCGCCCGGTTCCTGAGCGATGACGCGTTCATTCTCCTGCGCCGGACAGAGCGTGGTGAACTAGTAGAATGGGTCATTGATCAGACGCGTGTCGCACACGGCCATCGCATGCAGGCGCAACAGGCTCGGCCCACTTTCTATCCGACGCGAGGCAATCGCGCCTCGGTCTGGGTGCTTGCGACGATTTTCTCTGGCCTCATCATCGGGATTGCGATATTCGTCCTGGTCGAATTGCGTGACCATGCGCTGAATCAAAGCGCGCTTGTCGCAAGAAACCTGGCAACTTCAGTTGAGCAGACCTTCGAGGGCCTGCTTGATGCGGTGGACAACGCCCTGTCATCGACAGCCGATGAAATTGCCCGGCAAATGACTGACGGCAAACTTGATACGCCCGCGCTCAATATTTACTTGACTCGACAGTACACCCGCCTCCCGCACATCAGTTATATCAGGGCAACCAACGAAAACGGTGATGTCCTTTACGGACTGAGTACCGAGACCGTGCCCCACAATAACGCCGATCGTGCCTATTTCATTGCCTTGAAAAAGGATCCGGACGCAGGCATGCATATCAGCAATCCGCTGGTTAGCCGAACCGACAATCAGTGGGTCTGGCCCTTCATCCGTCGGATCAACAAGCCAGACGGATCGTTTGGCGGTGTGGTGTTCGCTGCGATTCCCGTGGATGAAATCGAACGGATGCTGGCCAAGGTCGAGATCAGCGATGGAAGTTCGATCGCCTTGCGCGATGCCGAGCTGGGCCTGATTGCACGCAATGCACTTGAACATACAAAGTCCATTTCGACTGGCGATCAAACAATATCGAACGACTTCAGAGAGGCGCTGATCCTCGATCGTAATCAGGGCAACTACACCAGCGGCCTGACGAGTATCGACAACGTCCATCGCCTGCACTTCTATCACCTAAGTTCGAAATATGGGTTCACGACCAATGTTGGAATGTCGGTGGACTCTGCCCTCACTGACTGGATGCACCAAGTGTGGGTGGTCGTGACACTTGTGCTTGGCACTCTTTTGCTGGTGTTTGCTTTTGCGCGGTATGTCAGCCGCAGCTTTTACCGACAGGAAAAATATGTAGCAGAACTGGAGTCCGGGCAACAAATGCTGCGTGAAAGCGAGTCACGCTTTCGCAACATTATCGAGGCGTCGCCCATTCCGTTGGCAATCAATGACAGCCAGGGCAATGTGTCCTATCTGAATGATGCGTTTGTGCAGAAACTTGGCTACTCGCGCAATGAAATCCACAATCTGACCGACTGGTGGACCCTCGCGTATCCAGATCCCGACTACCGAACAAAAGTGTCAGAAATATATCTGAAAAATCTTGCTGCCTACAGGCTGAATCACAAACCCTTCGCCCCCATGGAGGTCAATATCCGGTGCAAAGATGGTATCTCGCGTACCTTTATTGTCAGTGTTTCTGATTTGCTGGAGAGTTCGACAGATGAATATCTAATTATCTTGCAAGACATATCCGAGCAACAAAAAGTCGAGCAAAACCTTCGTATCGCTGCTACCGCGTTCGAGGCCAAGGAAGGCATTATCGTGACCGACGTCAATTGCGTGATCTTGCGGGTGAACCGTACTTTTTCTGAAATTACCGGCTATACAGAAGCAGACATCATCGGCAAGACGCCGACTGTACTATCGTCTGGGCGACAGGATGCCGCTTTCTACGCCGACATGTGGAGCCGCATCCATGCCACCGGAGCATGGGAAGGTGAGATCTGGAACAAGCGAAAAGATGGGGTTGTCTACCCCGAGCATCTGACCATTGCGTCGGTCAAGGACGCGAGTGGCGCGTTGTCGAATTATGTCGCGACCTTCGCCGACATCACGGTGCGCAAGCAGGCCCAAGAGCAGGTCAACAATCTGGCGTTTTACGACCCGCTTACCCTGTTACCTAATCGGCGACTGTTGCTTGATCGGTTGCAACAGGCGTCGGTTGCCGTTTCGCGCAGTGGCAAAGTTGGCGCATTGCTATTTATTGATCTCGATGACTTCAAAACACTCAACGACACGATGGGGCACGATGTCGGGGACTTGCTCCTGAAACAGGTCGCGCAGCGATTGGTTCGCTGTGTCCGTGAGGGCGATACGGTTGCCCGGTTTGGGGGCGATGAGTTCGTAGTGATGCTTGAGGACTTGAGTGAACAAAGCCTGGAAGCGGCGGCGCATACTGAGCTGGTCGGCTACAAGATCCTTGAGGCAATGGGCAAGTACTATCAACTCGGCACGCGTGCCTATCGGATCACCGCCAGTATCGGGATTACGCTGTTCAATACTCAGAACAGGGTCACCGAAGAGATCATGAAGCAGGCCGATATCGCCATGTACCAGGCCAAACAGGCTGGACGCAATTGCATGCGATTCTTTGATCCCGTCATGCAGGAAGGTATTCTTGCCCGGACAAAGCTCGAGCGGGAGTTACACGAGGCCCTTGAAAAGCACCAGTTCCGGCTGCACTACCAGATACAGGTTGACCATGCCGGTCGCGCGTTTGGCGCCGAGGCGCTGATCAGGTGGCTGCATCCGGAGCGCGGCATGGTTCTGCCCATGGGATTCATTTCACTCGCGGAAGAATCCGGGCTGATTTTGCCCATCGGGCATTGGGTGCTCGAAGCAGCCTGCATGCAACTTAAAAAGTGGCAACCAGATCCTCTGACCCGCGACCTGACCTTGTCTGTCAACGTCAGCGCGGCGCAATTTCACCAGTCTGACTTCGTTGAACAAGTCAAGATTCTCATGCAACGCCATGGCATCACACCGAATCGCCTGAAACTTGAGCCCACGGAAAGCGTGATGCTCGATAACGTCGACGGCACGGTCGTCGCCATGAAAGCACTGAAAGAATTGGGCGTTCAACTTTCGCTGGATGATTTCGGTACCGGCTACTCGTCATTGCAATACCTCAAGAGATTGCCGCTTGATCAGTTGAAAATTGATCAGTCGTTCGTGAGAGATATCGTCTTTGACGAGAGCGACAAGGCCATTGTGACCACCATCATTGCCATGGCCAAGAACCTGAGGCTGGACGTGATCGCCGAGGGGGTCGAAACAAGGCAACAGCAACAGTTCTTGCTGGATAACGGTTGCCTGCACTTCCAGGGCTATCTGTTTGGTAAACCTGTCCCGATCGAAACGTTCGAGGCGCAGTTGATTTCGCACTGAACCTCAATCGTCAATCACCAGCCCTCAAGGCAACGCCATCTCCAGCACGCGCGCGACGTGCAGTGCCTCGACCTGGGCACCGTCCTGAATCTGATGTCGACAGCTCGTGCCGTCAGCCACCACCAGCGAGCCAGGCACGCGCAGTCGCACCGCCGGCAGCAGCGACAGTTCAGCCATCGCCTGCGACGCCTGGTAGTGTTCCGCTTCGTAGCCGAAGCTTCCCGCCATGCCACAGCAGGATGATTCCACGGTTGAGACCTTGAGTTCAGGAATCCAGTTCAGAACTTTTTGCACTGGTGTGAAGGCATCGAAGGCTTTTTGATGACAGTGCCCGTGCAACAACGCATGTGACGCGCCGATCGGGTTCAGTTTGAGGGCCAGGCGACCCGCCAGTTTTTCGCGCAGCAGAAACTCTTCGAATAACAGAGCATGGTCGGCCAGTTGCCGAGCCTCCTGACCATAGCCGTAGTGCAGAAATTCGTCGCGCAACGTCAGCAGACAAGAAGGTTCAAGTCCGACAATGGGGATGCCGAGTTCCACGTATGGAGCAAAAGTATCGAGCAGACGCCGCGCTTCAAGCTTTGCCTGGTCGACCAGGCCTGCCGCCAGAAAGGTGCGGCCACAACACACGGGACGCCGGCCAGGCGCAACCGGCATATGCACGGTGTAACCCGCTGCCTGCAGCACACGTTGTGCGGCCTGGGCATTTTTTGGGTCGAGGTGATTGTTGAAGGTATCGACAAAAAGAACCACGTCCATGCCGGTGGGATTGGACCCGAGTTCTGGTGCCGGCTGGTGTGAGACACCCGACAAAAACGACTTCTGGAACTGCGGCAAGGAACGTTCGGTTGCTAAACCAATTTTGCGTTTCACCCAGCTAGCCAGTACTGGAATTCTTTCAGCCAGACGCATGATGCCCGAGAATCGGGCGGCAGTCGCGGCATAGTGTGGCATGAACGCGACCAGTTTTTCGCGCAGGTCCAGACCATGGCGCAATACCCGTGCCGCACGCGCCTCAATCTTGAACTTCGCCATGTCAACACCGGTTGGACAGTCTCGCTTACAACCCTTGCAGGAGACGCATAAATCCAGTGCTTCCTTGACCTCGTCGCTGGCCAGACCATCCTGACCCAGCTGGCCCGAGATCGCCAGGCGTAAAGTGTTGGCGCGACCGCGCGTGACATGCTGCTCGTCACGCGTCGCCCGATAGCTCGGGCACATGGTGCCGGCGTCGAATTTTCGACAATGACCATTGTTGTTGCACATTTCTACAGCCTTGGCCAGGCCACTCGTCAGGTCGCCACCGGTGCCTGGTGCCGTTTCCGAACCCGTCAGTGGGTCGCGTTCGACGTTCCAGGCAGACCAGTCCAGCACGGGCATGGCGGGTTGTTCCTGATAACCAGGCCCGTAACGGAAATTGCGGGCGTCGTCCATTTTTGGCGGTCGCACGATCTTGTCCGGGTTCATGCGATTATCAGGATCAAATATGGCTTTGATGTCGCTGAAGGCCTGGTTCAGTCTGGGGCCGTACTGCCAGGCGACCCATTCGCCCCGGCACAGGCCGTCGCCGTGCTCGCCCGAAAAGGCGCCCTTGTACTCCCTGACGAGCTCAGACGCTTGCTCGGCGATGGAACGCATTTTGACCGCGCCGTCTCGCCGCATATCCAGGATCGGTCGCACGTGCAACGTGCCCACGCTGGCATGGGCATACCAGGTGCCCTCGGTACCATGCCTGTGGAACACCTCGGTCAGCCGGCTGGTGTAGTCCGCCAGATGCTCGAGTGGCACGGCACAGTCCTCAATAAAGGAAACCGGCTTGCCGTCTCCCTTCATGCTCATCATGATGTTCAGGCCGGCCTTGCGAACATCCCACAACGCTTTTTGCTCGGCAGGCCCGGGCATGGCAACGACCGAGCCGGGCAGGCCAAGATCGCCCATCAGCTCAATCAGCTTACGCAGCGAATCCAGCTGCGTGGCGCGGTCTTCGCCGGCGAACTCGACCAGCAGGATGGCCTCGGGCGCACCCACCAGCGCTTTCTCGATCACCGGTCGGAACGCAGGGTTGTCCATTGCCAGGTAGATCATGGTGCGGTCCACGAGTTCCACCGCGCACGGCTTGAGCTTGACGATGTGCTGCGTGAGCGCCATGGCCTGCTCGAAGGTCGGAAAGTTGACGACACCCAGCGCCTTGTGTGCAGGCAGCGGCATCAGGTCAAGCGTGATCTGTCGACTAAACGCCAGCGTGCCTTCCGACCCCACCAGCAGGTGCGCCAGGTTGGCGTAGCCATCATCTGTATACGCACGCGGGTTCTGGCAATCGAACAGGTCGATGTTATAGCCGGCCACGCGACGCAAGACTTTGGGGATCTTCTCGACGATCTGATCCTGCTCACGTTGGGCGATCTCACGTACCCCCTTCAGGATGGCCTGCATGGGGGCTGAAGTGGGTGGATGACGCAATGAGCCGAAGTAGCCTTCGCTGCCATCGGCGAGTATGGCCTCGATGGCATGCACGTTGTGCACCATGTTGCCGTATTCAATGGAGCGCGATCCGCAGGAATTATTGCCTGTCATCCCACCGATCGTGCACTGTGCCGCCGTCGACACATCCACCGCGAACCACAGGCCGTGGGGCTTGAGCCAGGCGTTCAGGTGGTCCAGTACGACACCGGGCTCGACCGTGATGGTGCGCGCTTCGGCGTCGAAGTCGATGACATGATTGAGCCATTTGCTGGTATCGATGACCAGCGCCTCGCCGACAGTCTGGCCACACTGACTGGTTCCTGCGCCACGGGCCAGCAACGGGATGTTGTCGGTGCGCGCGATTTCCAGGGCGATGCGCAGGTCATTCTGGTCGCGTGGCACCACCACCCCGATCGGGGTGATCTGATAGATCGACGCGTCCGTGGCATAGCGCCCGCGACTGGCGGCATCAAACAGCACATCGCCCCGAAGTTCGGCGCGCAGGCGTCGCGCCAGTGGCGGTTCGACGCGCCTGGAACGCGGCATCATCTGGATGGGTTTGGCGATCAGGGGCAGTGTCGATTGCGTCATCTTGTCTTCTTAGCCCTTTTGCTCCGGTGAAAGTTCAAACTTGCTTTCCGGTTGCATCCGGAACGCCAGCACCACGCCGAGTCCCATCAGGATCATGCTGCCGACAAAGGGGAGCTCCCAATTGCCGTAGCGGTCGATCAGGTAGCCCGAGAGCACGGGTGAAATGATTGCGGCGAGCGCCGAGCCTGTGTTCATCATGCCGCTGGCCGTGCCTGAATAGGCCGGCGCGATATCCATCGGGATGGCCCACATTGGCCCGATGGTGAGCTCTGCAAAAAAGAAACCGGCAGTCAGGCAGAGCACCGAGATATTGAGGTCATGCGTGAACATGATGGGCAGCAATGACAGCAAGGTCAGCAACATGCAAACCGAAACCATCCAACTGCGTGCGAGTTTGAGGTTGCCGGTGCGTTTGAGCAATTTGTCGGTGATGATGCCGCCCAGCGTATCGCCCACGACGCCGGCGAAGAAAACGCCGGAGGCGAAAATCGCGGATTTTTTCAAGTCCAGATTATGACTGTGCAAGAAATACTGGGGAATCCAGCTCAGGAACAACCACAACGTCCAGCCGTAGCAAAAGTAGACGATGGTGACGGGTGCCATGCGCTTGAATAATGGTTTCCAGGGCACGGCCGGTTTTTTGCCGGTGGTCGCAGCCGGAAGCACGGCGAGTTCTTCCTGCGTGATGCGGGGATGGTCCTGAGGGCGTTCGGTGAAGGTCAGGCTCCACAGGAAGACCCACACCAGACTGATCGCGCCACAGATATAAAAGGATTCGCGCCAGCCGTATGTGGTCATCACCAGGACGATGACGCCGGGGGCCACGGCGTTGCCGATGCGCGCCGCCGCGTGCGTGATGCCCTGGGCAAAGCCACGATTTTCCTTGGCGACCCACCGGGACATGGCCGAGGTGGCGGCCGGAAACGTGGCACCTTCACCCAGGCCAAGCAACACCCGCGCGAGCAACAATGAGAAGAGTCCGCCCGCCATGCCAGTCAGAATTGTGGCGACTGCCCAGATGACACCGCAGACGATGAGCGTGCGGCGCGCGCCGAAACGATCGCTGACCCAGCCACCGATAATCTGGAAGATCAGATAGGGGTAGGCAAAGGCTGAAAAAACCAGACCGATCTGCGTCTTGGAGAGGTCGAATTCCTTCCCAAAGCCAACCGCTGCCGTGCTGACGTTCACGCGATCCAGGTACGTGATGAAGTACATCAGGCATAACAGGATCAAGACAACGTTGGTGGCGCTGGTGATGCGAAAGCGTTTCATTAACAGTCTCCGTTCGATTGACAGGGTCGGCTTATGCTTGCCGATTGCTGATGCCAGGTTGGTACTACGCCAGCAGCCCGCCTGGCACGCTGGCCAGATAATCCATCGCGGCGGGCAGGCCGCTGCCTGCCAGTGTGACGCCGGCCAGTTTCATACCCATCTCGCAACCAGCCAGCGCGGCCATCAGCGTCAGGTCGTTGCAATCACCGAGGTGACCAATACGGAACATGCGACCCTTGACTTTGCCAAGGCCCGTGCCCAGAGACAGGTCAAACCGTTCGTAGATAATCTTGCGCACGGCATCTGCGTCAATACCTTCTGGCATCATGACGCCTGTCAGCACAGGACTGTAGACGGCCGGATCCGCGCACTGGATGTCAAGTCCCCAGCCGCGTACCGCACGCCGGCATGCCTCGGCCAGACGCGCATGTCGCGCGAAGACCTTGTCCAGACCTTCCTCGAGCATCATGTCGATGGCTTCAGACAGCCCATACAGCAGGTTGGTGTTGGGTGTGTAGGGCCAGTAACCGGTGCGATTCATTTCAATGATCTCGTCCCAGGCCCAGAAACTACGCGGCAATTTTGCCAGTTTGCTGGCAGCCCGTGCTTTGGGCGACACGGCATTGAAGCTGATTCCGGGCGGCAACATCAGGCCCTTTTGTGACCCGGATATGGTCACATCCACACCCCATTCATCGTGGCGGTAGTCTGTGCAACCCAGGCCGGAAATGGTGTCCACCAATAGCAGTGCCGGGTGACCGGCCGCATCGATCGCGCGGCGCACCGCCGGAATGTCCGAGGTCACACCCGTTGATGTTTCGTTATGGACCACGCAAATGGCCTTGATCTTGTGGCCGGTATCGGCGCGAAGGCGCTCTTCGATCATGTTGGCTTGTACGCCCTGACGCCAGCCCTCACTGCCGGGCAAGCCCAGGAATTGCGGCGCTAGTCCCAGGTTGTCGGCCAGTTTTTTCCAGAGCGTCGCGAATTGGCCGGTTTCAAACATCAGCACGGCGTCACCCGGACTCAGGGTATTGACCAGCGCGGCTTCCCAGGCACCCGTCCCGGACGCTGGATAAATGATGACCGGCTGCTCGGTCTTGAAGATTTTTTTCATTCCTTCAATGACTTTCAATCCAAGCACCCCAAATTCGGCGCCGCGATGGTCAATGGTCGGGTAACTCATCGCGCGCAATATCCGGTCGGGCACCGGACTGGGGCCTGGAATCTGCAAAAAATGCCTGCCAGCGGGATGAAAATCGAGTTTGATCACGTGAGGTCTCCGATAAATTTATCTCATACTGCGGAAAGCGTAACAGGGGGCGTTGCGTTTGCCGAGAGAATTTTCTTGTCCAGGGACGCTGGGCAACTGGGGAACTATTGGCGCTTGAGCCTGACTTAACAGGTAAGATGACTTCTTCAAACAGGATCACGACCATGACCCCCCAGGAACGCGAATTACTTTCCACATTTCTGCAGCAGCTCAAGCAGACGCAGGCTGGACTAAAAGATAGTGAGGCCGAGGCACTGATCCGCGAGGCGTGTGCCCTACAGCCAGACGCGGCCTATTTGCTGGTCCAGCGCACGATGGGTCTTGATTTCGCGGTGCAGGCGGCCCAGGCGCAGATCGATAAGCTTCAGGCACAAACCGACAAATTACAAGCTGAACTCGAACCATTGCGGGCCAGCGCCAAACCCGCGTCCAGCAGTTTTCTCGACAGCCCCAATGTATGGGGCAGGCAGGCCGCGCCGCTGAGCCCGGCACCGCCAGCACCCGCTAGTCGACCGGCCATGCAACCTGCCGCAGTCGCTGCAGCGCCCGTTGCGCAAACCCCCGCGCCTGCCAGTGCGCCTGCCAGTGCGTGGGGCTCGGGTATCCTTGGTAGCGTGGCGACCACCGCCGCCGGCGTTGTCGCTGGCACCCTGCTATATCAGGGCATTCAAGGCCTGATGGGTCATCACACCCCGGCGATGGCCGCTGCACCTGTTGCTCCCCCCGCGCTGCCAGACCCCGTCGCCCCGGCGCAGATCGCGCGTCAGGATGACCCGCCTTCCTATACGCAGGACAACTCCGGTTCAACTGATGACACGTACTATGCCGATTCCGATGACTCTGGAAGTGACGACAGTGACTTTGCCTGAGCACGGGGCAGAGGTGTCATGACGCGTCACCATTCGGATTGGCGCGGTGTGCAGTCATCATTCGAGAGTAATTTTCCCGTCGTCGATGACTTGTTTCCACATCGCTGATTCGATCACCATTTTTTTGCTGAAATCCTCAGGCGTGCCTCCGCCCGCGTCAAAGCCCAGTTTTGCGAGTTGTTCCAGAACGCCAGGGTTTTTGAGTGCCTGGTTCAGTGCGGTGTTGACTTTCGCCACGATGATGGCAGGTAACCCGGCGGGGCCGAATACTCCAAACCAGGTCAGGGATTCATACCCGGGCACAAAATCGGACAAAGGCGGCAGGTCCGGCGCGACCGGCGTGCGTCGGGGTGAAGTGACTGCCAGTGCACGGACCTTGCCGTCGCGGATGTGTGGCAACGCCGAGGCGATTGAGTCAAACATCACGTCCAGTCGACCCGCCATCAAATCCGGCATGGCCAGTGCTGTGCCCTTGTAGGGCACGTGCGTCATTTGGATGCCCGCCATCGCCTGGAATCGCTCGGCCGACAGGTGGGGAATGCCTCCTGTTCCTGCCGACCCAAAGTTCAGCTTGCCTGGATTCTTTTTCGCAAAATCGATGAGTTCAGGAATCGACCGGATGGGCGAACTGATCGGCACCACCACGACCTGGGGGGAAGAGGCCAGGTAGATGATGGGTGTGAAGTCGCGTGTCGGCGAGTAGGAAATCCTGGGGTTGAGCAACGGACCGATCGAGTGCGTGCTCGAGGTGGTCAGCAATAGCGTATAGCCGTCCGGGACTGCCCGGGCACCTGCCTCGGACCCGATGACGCCGGCGGCACCTGCCCGGTTATCCACGACCACGCTTTGGCCGAATTCGGTGCCCAGTTGCTGGGCGATCACGCGCGAAACGATGTCGGTGGCGCCACCCGCAGGGAAGGGCACGATCAGCTTGATCGAGTGGTTGGGGTAGTCCTGGGCGACGGCACTTGCGCAAGCAGCCAGCGCCAGGCAGGCGGTAAGTATCAGTCGGTGGATGTTCATATTCAAGTCACGATGTTGATGGGTTCGCCACTGACGAAGGCATTCAGGTTGGCCAGAATGCCGTGCATCAGCCTGTTGACACCGTCTTCGCTCGCCCAACTGATGTGTGGCGTGATGATCAGATTGGGGTGGCCAAGTTGCATCAGGATGTTGTCCTCGTCCGGGGGTTCGACCGTCAGCACATCGAGCGCCGCGCCACCCAGGTGCCCACCTGTCAGCCCTTCATACACGGCCTGTTCATTGATCAGCGGGCCGCGCGCGGAGTTGATCAGCATGGCACCCGGTTTCATGCGACCGATCTCGGCGTGGCCGATCATGCCACGCGTGGCTTCGGTCAGCGGACAATGCAGCGAGATGATGTCACTCTGGGACAGCAGGGTTTCAAAGCGGACGTAGCCCGGCCGGATTTCATGACGGCCACGGTGTTCGCCAAAGATCACGTTCATGCCGACGGCCTGGGCAAGGGTCGCAACCTGCGTGCCGATGGCACCACGCCCGAAAATCCCCAGCGTCGCGCCATGAACGTTCAGCAGTGGGGTGCCATGCACGCAGAAGTGCGGCGACTGCGGCCACGCCTGGCGACCAATGTACTGGTAGTACGGGAGTGCGCGGCGCAACGAAAAAATATAGGCGATGACCCCTTCGGCCACACTTTGTCGTGAATAACCTGGCACGTTCGAGACCACCACACCTTGTTCCCGCGCAGCTTGCAAGTCGACGCAGTCATAACCCGTCGCAGCCACGCAGACAAATCTCAGTTTAGGAAGCTGTTTGAGGATCGCAGCGGTAAGCTTGACCTTGTTGGTGATGCAGATATCTGCCTCGGCCAGGGCCCGGATCACCACCTCGGGGTCCGGTTCGGTGGCGGGACGATTGGTCCAGTGCGTCGCCCATTCGGGAACGGGGAGTGTGTCGGGCAGGGTGTCACTGTCGAGAAATACGATCTGCATGGTTACACTTTTGTCAGATATGGTTTGATTGCATTAAATCATGTTGGCGACGCTGAATGAACTTTGAGCACCTGCCGTAACTCAAATGGCAAGTCGGGTATCTGACAATCGTTGGCTGCATAGCGGCCAGTTGACCCTGCCTGTACTATCGTTTTCGCAAGGCGAAGTGGCTTTAAACCGAATTTTCAGGCGCTTGAATGCAGAATCGACCCAAAGTTTCCCCGACCAGGCTGGCTGGTCTGTTTCGTATCGCTGGCCTGTCCCGTCCCGTCGCAGCGTTGATGGGGCTGGTCGTCGTGGCGCTCATCGGGTGGGTGACCACCACAACGACTGACGTGATACGGCCCAGTGTGGCCTCGGGCCACTACAAACTGACCGGAAAAGTGATCAAGGTATCCGACGGTGACACGATCAACATCCTGATTGATCGCGAGACCCGCCGCGTTCGCCTGGCCAGCATCGATGCGCCCGAAACCCGTCACGGCGGCTCTGAAGTTGGGCAGCCATATGGTGAAGCCTCGCGCAAATTCCTGGCGGATCGGGTGGCGGGCAAGACGCTTACGCTGATTTGCTATGAAAAAGATCATTATGGGCGCGATGTATGCGATGTGCCGGCGGGCGACACGACAGCCAACCATCAGCTCGTCGAGGCTGGCATGGCCTGGGCCAACCAGCAAGCGGGTGGAAAATACCTCAGGGACCGCTCCCTGATTGATGTTGAAAAGCAGGCCCGGCAAGCCAAGACAGGGCTCTGGGCTGAACCCGAGGCCGTGCCACCCTGGGTGTGGCGCACGCGATGCTGGAAAGAGCACCAGTGCTGATGATGATGCGTCGCATGATCCTTGCCCTGGCGTGCGTGGCGGTGGCCGGTTGCGGACCACAGGGGCTCGATGCGACTATCAATAGCCCATACGTTGCAGGCGCTGAAAAGCTCAATGCCCTGTACACAGCCTTTAGCCAGCGTTCGCCTAAATACCTTGATCCGGCACGCTCTTATTCGACCGACGAGACCCCCTACACGTACAACATCTACGAGCCGCTGTATGGTTATCACTATCTCAAGCGCCCCTACGCATTGATCCCGCGCACGGCGACTGTGGTGGCTGAACCCAGGTTTCTCGATAGCCAGGGGCAGCCACTGCCACCCGATGCAGCGGTCGCGCTTATCGCTGAAAGTGTGTACGACATCCCGATCCGCCAGGGCATCAAGTTCGCGCCGCATCCGGTGTTTGCCCGTGAGGACGATGGGCGTTACAGCTACTACCCTCTGGCCGAGGGGGCGCTTGCCGACAAGTTTGCCATCACGGATTTCGCACAGCGCGGCACGCGCGCCCTGACCGCGCATGACT
>CAIJKV010000065.1 GCA_903821335.1 uncultured beta proteobacterium
CTGGTGGAAGTCAGTGAACTGCGCCGGGTAGTCGGCGTAACGACGTGGCATACCGGCCAGACCCAGGAAGTGCATCGGGAAGAAGGTGACGTTAAACGAAATGATGCTCGACCAGAAGTGAATCTTGCCCAGCTTTTCGTCGTACATGCGACCGGTCCATTTGGGCAGCCAGTAGTAGGTGCCGGCAAACAGGGCGAACAGCGAACCAGCCACCAGCACGTAGTGGAAGTGGGCCACGACGTAGTAAGTATCGTGCACCTGGATATCAATCGGTGCCATCGACAGGATCAGGCCTGTAAAACCGCCTATCGTGAACACGAAGATAAAGCCAACGGCAAACAGCATCGGGGTTTCGAAGGTCATCGACCCTCTCCACATGGTGGCCACCCAGTTAAATACCTTGACGCCTGTCGGAATCGAAATCAGCATCGTGGCGTACATGAAGTACAACTGGCCCGTGACCGGCATGCCGGTTGCGAACATGTGGTGCGCCCAGACGATAAACGACAGAATCGCGATCGAGGCCGTCGCATACACCATCGAGGCATAACCAAACAGCGGCTTGCGGGCAAACGCGGGCACGATGGCAGAAACGATACCAAAGGCCGGCAAGATCATGATGTAGACCTCGGGGTGCCCGAAGAACCAGAAAATGTGCTGGTACAAGACGGGGTCACCGCCGGCGGCAGCGTTGAAAAAGCCGGTGCCAAAGTGACGGTCAGTCAGGACCATGGTGATGGCGGCCGCCAGGACCGGCATCACGGCAATCAGCAGGTAAGCCGTGATCAGCCATGTCCAGCAAAACAACGGCATCTTCATCAGTGTCATGCCGGGGGCACGCATGTTGAGGATGGTGACGACGATGTTGATGGCGCCCATGATGGACGAAGCGCCCATGATGTGCACGGCGAAAATCGCCAGGTCCATGCCAGGGCCCATTTGCAGGGTCAGCGGCGCGTAAAGCGTCCAGCCTGCAGCAGTGGCGCCGCCAGGCACGAAGAACGAGGTGGTCAGCAATATGCCAGCCACGGGCAACAGCCAGAAGCTGAAGTTGTTCATGCGGGCGAAAGCCATGTCCGAGGCGCCGATCTGCAGCGGGATCATCCAGTTGGCAAAGCCCACGAAGGCGGGCATGATCGCGCCGAACACCATGATCAGGCCGTGCATGGTGGTGAACTGGTTAAACAGCTCAGGACGGAAAAACTGCAGGCCCGGCTCGAACAGCTCGGTGCGCAGCAACAAAGCCAGCACGCCGCCTTCCATCAGCATCGCGAACGCGAAGATCAGGTACATCGTGCCGATGTCTTTGTGGTTGGTGGCAAACAGCCACCGACGCCAGCCGTGCAATCGGCCGTGCCCGTGATCATGGTCGTGATCGTGGCCCGCTACGTGGTCTGCTGTGACGCTGCTCATGGATGACTCCTATCCTGCTTCGGGCTGACGACTACGCGGTGAGCGTGGTCATCAGCATATGTATATTGAAGGTACTAACGAATTTCACTGCGGCCGGCCAGTCGTGCGCTAGCGCGCGGCCTTGATTTCAGCGGGCATGACGACGGGATCCTGTCCCTTGCCAGCGTTGCCCCAGGCACTGCGTGTGTAGTCGATCACGGCAGCAATTTCGACGTCATTTAACTGCAGGCCGAAAGCCTGCATGGCCGTACCCTGCCTGCCTTTGAGCACGACCTGGATCTGGTCGGCCTTGGGGCCCAGCACGATCTTGCTGCCGTCCAGGGCAGGAAACGCGCCGACGATACCCTTGCCGCTACCCTGGTGGCAGGCGACACAATTGGCGGCGTATACCTTTTCACCACGGGCGATCAGTTCGGCAGGCGTCCACTCTTTCGAAGGATTGTCCGCTGCGGCGGCCAGCAATTTCTTTTGCTCGTCGACCCACTTAGCGTAATCCTGTTCAGAAACCACCTTCACGACGATCGGCATGAAGGCGTGGTCCTTGCCGCAAAGCTCGGAACACTGGCCACGGTATTCGCCGACCTTGTCCGCACGGAACCAGGTGTTGCGGATGAAGCCGGGAATCGCATCCTGCTTAACGCCCAGGGACTGGACCGCCCACGAGTGAATCACGTCGCCGGCAGTCACGGCCAGGCGAATTTTCTTGCCCACCGGCACGATCAGCGGGTGGTCGACTTCCATCAGGTAGAAAGGCCCCTTGGGCTCTTTGCCCATGATCTGGGCCTGTGGGGTGCTCAGGTTCGACAGGAACTTGACGCCAGCGGCTGCGCCGTCGACGTACTCATAGCCCCATTTCCACTGGTATCCGGTGACCTTGATGGTCATGTCCGAACCGCTGGTGTCTTTCATGGCCACCACCGTGCGCGTGGCCGGCAGCGCCATGGCGATCACGATAATGAACGGGATGACCGTCCAGGCGATTTCAACGCCGACGTGTTCATGGAAGGTCGCGGGCTTGGCGCCACGTGATTTACGGTGCGCCCAGATGGAATAGAACATGACGCCGAACACGGCGACGAAGATCACCATGCAGATGATCAGCATCAGCCAGTGCAGCCAGACGATGTCTTGCGAAATTTGCGTCACACCGACTGGCAGATTGAGCTGATTGACGCCCGGGCCGCCCGGCATGTCCTGCACTGCGGCACTGGCAAGACCACCCAAAGGCATGGCACAGGCGCCAAATAACCATCTCAACTTCTGCATGCTGGACCCCGAAACACGTTGCGACTGACAAGCCCCGGCTAGTCTGGCTTGTCGCAGCCAGAATCCCGGAACACCTTTCACATAAATTTATTGTGACAACCCAACAGGACCGTTCCGGCTACGCATTCAGCACGCGAGGCCATTTAAAGCGCATCCTGTTAATCTAAATCATTGACAAACGCCGGGATTATAGCGGAGGTCTGGTCGATTCGCTGAACTACAATTTAGCCATTGTCAGTTACCCACGGAACGTCATGCCCACGCCCAGCCTGTTTTTGCCTCGCCAGTCCCTGAAAACCCTGCTGCAGGACTTGCTTGGACGTGCCCGCCAAGAGCCACACCCGGGTTCATTGCCCCTGTCGATCGGGGGCAAGCGCTGCGGCTGGCTGTTTCCGGCGGCGGCGAAAGCGCTGGCAGGGATCCCGGATGTCATCATCTCGGCCACTGAGGCGCACATTGGGCCCATCCTGGTCCGGGGGCCGCGACTCAACGAACTGCTGGCCGAAGCAGCCAATGCGTTACGGGCGGCAGGTTGCGCGCCCGGCTGGCGCAATGAGTTGCTCGACGTGTGGTCCGACGCCGTGCCGGATGTCACCTGCCTGGGCGTGATCGAACGCGGGGTGGTACGCCCCCTGGGCCTGGTGACCCGGGCCGTGCACCTGAATGCCTGGTCAGGCGACAACCATCTGTGGGTCGCCAGGCGGGCCCTGAGCAAGGCCACCGATCCGGGCATGTGGGACACGCTGGTGGGCGGGCTGATCGCCAGCCAGGAACCTCCTGACCTGGCACTGGTGCGCGAATCAGACGAAGAAGCCGGCCTTGAGCCCGACGATATTTCCCAGCGCACGCCCTTGCGCACCATCACGCGCATGCTCAGGCAGGTTCGCGAAGGCTACCAGGCTGAAGACGTACTCACCTGTGAGTGTGTGCTGGCCCCACACGTCACGCCGTGCAACCGGGACGGCGAGGTCATGGACATCCAGCGGCTACCGCCTGAAACGGTGCTGGGAATGCTCCTGGAGGGCGCCTTCACGATCGAAGCGTCGATTGTCATCACGCAAGATCTGCTGGCGCGCGCGGTGGGCTGACCACCCCGGGCGTGTGGGTTCGCCAGACCTCAAGGGCACGCAGGCGCTGCCTGGCGACCCGTTCAATGCTCTCGCGCAAGCCAGGGTCCTTGGCCAGCAGCGCCTTGAAGTCGCGGGCAGACAGGCTCAGCAGCTTGCTGTATCCAAGCGATCGCACCTCAAACTCGAATTTTTCATTCGACAGCAGATACAGCTCGCCAAAAAACTCACCTGTTCCCAGTTCAACGTGCGTCGCATCGGGCAACAGCACGCTCACGGCACCCGAGGCGACGAAATAGAGCGATCCGGCGGGCTTGGCGGGCCCCAGAATCAGCTGGTTAGGCAAGAACAGGCGCGGCTTAAGCAGTCGGGTCACGGCCTTTTGCGCGTCCGGAGACATGCCTTGCAAGAGCGGCACCCGTTCAACCAGTTCGGCGGCCCCCATCTCGATGTCCAGCGGGGGGTCACGGTCCAGAAAGTTCCAGCGTGTGTTGAGCTGCTCGAGCAAGTCCGCGTAGACCTCGCCACTGATGAGGGACTGGCTCAGCATTTCGCCGTAGCGCTCACGCTCCAGTCGTCGTGCAATGCGGCCCAGATAGTCTTCCTGCAACCACAACGCATATTTCGGGTACTGCAAATTGAGTGCCTGCAGGCCATCCTGGATCAGGCTCAGGCGATGCTGGTGGGCCACCCTGAGTTGTTCGGCCGTGGCGTCTCCCAGCATGGGACGCAACTCTTCATCACAGAACTTCAGCAGCATCCGGGATACCGAACGCATACACATCAGCAAGACAAAACGCTGGCTCAGTTCGTAGCCCAGCCAGCGCTGGACGCCCAGCAAGTCATAGAGCCGCATGGCCTGGCGAAATCTTCTCGGGTAGCGCAGCGCCCGTGTCGTGGCGGCCCTAAAGCCTGCCAGGCCCTGCGCACGCACGGCGTCTTCCAGCCGTTCGGC
>CAIJKV010000066.1 GCA_903821335.1 uncultured beta proteobacterium
CACGTGGTGCGCCATGGCACCCGCAATCGGTGAAAACAGCGTCAGATCGACTCCGCGTTCGCGCTGAATCCGGTTCTGGTTGTTCTCGAGCGACGCCCTGATTTCCTCATCGGAAATATGAAAATCCGGTGCAAGCGCCTGCCCCATCAGAAACGCCTCGGTTTGCCGGGTGCGGTAGTCCTTGAGTGCGCCCGGCGCTGTCGTGTAATGACCGTGGCAGTCGATGATCATGGTTAACTCCTTTGTCGTGACTCTCAGGCCAGTGTAAGGCGGCGACATACTTTGTGCGCCTGTCCAGCTAATGCGAGTGGCAGACGCTGCGACGCATCTTTCAGATTGAGCATTATTTTCTCCACTTCGATGAGCCGGGTTAGGCGGTTAAGTTAGATTTAAATTGTTTAGCGAATAATCATCTCGGTCGCCATCAATGCTCAAAATGTCGTGGTTCGGTTGAGTCATTGAAAGCCTCCTACACCAGCATTGAGAGTGGTGTTGCGATTAGACCCTTAAAGGCTGCCAGCCATTGGGCAGCAACCGCACCGTCAATCGCGCGATGATCGACGGAAAGTGTGACGGTCATCACCGATCCAATCACCACTTGACCGTCTTGTACGACTGGCTGCTGCTGCGTCGCACCAACAGCCAGAATTGCGGCTTGTGGCGGATTGATGATGGCAGAAAACTCGGGCACGCCGAACATGCCGAGGTTGCTGACGCTAAAGCTTCCACCCTGATATTCCTCTGGACGCAATTGACCTGCCCGCGCGCGCGCTGCCAGGTCTGCGATCTCAGCACTGATTGTCGATAACGCCTTGGTGTCGGCACGACGAACAATCGGAGTAATCAAACCAGTGTCTGTTGAGACTGCGACAGCAATGTCAGCATGCTCATAGTGACGCATAGCCGTGTCTGTCCAACTGACGTTCGCACTGGGTACCTGACGCAAGGCGACTGCGACAGCGCGAATAATAAAGTCATTGATCGAGATTTTCTTCGGAGTATGCGCGTTGATCTCTGCACGAAGTGCCAACAGTCGATCCAACCGGCAAGTCGAGGAAAGATAGAAGTGCGGGATTGTCGTCTTGCTTTCGGTGAGGCGTCGGGCAATGGTGCGACGCATACTCGTGTGCGGATGTTCACTGGAACCACTGACATTGCCGCTTGAGTCAACAGCAACGGGAGTGACTAGCCAGGTCTGAATTTCCTGGGCAGGCGCTTGGCGCAGCGCCGCCGCATTTTCCACGTCACGCTTGATGATCCGGCCGTTGGGACCGCTTGCGCTCAAGCCGCTGAGCTGCAGTCCATGTTGTAAGGCCAGGCGACGCGCCAACGGACTGGCGAAAATGCGTCCACCCTGTGCAGAAGCTACTGGCAATGGAGCGAACGTCGAGATCGCTTCCTGAGCCCTGGCTGCAATGCCCGCCGAAGCAGGCTCTGCCTGCCGAGCCGGCTCCGAGGTCAAGCCCGCCTGGGTGAGCATCGATTTGTCATCTACTTTTTCATCTGCAGACGACAGTAGCACCCCAATCGGGGCACCAACTTCGATCTCCTGTCCACCCTTGACCAGTTGGACACCCATGACGCCAGCCCAATCCGAGATGTATTCGACAACCGCTTTTTCAGTTTCAATTTCAGCGATGCAGTCACCTACGGCGACAGCATCACCTTCTTTCTTGGTCCATGCCACGACGGTCGCATGCGTTGCATTTGCAGCCACTTCTGGCATACGTAACAGAGTGGCCATGTCAGGCGCTCCCAATATTTAAATCAAGACGGTCGGAAAGTAATGATGGGTACTTGACGGCAATTGAGTTCCTCGCGTCCAGTTCGAGTTCAGCAATGCTTCACCCCATTCACGCCTAACCTTTTTCCTTCATTACTTTGCGCATACCTTGCACCACTTCCTCGGTTCTTGCCGCCGCAGCGCGCTCAAGTACCTTGGAAATACTGGGTGAAGCTTCGCCTCCGGTGACGCGCTGGACAGGCTGATCCAGCCAGTCGAAATATCGACGCTGAATTTCATCGGCGAGCCAGCCACCGTATGAAGTTCCACGCGAACCCTGTTCGACGAGCAGAACATTGTTGGTTTTCTTGATACTGGCCCCAATAGTTTCCCAATCGATACTGGCGCGATCGAGCCAGCGAAGATCGATCACCTCTGCGTCGAAACCGCTTAATTCCGCGGCTTCCAAAGAATGCTGCACCATGGAGAGATAGCTGATTACCGTCATGGCCGAGCCACTGCGACGCACCGCAGCCTTTCCAACGGGCAGAATAAAATCAAAGTCTTCCACTGGTGCCAATCCTGTGGTGTTGTACAGATCGACATGCTCAATAACGAGAACCGGATCTTTGCAGGCCAAGGCTGCGTTCATCAGCCCAACATAGTCAAACGGCGTCGATGGCGCGACAATACGCCAACCGGGGCTGGTTGCAAAAATCCCTGCCGGATCCATTGAGTGCTGCGATCCATAGCCAGTACCCATTGCAACTTTAGTGCGCAGAACCAGGGGAACGGCGCTTTCACCACCAAACATGTGGCGAGCCTTACCAATCTGGTTAAAAACCTGATCCGCCGCAACCCACATAAAGTCTGGATACATGAACTCAACGACGGGCTTGAATCGACCGTCCAGAGCCATGCCACCACCCAGACCCACAAAGGCATTCTCACTGATCGGCGTGCCAAGCACACGGTCAGGGAACTTCTCTTTCAAACCACGGGTGGCGCCATTCGTGCCACCCTTCAGACGATGAACGTCCTCACCCAGGACAACAATTGACTTGTCTGTATCCATGCGACGTGTCATGACATCGGCGACCACATCAACGAATTTGCGCGGTTCAACCCTGCCGGAAAACGTGCCTTGCTCTTCGGTGCGCAATCCCTGAAACTCGCTCAGGTCACCGCGCAATCCCACATCGCAAAAATTCGGACTTGGCCATAATTCTGGACGGATACGTCGCTGACCGACTTTGCCGTCTGGGTCCGCTTCAATGAGTTCAGCCGTCGCTTGGCGCATGACTTCCTTGATATGACTCTTCAGGGTCGCGACTTGAGCGGCAGTAATGAGTTTTCGCTTGACCATTTGCTTGGCGGTCAACTCGAGTGGATCACGCTGACGCCACCGCTGCTCCTCTTCTTTCGTTCGATAGCCGAAGGCACTTCCCGGGAATGGGCCGTTTTGATGGAAGAAACGATAGACATCTGCCTCAACGACGGCAGGTCCTTTTCCGGCACGCATGTGTGCCAGTGCCTCTTGCATGGCGAGGTGCACCGCCAGCGGGTCCATGCCATCGACCTTCCAGCTGGGAATACTGAAACCCAGGCCACGCGCAGACAAGCGCGGCTCAGCCGTCGATTCCTCTACGGTCGTCGAAACGGCATAGCGATTATTTTCGATAAAGAAACACAAGGGCAACTTCCAGGCTGCCGCAAGATTCATGGTTTCCAGGACAGAACCAATGTTGGTCGCACCATCACCGAAGTACGTCACGGCCACGTCCTTGGTTCCAGCGTGTTGATGTGCCCAGGCAGCGCCTGCGGCCAACGGGACACCACCGCCCACAATGGCGTTGGTACCGAGCGCACCAGCCTCTGCCCATTGCAAGTGCATCGAGCCACCGCGGCCGTGACAAAACCCTTGGGCGAGTCCAAGGATTTCAGCAAGCGTGCGTTTGAGCAATTGACGGACTTCGTCGGATAGCGCGGCCTTGGGGTCGATTCCCTCGGGTGCAACGTAGCCCAGCGCCTTCGATAAAAACTGATGATGTCCACGATGAGAGCCATTCACCTCATCGGTGGCTGTCAACCCAACAATCGAGCCAGCTGCGCCCCCCTCTTGTCCAATACTCGAATGTGCCGGTCCATGCACCAGGCCTTCGCCGGCCAGTTCAAGTACACACTCTTCAAAACCGCGAATGAGATGCATGTGGCTTAGCAAGGAACCGAGCAACTTGGGATCGGCTTTCTTCCAGTCGGTGTCAGTGGTTCGCAGCTCGACCCATGGTGCCGCAGGCTTCAGGGGAATATGTTCAGACATTATTTATTCCTAAATGTAGTATTCATACGGCTAACCAGTCCCTTAACAGCTGTTCGTTAGCGATCAGTTCCTGGGGTGTGCCTTCAAAGACGATGCGACCGTGTCCCATGACGCAAACACGGTTCGATACCTTCATGGCAATGGCGAGTTTCTGTTCCACCAGCACGACGGACACGCCTTTATGCTGAATGTCCTTGATCACCTCACCCACCACCGTAACGATCATCGGAGCCAAGCCCTCGGTCGGCTCATCAATCAGAATGACGCGCGGGTTCCCCAAGAGGGATCGGCAAATGGTGAGCATCTGCTGCTCTCCACCTGAAATACTTCCAGCGCTGGTGTTGCGGCGTTCCTTGAGTCGGGGAAAATAGTCAAACATCTGCTCGACCGACCACTGCATCACACCGCTGGCGGCAGGTTGCTCGCCCATGCGGAGGTTTTCATCAACGGTCAGGTTCGCAAATACCTCGCGCTCTTCAGGGACGTATGCAATCCCGGCTCGACAGACATGAAAAGGGCGAGAACCTGCAAGGTTATGGCCATTGAGATTGACCTCACCTGATGTAGGTGGCACAAGACCCATGATCGCCTTGAGCGTGGTCGATCGACCCGAACCGTTACGCCCCAACAGGCTGACCACTTCGGCGACGCCCACATCAAAGCTGACGCCATGCAATATATGGCTTTTCCCATAATGTGCGTGCAGATCGCACACGTTCAGTAATGGCTGACTGGCGCTCATGCGTGCACCTCCGAGCCCAGGTAGGCTTCGCGCACGCGGGCATTGTTCCTGATCTCTTCGGGCGTTCCAGTCGCAATCACCTGACCGTAGACAAGAACGCTAATCCGATCGCTTAGAGAGAACACCACGTCCATATCGTGCTCAACGATCATCAGAGTACGACCATGGCTCAGTTCCCTGATTAAACCGACGGTGTAGGTAGTCTCTTCTTTTGACATGCCCGCCATCGGCTCATCGAGCAAGATGATCTTGGGATCACTGGCTACGGTCATTGCGATCTCCAGGGAACGTTGTTCCGAGTAAGAGAGCTCACCGGCAATAGTGTTTGCTCTGGCGACAAGACGCACCTGCTCAATAAGACTGTCTGTCTCTTCAGTCACCTTTTTTGCACGATCAATAAAGCGCCAGAAGGTGTACTGCATTCCATGGCTGCGCATGACAGACAAACGTAAGTTCTCAAATACCGTCAGCTTTGGAAAAATATTGGTGATTTGAAATGAACGCGC
>CAIJKV010000067.1 GCA_903821335.1 uncultured beta proteobacterium
TCCGAAGGCACGGAGGTCACACACACCTGCCCGCACTGGCTCATGCCTGTGACCAGCGCCTCAATTTCATCTGGATTCACGCGATAGCCGCCCGTCTTGATGACATCGGCAATCCGACCCGTCAACATCAGACGACCGCGCGGGTCAAAATAGCCAAGGTCCCCGGTTGCATGCCAACCCTCGTCACCGTGCGGCATAAATCCCGCTGGTGTCAGCAGACCGGACGACATCTGCGGAGCCCGCAGCATGATTTCCCCGTCGTCATGTTCTTGATGATTGTCCACAGGTTCGGGCGTAGCAATCCTGATTTCAACCCCGGGGGCCGGCCATCCCACGCAGGCGCCGGCACGACTGCCCTCGTCGGAACTGAAATATGCGTGTGTGCTCTCGGAATCCAGAACGGTAATTGGATTCACACATTCAGACTTGCCATAGGTCACCCGCACCACTGGACCAAACATTTCGCAGGCTTTGTTGTAAATCGTGGCGCTGAGCGGTTGAGTTCCGGTGAAAATACATTTCACCCCAGAAAATTTGATGCCCTCAAAGGCTGCCGTCATTTTTGCCAACACCGTCGGTGGAGCGAAAATGGCAGTAAGGCTGCCCTGATTCAACAGCAACCGGATCCGATCGATATCGACACCGTCGAGCAAGACCACCTCGGCGCCCGCATCGCACCAGGCATAGGTGAGTAACGATGCGCCATGCACGAACGGCGTCATCAGCAAAATGCGTTCGCCGCGTACGGGGATAAAGGGAAGAGTCGCCTTGAGCAATTGCTCACCGACGTATCTCGCACCGTGTCGATACAGCACACCTTTGGGCTTTCCGGTCGTCCCTGAGGTCAACAAGATCCTGCCGGGCAGCTCTGCCGGGACCGCCGCGAATGTCTCAAGTTTGCGGCGTTCTTCAACTGAATCGAGTAAAAGCGGGGTGAGACCCAACGCACACAGCCCGTCGGCACGCTCGGGGCACGATACAACCCAATTCAGTGAGGCGATTGTTGCGGCCCACTGAAGTTCGTCGGGTGTGCTTGACCAACTCAATGGCGTTTCGGCGGCGCCGCACAACCGGATGCCATATGAGACCCACACCGCCTCGAGGCTATTGGGCAAGAGCACCCCAACGGGTTGCCCGGCACGCATGCCAAGCCCACGAAGTCTCGTAGCCAGGGCATGCGCCTTGTCACACATTTGTCGGTACGTCAGTTGCCGGCCCGCACCATCGGAAATGGCCACATCGTCCCCAAAACGATCCGCCAGCCTGAGCAGGCTATTGGACCAGGGTATCTGCTTCGGGTATTCGTTGTTTATTGATGCATGCGTCACGACAAACTGCCTCTGTCCAGGATCGTGAACGCATCGTACGAAACAACGCAAGGACTGTAAAGAAACATGCGCAGAAGGTGCTCGCGCGCTATCCCTTGGTATTCCCTGAGTGTCGTTGGGTCAAAATGCGCTCAAAATAGCGCACAAAACTTAGAAACGTTTAGTTGCCGAGGGGACACCATGCGACCAACTTTGCCCAACACTTCAGATCGCGCTGCAACAGCTCGACCGCGCGTCAGTCAACCACGACACAAATTGATGTGGGCAGCAGGCCTGGTGCTGATATCACTCAACCTGACAGCGGCTTCTACCGCACTCGCGCAAGGATCCTATCCGAGCCATGCCATCAAGCTGATCGTGCCATGGCCCCCCGGACAAGCTACCGACCTTGCAGGACGTGTCGTCGCGCAGGAACTGTCCAAAGAACTCGGGCAGTCTGTGGTAGTTGAAAACAAGGCCGGAGCGGGCGGTACGATCGGTACCGACATGGTGGCCAAATCCGCACCGGATGGCTACACCATTCTCATGGCTTCAAGCGGCCCAGTCACCGTCAGTCCCCTGCTGCAGCAACTCCCCTACAAGCCACAACGTGATCTGGAGCCCATCGCCATGGTGGGTCTGTCGCCTTATGTGTTGGTCACCGCACCCAACTTTCCGGCTAAAGACATCAAAGAATTCGTGGCGCTGGTCAAGGCCAACCCCGGCAAATACACATTTGCATCGTCAGGGACGGGCGCCACCGCACACCTGATCGCAGAGTCCTTAAACGGGGCGCTGGGGCTGAAGTCGGTGCATGTCCCCTACAAGGGCTCGTCTCCTGCATTAACTGACGTCAGCAGCGGGCAGGTTACCTACAGCGTCGAAACCGCGGCGGCGACGATGCCTTTTGTGCGCAGCGGCAGGCTCAAGGGCTATGGCGTATCCCTGGCGAAAGGCAGTATCGTGACTCCCGGCTTCGAACCACTCGCGAATACTGCAGGCATTCCAGGCTTTGACCTGGGCGCTTGGCTGGGTGTCATGGTGCCGGCGGGGACGCCCGCACCGGTGGTCAATCGTCTCAGCGCGGCAGTCGCCAAAATCATGGCGCTTCCCGAAGTCATACAGGCCTTCACCACGATTGCCGTCGAGGTCGACTACCGCAACCCGAATGATTTCAAGCGTTACCTCAGCCAGATCAGCAAAGAGTTCAGTCAGGTCATCAAGGTCAATGACATCAAACTCGATTGAGCACCGACAAAGGTGGGTAACCCTACGCCAAACCCCAATTCGCATGATGTGGTGTCAGCCCTTGACACTTCACCAGATGGAAGTGCCACCATCAACCGTCAGTACAGAGCCCGTTGCAAAGGACGCCTCGTCAGAGGCCAGCCAAAGAATAGCGTTGGCGATTTCTTCCGCACGCCCCATCCTGTTCATGGGCGCACGCGCTTCAAGCGTTGCGCGCAGCTTGACCGGATCGTCCGAGTTGGCAAAGATCGCGTCAAAATAGGGTGACGCGATTGTTCCCGGGGCAACGGCATTGACCCGGATGTTCTGCCCGACGTGATCAATCGCCATGGCACGCGTCAACGAAACGATGCCACCTTTCGACGCCACGTAGGCAGCGCGCCCTGCAATCCCTACCACGGCGGTATAGGACCCCGTATTGACAATCGCACCGCCACCGCCCGCAGCCATGACTGGTATGGCGTATTTCGAACACAGAAAAATTCCCCGCAGATTGACCGACATCAGTCGGTCCCAATCCTCTTCATCCGTCTGAACAACCGTCGCGGCGATTCCGAACCCCGCGTTGTTGATCAGAATATCGATGCGGCCGTATCGTTCGTGCGCTTCCCGAATCATCGACTGCACCTGCTTCGAGTCAGACACGTCGACTGCGATTGCCATGCTGTCCTGACCGATTCGCTGCGCCACCTCGATCGCTGCCAAGTGGTTTTTATCAGCGACAACGACTCTCGCCCCTTCACGAGCGAACCGCTCGGCCGTTGCCCGACCAATCCCGCTTGCCCCGCCTGTTACGACAGCGACCTTGTTATTCAGTCTCATTATTCCCTCCTGTTTCGCGAATTATCCATATTGGCGAGGCCAGGCGCCAGAAAATATTTGCTGACCCAATCACTCGCAAGCTCGCGCTGCGGGGTATGCCCTACCCCGGCAAAGCTGGTAAATTGGGCCGAATAAAAATTAATTGCACCAGTCGGCGCGTCATACCATCCTTGCGCCATGGAGACAACAATGCAGTCCACTCACGCAGGGCCCCAGACGCCGCCCAGGACACTCTTTGACAAAGTCTGGGCAAACCATGTGGTCGTCGCGCGTGAGGTCGGCCCTAGCCTGATGTATATCGACCGCCACATCATGCATGACGGCTCGTTTCATGCCTTCAGGCAACTCCAGGCACGCAAACTAACGGTGCGTCGCCCCGGCCAGGTGTTTGCTGTACCGGATCATTATGTACCCACGCGCGGACGCTTGGTGAGCGACGCCGCCAGCCCTGAAATCGCCGCGATGCTCACACAGTTCGAGCAAAATATGGAATGGTCAGCGGTGCGACACTTTTCCCTGCAAGATCATCGACAGGGGATCGTCCACGTGGTCGGGCCAGAACAGGGCCTGACCCTGCCTGGCGCGATGCTCGTCTGCACCGACAGCCACACGTCCACGCATGGCGCGCTGGGTGCGATCGCCTTTGGCATCGGGCAGTCCGAAAGTGTGCATGTCATGAGCACGCAGACCCTGTGGCAAGCCAAACCTCGCACACTGCGCATTGCACTCAACGGCGTGCGCCCGGCAGGTGTCAGCGCCAAGGACGTCGTGCTGGCCATCATTGCACGTATCGGTGCAGACGGCGCGGTCGGTCATGCCATTGAATTCAGCGGTGAGGTCATACGCGCCATGAGTATCGATGAACGACTGACCGTCTGCAATATGGCCATTGAGGCTGGCGCACGCTGCGGCATGATTGCACCCGACGACACGACCTTTGAGTACCTGCACGGTTTGCCTCACTCGCCACACGGAAAGAACTGGGACGCCGCCCTCGCCAGGTGGAAAGAACTGCCTGGCGACGAGGGTTCGACCTTTGACCGCGAAGTCAGCCTGGATGCCCGCCAATTCGCACCGATGGTCACCTGGGGTACCAGCCCCGACGCGGCACTACCCATCACGGCAGTCGTGCCCGATCCCCTTTCCATGGCGGACACACAAACGCGTGCGGCAGCCAGTGCAGCACTGCTCTACATGGGACTGACCCCCGGCATGGCCCTGACTACCATTGCGATTGATCGCGTGTTCATTGGCTCGTGCACCAATAGCAGGTTGTCAGACCTGCGCGCAGCAGCCGACATCCTGCGCGGTCGACGCGCGCGCGTGCCAGGCATGGTTGTCCCCGGCTCAGGACTCGTCAAGGCGGCCGCCGAAGCCGAGGGTCTGGATCGTGTATTCATAGATGCCGGACTGGAATGGCGCGAGCCGGGATGCTCGATGTGTGCCGCGATGAATGGCGATGTCGCCCCCCCCGGCGTCCGGATGGCCTCCACCAGCAACCGGAACTTTGTCGGCCGTCAGGGCCCGGGCTCGCGGACCCACCTGATGAGCCCGGCAATGGCGGCGGCCGCAGCACTCACCGGTCACCTGACCGATGTGCGCGAGTGGATGCGCGCATGAAACCCATTGTCCAATTTTGTTCCCTCGCTGCCCCGATCATCGGTCGCAACATCGACACCGACCAGATCGTTCCGGCTCGATTCCTGAAAATGGATCGCAGGCTCGCGGGCGGCTACGGCCCTTACCTGTTCCACGACCTGCGCCACGACGCGCAGGGCGCGCCAGAACCTGGTTTCATATTGAATCAACCCAAGTTCAGCCAGGCAAAGATTTTGGTAGCTGAGCACAACTTCGGCTGCGGCTCATCGCGCGAGGGTGCGGTCTACAGCCTGGCCGACGCAGGGTTTCAGGCAGTGATTGCACCCAGTTTCGGAGATATCTTTGCAAGCAACTGCCTGAAAAATGGCATGTTGCCCATTAGACTGGATGAGCAGGTTGTGACGGAACTGATCGCTCTACTCCTGGCTGGGACAGCCGACTGCATCGTGCAGGTCGACCTTGAACAGCAGTCGGTGCAATGGGGCTTGCCCGGCACCCGTGGGGGCGTACGATACAATTTTGCCATTGACGCCTTCTGGCGCGAATGCCTGCTTAAAGGCGTCGACGAAATCGACCTGACGCTATCCTACATGGATCAGATCAGCGCTTTTGAAGCCGACTACATGCAACAGAATCCATGGCTGAACTCAATATGACACAACCTGACCTCTCAACAATTCCGCGCCACGCAGGCCCGCTGTCGCGCAAGGACTTCCGTTTTTTCGAGTCCATTACCCTGCGGTACTCGGACAATGACGCCAACGGCCACATCAACAATGCGACCTACTACTCGTTTTTCGATACAGCGGTCGACAGCTATCTTGTTGCGACAACTTTCCGGAAAGTTTTATCAGGCGCCTATCAGACACTCGTCGTCGCCTCAGCGTGCCGGTACTTCCACCAGGTCTCCTCGCCGGGCACGATCGAAGTCGGCGTGCGTGTCGCCCACCTTGGAAACAGCACGATCACCTATCAGGTTGCCGTATTTGGCAGCGAGCACGAGCAAGAGGCCTCGGCACAAGGCACCTTTACACACTGTTGCGTCGACCGCGCCACGCAACGGCCTGTCGCTGTGCCCGACGATTTGCGTACCGCACTTCACATGAAGCTTAGCTAAAAAAACTTCTCATGGCGCTGATCGCGCGATCGATGCCCGCCTCATCAACATCCAGATGCGTCACGAAACGCAGTCGATACAGCCCGGTCACCAGAATGCCCTGCTCGCGCAGGTGCTCGATCAACGCAGCACCGCGCTCCCGGGCGGCGCCAGTGAGGTCGACAAACAGGATATTGGTCTGCGGCATTTCAAATTCGACGCCGTCGATATTTTTCAGTCCGAGTGCAAGACGCCGCATCAGCACGTGATCGGTGGCCAGACGATCAACGTTGTGCGCAAGCGCATAACTTGCTGCTGCGGCCAGCATGCCTGATTGGCGCATGCCACCGCCGACCATCTTCCGAAGCCGATGCGCCCGCGCGATGAATTCGCGTGATCCGCACAACGCCGAACCCACCGGGGCGCCCAGCCCTTTGCTAAAGCACACCGACACGCTATCGAAACACTGCGCGATCCGTCGAGCTTGCTGCCAAGGCGTCTGACCGTTGGGCGCCGCCTGGGCGACTGCGGCATTGAACAGGCGTGCGCCGTCGAGGTGCCTGGCCAGGCCCCTGGAGTGCGCCAGTGCAGTGGCTTGTTGCACATACTCGAACGGCAGCACCTTTCCGCCCAGGGTGTTTTCGAGCGTCAACAGGCGTGACCGTGCGTAATGCGCGTCATCGGGCTTGATTGCAGCGTCAATATCGTCGAGCGACAAACTGCCATCGGCCTGATGATTCAAGGGCTGAGGCTGCACGCTGCCAAGCACGGCAGCACCACCCGCCTCCCACCGGTAGCAATGCGCCATCTGCCCGGTCAGGTATTCGTCACCGCGTTGACAGTGCGCAAGAATGCCGCATAAGTTGCTTTGGGTTCCGCTGGACATGAACAGCGCGGATTCAAACCCCAGCAACCGCGCAATGTTGTCCTGCAGGGCATTCACGCTCGGGTCTTCGCGAAAGACATCGTCGCCAAGTGGGGCGGCAAGCATGGCGGCACGCATCCCCGCGGTTGGCTGAGTAACCGTATCGCTGCGTAGGTCGACGGTGGGGGGCATCGGAATTTTTCCTGTTTTTTTAACAATTTAGATTACACAGACCGGTCAGATGAACCGGCCGTGCGCTGCAGGCTGAGCCCCGCATGACCGCTTACAGAATAACGCACCGGAACATTTATAGTCGTGAGAAAATACGCGGCATGAGACACAAACAATCGCGAGGACCCACATGACATACTTGGCTCAGGCAGGCAGTATTGCAGATCCGATCACGATCCTGAAATCACAGTCTGCTGTGGTCGAGAGCGCCCAAGCCTTCATGGCCGAATATGACCTGCCCGATATTGTCTTCGGTGGGTTGATGATGATCCTGATTCTGTTTGTCCACGGATTTACCATGGCTATGGTCAACCGGTACTACGTTTGGGAATCGGCTCGCCTGCTGAGCAAGAAACTGTATTGGCTTGTGGAAGCTATTTTTTATCTCAGCATCGTTTGCATCATGATGGCGCACGTTCTTGAAATCGGGATCTGGTCCTACGCAATATTCAAGGCTGGCCTGGCCAACAACATGCGCGAAGCCGTAATTTTCTGTGGCAACACTTACACGACTGTTGGCTATGGGCAGGACATCCTGCCAGTCGGCTGGAAGTTACTGACGACGATCATCGCGCTCTCTGGTATGTTTTGCTTTGCCTGGACGACCTCGGTCATGCTGGGCATGATGAAAATCTATCAAGAGGCGCGCCTCGAACGACGAGGTCTGGTGACAGACGACTAATCGTGACGATGCCGCGCTAGTCATCTGCCTGGGTGACGCCTGACATCAGCCTTTAGGAGCCGTCGCCAACATGGCCGGATTTTGTGCAAACACGGCAAACCACGCAGCCGCCTCAGGATGTTTATCTCGCCAGGCCAGTTCCGCGTAACGAAAATCCAGGTAACCCAGGGCGCAGCCAATGGTCACTTCGCCAATGGTGAAGGTGTGCGTGCCAAGCGTTGCGGCCTGCGCTTCAATCTCGTTGAGGCAGTCGTCGATTTTTGACATTTGTCCGTCGTCCCAATCCTGCCAGCGACACTCGGCTGGCCGAACCATGCGCTCATAGCGCACCAACAGGGCTGCATCCAGCAACCCATCTCCGAGCGCCTGCTGGACCAGTGCTGTCCAGCGTGCACGGCCGGCAGCGGGGAACAGGCCTGCGTTGCTCTGGGCGTCAAGATACTCGCAGATCACGCGGCTGTCATACAGCATCTGTCCATCATCGGTCTTGGCAGAGGGAACTTTGGCCAGCGGGTTGAACTGGGCAATATTGCGGTCACGCTTGACCGGGCTTGCCGCTGCGGTCAACAGCTCGATCTTGTCGGCCACGCCCAGGTGGTGCGCCACCACCATAACTTTGCGGACATAAGGTGAACTGGCGGCGTAATAAAGTTGCATCATGTTTGTCTCCGGTATTTTTGTTTTAACCCTTACACGGGAACCGCAGCGGCAAGTACCGCATCACGGTGGCCGCGGCCTGGTCATTGTCATACTGTGGATTGGCCCGACTCCACTTGATGAAGTCAGCCAGCACGTCCCGACGGGACATGCCCTCCGGCACACAGATGGTCTTTGCAGCCCTGGAGTCACGGTTGATCATGTTGGCCTGATATACGCCCTCGCCAAAACCGAAACAGAAGTTCTGACCTTCCTGGTCCGCCGTATCCTGGCACAGGTTGACCATGGCCTGCGTCGAGGCGTCGGCCTTGGGCATTTCCCGCTGCGCATACGATGTACCCGAGAACAACATCGCCAGCGCTGTCATCGCAATCATTTTCTTGATCATGAGTATTCCTTGTTCGTCATTGCACAATTATAGAATCCCGTTGAGTGCAAGCGCGCGACACCGTCGTACACCGCATCTGCAGGACTGCTGCAAAACAACCTAGCGACGACCGCCGCCGCCACGCCCGCCGCCAAAACCACCTCCGAAACCGCCACCACCAAAACGTGACCCGCCGCTAAAGCCATGGTCAAAGCCCGACCCGCCAAAACGATCCTGGTTGTAATCGCTGCGCCCTTGAGCACGCATGGCGTTTTCCTGCGCGCTCTCGCGCATGGCGTTCGGATTGGCCTTATCCTGCTGATAATCACTCTGGCCTTGCTGCCTGAGTTGGCTGGCCTGCTGGCGCTCCTGGGAAGTCGCATTATTCTGGAAGGTGCTTTGCGCACGCTGCCCAGCTTGCCTGGCGTCCTGTTTCTCCTGGGTTGTCGCGTTGTTCTTCCAGTCATTGGCAGCGTTTTGCTGCCGCGCGATATCAGCCGGCGTGGTCGGTCCCCGACCCGCACCGTAGTGCTGATTAAAATTGTTGAAGTTCGCGTTGTTCACCTGAATCGAACCGGTTCCCCAGTTTGGCGTCGCCCAGAAAGCAGCGCCAACAGCCATGCCGATGCCAAACGACATGGCGCCCCACATCGGATCGTAAGCAGGATAGGGTGGGTAGGCGGCATAAGGCCAGGCACCGTAGACCATGGTGGGGTTATAGGTTGGCACATACACAATCTGCGGATTGGCCGGCGCGATGATGATATTGGCATCTGCATCGCTTGTGACGGCAACCTGCTGGCTGGACTGCAGGTTGCCAGCCTGTTTGGCGCGCAACCGCAACGATTGCACCGCCTGCATCAGGTCTGCCGGCTGGGCGAGGTAGGCATCACCGAGTTTTTGTGTCCAGTCCAGCTTGTTACCCAGCATGTTCATCGCTTGAGGGAACGCAACCAGCGACTTGACGCTGCTGCTCCAGTTTTCCGACTGCATCGCAGTTTCGCGCGCGGCCACAGATAAACCAGCGTTCAGGCGCAACCAGTTGGCAGCCTCGGCCACTTCGAGCGGATAGGTCGAGGCAAGCAACATCTGCGACAGCAGCGCGTCGGGGTAAAGCGCGATCGGCGATACCAGTGCCTCAAGCTGCGGCAGCGAGAGATAAGCAGACTGACCGGCTGGCGGTGGGGCGTAGCTCGCCGCGCTGACAGGAGCCCCGGGAGGAATGTTCGTTTGCTGCGCGCAGCCGGAAAAAACCAATACCAGAGATGCAAGTATTGCATTGCGTTTGAATTGAATCAGCATGACATCCTCGTTTCTTCGAAGCCCCGAAGTCCAGCCGGCGGCTTGACCCATACATCCACCGCTTCATTCTACTGTGATGGCACCAGTTGACGTCGTCACATCAGGATCGTCACCCGCGGCATGGGCGATCAGTCGATCCAGCAGGTCGCTGAGCAACAGCCGTTCGTGTTCGGCCAGGCAGCTAAAGATTGCCTGATTGCGCTGTTCAACCAGAAGCATGAGCCTGCCCCATACTTTGCGCCCCAGCGCGGTGAGCGACAGCGATACACCGCGACCGTCTTCCTCCCGGTCGCGCTTGAGAATCAGGCCACGCTCGACCAGCGCCTGCGCCGCGCGACTGGCCTGCCCTTTGGTGAGATGCGAGAGTCTGGCCAGTTCGTTGACTGACAGCGGACCAAAGGCCCCGACTGCCCCCAGGCAGCGTCCATCACTCAATGACAGGCCTGTCGACTCCGGGTAGGCACGCTGGCTTTCCAGGTCAGTCAGCTTGTGCAAACGATGCAAGCGATAGGACAATGTGCGATCAAGTGCCGTGTGACTCGATGGCATGGTCAATTCACCCATTCAATTGAACGATTCGGGAAACAAGCCACCAACGGGAAGCCTGAATGAAAGTCATTATAGAAATCAGAGTTGCGCCCGCAACTAAGTGCATTCCCTGACACAAACGTGGACTGCCGTGCGGGCACCCGGTCAGTCCTCTGTCATATTGGCCGCTTTCACAATTGCCCCGAGACGCGCCCGTTCCTTGTCGACGAAGACATTGAATTCAGCGCGCGTCCCGCCAACAGGCTCGATACCCATGTTTTTCAGTCGATCCGCCACAGCGGGGGACTTCATGGCCTTGTCCACGGCGGCGGCCAGTTTGTCCATGATTTCAGGTGGTACGCCAGCTGGGGCATGTATGCCCGCCCAATGGGCGATCTGCAGCTCGGGAAAGCCCTGTTCGGTCGCCGTGCTGAGTTCAGGCAGGACCGCCATGCGCTGGGTCCAGGTGTTGGCCAGTGGCTTGAACTTTTCACCCGCCATGATGTGGGGCAGCGCAACAATGCTGGCCTCTGAGGTCGCCTGCACATGACCACCCATCACTGCCGCAGCGCTTTCCGAACCGCTTTTGTATGGCACCGGGATCAGTTTCGCACCATAGCGCGTGTTGAGCAGTTCGGCCACGAAGTGAGGCGTGCTGCCCGAACCGGCTGTGGCGAAATGAAAACCGGCACCTTCCTTGGATGCGTCAACGAAATCGCGAAGATTATTGTAGGGGGATGTGGACAGGACCAATACGATCGATGGCGCCAGCCCGATCATGACAACTGGCACAAAATCAGAATCCTTGAACGGATTATCTTTCTTGATCATGCTGTTGGTCAGCACGCCCGCGGCGCTGATCAGGAAGGTGTAGCCATCTGACCCGCTCTTGGACACCGCGGCAGCCGCCAGATTGCCTCCGGCACCGGGTTTGTTTTCGACGATGACGGGACGACCGAGCTCGCGCGAGGCACCCTCAGCCGCGGCACGAGCCATCAGATCATTGGCACCGCCTGCTGAAAAGGGAACCACGAACTTGATCGGCTTGGCCGGCCAGTCCTGGGCGACCGCATGGAAAGAACAGACAACAAGCGCCAGGGCGGCTGACAAGCGAAAGAATTGTTTCATACGGATCATCCTGATATGAGTAGTCTGGGCAACCTATTTGCTGATGCGCAATCAGCGCTCAAGTCGTTGTGTCATCGTAGCGCTTTACAATCGGAACGTACCGGCAGGTTACAACGCTTGAAGCTCGCGTATCCGTCCATCAACCCACTATGCACTGACGCCATGTCCAGCCTCTCGTTTCACAACGCCCATCGCCATGACAGGCGCCGATTCCGGTCACTGCTGTGGCTCGGGCTTGCAGTACTGCTTATTCTAGGCGGTTGTGCGACGCGCCCGATCAACCCGTCGATCAAACAGGCTGACCCGGCCACCGGCTATCGTTTCGATACCCGGCCAGACCGCGGGACCAACAAAGATAATCTGGTCATTCTCGCATTTTCGGGTGGCGGCACGCGTGCGGCGGCGTTTTCCTATGGGGTGCTCGAATTCCTCAAGAACACCATGGCTACCCGGCCCGACGGCACAACAGGCACCTTGCTTGGCGAAGTGGATGTCATCACCGGCGTCTCGGGGGGCAGCTTCACGGCGCTGGCTTATGGCCTGTATGGCGACAAGCTGTTCGACCTCTACGAAAAGGGTTTCCTGAAACGCAACATACAGGGTGAAATTATCTCGCGGGTGTTGAATCCGACGTACTGGCCTGAACTGTCCTCTGCAGGCTGGGGGCGTTCAGAACTCGCCGCCCAGCTTTATGACGAAGTCCTCTTCCACGGCGCCACATTTGGCGATCTTGACCGCGGGAATGGGCCA
>CAIJKV010000068.1 GCA_903821335.1 uncultured beta proteobacterium
TCCCTACCCCTATGCCGTGCCCTATAACCCGATCGTGCCGTTTGGCGTGGGTGTCGCACTCGGGGTGGGCTTGGGGTACTGGGGCGGCGGTGGCTACGGCTACGGCTACCGTGGCTGGAATGGCGGCGGTTGGCACGGTGGCGGCGGCTACCGTGGTGGTGGCTGGCACCGCTAGGCGCACGGCAATTTTTCACCGCACCGGCGGCAGTAACGGTCGTCGGGCGCCAGGTCTTCCTGGCCACAGCGGGCGCATGCCCGTCCTTGCCTGCCATCGCGATACTGGCGTGACATCTCGGCAGTCATGATGCCGGTTGGCACCGCCAGCGTGCCCCAACCCATCAACATCATCACGGCCGCAATCACCTGCCCCAGGTCGGTTTTGGGCGTGACGTCGCCATACCCGACGGTCGTCATCGTCGTAATCGCCCAATAGATCCCCACCGGAATACTGGTGAACCCATTTTCCTGGCCTTCGATGACGTACATCAGTGTGCCCATCACCATCATGACCGCCAGCACGATCGACAAGAACACGACGATCTTGCGCCGGCTGGCGGCAAACGCTGCGGCAAGGTGGGCGTATTCCTGCATATAGGCCGTCAGCTTGAATACCCGAAACACCCTGATCAGGCGCAACACCCTGACGTCTATCAGTGCATGCAACTCCGGGAAGAACAGCGCAAGATAGGTCGGGATGACCGCCATCAGGTCAACCAGGCCATAGAAACTCAACACATAGCGCATCCGGTCCCTTGAGCAGTACACCCTCAGTGCATACTCAACCGAAAACATCAGTGTGAACAACCATTCAGCCACGTTGAATGACTGATGAAAACGATGCGAAATCGGCCCGATGCTGTCCAGAATCACCGACAGCAACGACACCAGAATCGTATAGATCAGTACCTTGTCAAACAACAGGCCTGCCGGCGTGTCAGACTCAAAGATAATGTTGTACAGGCGCTCTTTAAGGGTGAGTTCCATGGTGACATGTTCCGTATCAATGCAGTAGTGTAGTCATCTGGTGCAAAATAGAGGCTGGAGACCAAACATGAAACTTATAACAAGCACGTTGGCGTTACTGCTGGCCGTGGTCACGACCGCCGCCTCAGCACAGGTTTACCCCACCAAACAGATACGCTGGGTGGTGCCTTACACACCGGGCGGCTATACCGATACCGTCACGCGCATGGTCACGGCGCGTGTCCAGCAAATTCTGGGTCAGACCATCGTCGTTGAAAACAAACCCGGCGCCAATTCCATCATTGGCGTCGAGTCAGTGGCCCGCGCCAACCCGGACGGCTACACCATCCTGACGGTGATCACCGCGCACGCCGCCAACGCGACGCTGTACGAAAACCGCATCATGGTGGACCCGGTCAAGTCCCTGATTCCGATTTCGCTGGTCGCCGTGTCACCCCTGATCATCACAGCCAGCAACGCCTTTGCGCCCAACACGGTCGGCGAGCTCATCGCCTATGCCAAGGCCAACCCGGGTAAAGTCTCGTTTGCCTCGTCTGGCGTGGGGTCTGCGGCCCACCTGACCTCGGAACTGCTCAAGCAGACCGCAGGCATCGACATGGTCCATATCCCCTACAAGGGCACCGCCCCCGCCCTGACAGACCTGACCGCTGGCAACGTACAGATCATGGTCGACGTCCCCAGCTCGATGATGCAGCATGTCAACAGCGGAAAAATCAAGGCACTCGGCATGTTCTCAGCCGAACGACTGCCCGTCGCACCCAATGTCCCCACCGTGCCACAGTCCGGGGGGCCTGCCATCGTGTCCTCAAGCTGGGTCATGTTCCTGGCCCCTGCGGGCACACCGGCAGAA
>CAIJKV010000069.1 GCA_903821335.1 uncultured beta proteobacterium
GCCACCCACAGTCGCCGCACGTAAGGTTTCGGCGGCGCTCAGCCAGCGCGTGTAGTCGTCGCCGCGCAGCTTGGACAGTGCCGCCGCACTGCCCAGCACATTGAGCATATTGCAGGTGACCGTCGACGCGCAGCCATCAGCACCCAGGCTCAGGTTGATGCCCGCATCCAGCACGGCACGCACGGGTTGCACACCCGAACCGAGCATCATGTTGCTCCAGGGATTGTGCTGCACCGTCGCCCCCGCATCCGCGATCATTTGCAACTCTTCGGGGTTCAGCCATACAGCGTGAATCAAGGTCGTATCCGGTTTCAGAAAACCAAGCTCAGCCAGTCTGGCAATCATCGTCTTGCCATAGAAAGCCAGACCGGTGACAACCTGCAAGCGCGTTTCCTGGACATGAATGGCAGCCGGCAGCCCAAGCCCATCCGCCAGTTGCCGGCATTGCCGCAAAAATTCAGGTGTACAGCGGTGCGGCGCGGACGGTGACACCATCACCCCTACCCGGTTTTCTTTCGGATGACGCGTGCGCGCCAGCTCTGCCACACACTGCAACAGTGCAGCCGGATTTGGTCGCGGCAGGCTGCGCAGCTGGGCGACAAGTTCGGCCGGAAACACCGCGTCGACGTCGGGAAAATTATCAACGATGGGACGGTCCATCATTGAAAAGCCCACCACCGCCCGCAGGCCAATATCCTCATACGCCTGAAACACCGCGTCGATGCGTTCGGGGTCGATGACAGCACCCGGGCTCATGTCATCCACCACGGTGGTGGCGCCGCTACGCAGGCTCTCGATCGCACCGATCAACGTGCGCAGGTAGATTTGGCGCGGCGTCAGCGTGACCGGCAGGAGCGGTCGCACATAATGCATCCAGAGCTCAAGAGGCAGGTTTTCAAACCGACCTTTCTGGAAATGTTCATGCGAGTGCAAGTGCCCATCAATGAGCCCCGGCACCACCAGTCGGCCCTGCATGGGCACGATATTGCCATCGGTCGCGGTCCCGCCCGCGACAACCGCGACGATCCGATCACCTTCAATCACCAAGTCCACCGGCGCGGGGCTGGCGACCTGCGCGGCACCGGTCAGAGCAAGAACTCCCTGCAAAATCGTGCGAGCCATATTGCGTCCTTACTTCACATACTTCACATACTTCACATACTTCACATAGATCACATCGATCACATAGATCACATACTTCACCTACATCTCATCCGTCACCGACTTCACTTACTTCACTTACTTCATGTAGCGCGATATTCCCGCAATCCGTTCCATCAGGTACATCAACAATATCGTGGCGATGATCAGGCTGCCCGACGCGGCAGCGGCACGCACGTCAAGGCTGTCCTCGATAATGTGCCAAAGCCGGATGGGCAGAACCTCTGAGCGCGCATCGGACAAAAACAACGACAACGCCACGTTGTCGAGTGACGCCATGAACGCGAGAAACGCACCCGTCGCGATGCCCGGCAACAACGCAGGAATTTCAATTTTCCGAAACGTGAACCATGCACTCGCCCCCAGGCTGCGTGAACAGTCCAGTAACACCGGATCGAGCTGCGAATAACTGGCCGAGGCCGTGCGCAACACATAGGGTGTGCACAAGGCCACGTGCCCAACGATCAGCGTCGTGAACGACAACCCCTGCCCCATCAGGTTAAACAGCATCAAGATCCCCAGCCCGAGCGCCAGACTGGGCAACATCAAGGGCGACATGAACAACGAATCCAGCAGGCGTGCCCAGGCCGCCTTGTTGCGGGCCAGCACCAGTGCGCCGGCCGTCGCCAGAACGGTAGCGATCGCGGTCGACGCCAGCGCGAGTTTCAGACTGAGCAAAAACGCATCGATAATTTCAGGCGAATCAAAAAAGAGTGCCTGATACCAGCGCACCGAATAGCCAGGGGGTGGAAAGCGCAGCGAATAGCCCGACGTAAACGAGGTCACCACCACAATGCAGGTCGGCAGCACAAGCAGCAGCACACCCAGGCCCGCCACCACCCACAAGGTCAGCGTGAAACTCACACGATCGAGCCAGCGGGACCCATGGCGAGTGCGGGGACGCGCAGGGGGGCAACCGCGAGGGCAAGTGCCGGAACAAGCACTGGAGCAAGCTCTGGAAGAACCGCTGGAACAACCGCTGGCATGGGGCACCAGCCGCGAGAGTTCAGCCATGGATGAACCCCACACTTTTACGCCCCAGGAAATTGATCAGCGATACGATCCCCAGCACGCTCGCCAGCAACACCATCGTGATGGTCGCAGCGAAGGGATAGTTTTGCGACTGAATGGCCTGCTGGTAAATATAGAACGGCATGAAAATCATGCGCCCACCGCCGACCAGCGTCTGCGTCACAAAAGCACTGGCCGATGCCGTGAACACCAACAGCGTGCCGGCCAGCAAACCGGGAACCGACAACGGAAAAATAATCTGGCGAAACGTGCGCCAGTGGCCAGCGCCCAGCGCGGTCGAGGCATGACGCAGTTGCGGGTCGATCGCAGACATACTCGAAATCAGTGGCAATATCATCATCGGCACCTCGATCTGCGCGACGGCGATCGCCACCGCGCCTTGCGTATAAAGCAGCTTGAGCGGCGCGCCAATCAAACCCAGTGACAAGAGCGACTGGTTGATCAGTCCTTCACGCCCCAGTATCACCACCCAGGCGAACGTGCGCACGACCGAACTGGTCAGCAACGGCATCAGAATGATGAACATCAGCAGCGTCTGCCAGCGTCGTGGCAACAGCACGTAGGCATAGGCGACCGGATAGCCAATCAGCATGGAAATCACCACCGCACTAAAAGCCAGGCCAAGCGTCTCGAACAGAATCCCCCGATTAAAGCCATCACCCAGGAACTTGACATACTGACCCACCCCGGTCTGCGTCATCGCCGCGTCGTCAAATAAACTGACGCCGGCCAGCAACAGCAAAGGTGCCGCAACAAACAGGCCAAAGAAGACCAGCAAAGGCATCAAGAGCCAAAATTTGCGACGCGAACCGGAGTCAGTCATGCAAAGCTTCCCCTCAGAATATTGATTGCGTTAGCCTAGACTTTCACCTCGCGATTAAAGCGATCGATGTACTCGGCACGACGTGGATTGAGCTTGAGCCAGTCTGTTGTGCGAAAGGTCTCCAGCTCGGTCATATCCTTGGCGATCGCGCTGAGTGCCGTGCCAAACTTGGCATTCTTGTTGCTTGGTGCCACGAAATACGGTGCATCACTCATCTTCTGTTGAACGTCCAGGCTGAGTGCTTCATTGATATAGGCCGCAGCCAGTTCAGGAACCTTGGTGTTCTTGACGATATGCATTGTGCTGCGCACCAGTCCCCAGTTCGTGTCTGGTCGCGCCAGGGCAACCGGCACCCCTTTGGCGCGCAGGGCTTCGATGTTGTTGATGTAGTGCACCGAAAAATCGATCTGACCTTGCTGGAAAAGCGTCGCCAACACACCCGGGTTGGCGGCCACGGCACCCACATTGGGCAACAGCTTCTTGATGAACTCGAAAGCGGGTTCCATGTTTTCTTCGCTGCCGCCATGAATCCGCGCGAGTTCCACCATCCAGGCCGAACCCAGCGTCGACCCCATCGAGACCAGGCCAATACGCCCCTTGAATTCAGGCTTGAGCATGTCGTCCCACGACGTCGGCGGCGTCTTGATCCGCTCGGTGTTGTAGGCAATGCCGTACACCTGGGCCGAAACATAAGCCGCCAGCCCTGCGGGATCAATGAACTTCGGTGGCAGGTCTTTCAGGTTCGGAATGTCTTTGACCGGCAAGGGTTCAAAAATCCCCTGGTCGCGGGCAGCAAGATACGGCCC
>CAIJKV010000070.1 GCA_903821335.1 uncultured beta proteobacterium
GGCAGCAATATGCGTTTCGTGGCCAAGCGCTGTCCGACAACATCTCTCAAGCGATCGCTCAGAGCGTGACAGGCAGCATCGAAAAAATCGATCTCGCCTTGCTTGATATCAAATGGGATGTTGAGCAAAGCCTCGATCAACAGCATGTCATTAACGAGGCCGCAATCGCGCCGATGTTGGACAGGTTTGAAAAACATCTGCCTGAAGTCTGGAACTTTCGTATCGCCAGCGCGGACGGCTTGCTCATCGTGGGCGACAAGGTAGTCAAGAGCGACCGGGTCAGCATCGCCGACAGGGACTATTTCACCTATCACCTTCTGCATGATGATGGTAGTCTGCAAACATCCAAGCCGATCGTGGGACGGGTCGTCAACGCTCCCATCATCACGCTGGGTCGTCGGCTGAATTATCCTGACGGCACCTTTGCCGGCATCGTCTATGCCACCATCGGTGTAGATTACTTCAACAAACTCCTGTCGAGTTTTGACCTGGGTCCGCATGGGACCATTACCCTGCGGGACCGTGACCTGGGCCTGATTACACGGTGGCCCCTCCTTCCCGGCATACCGGCCAGCCAACTTGGCAACAGGCAGGCTTCGCCCGAGCTTCAGGCTCAGGCGAAATCTGGTGCCGTCACGGGCACAATTTTGAATGCGCACGGTGCCGATGGGATCGGCCGCATCATCACGTACCGTCGACTGGCGGTCGCGCCGATCATGGTTGTCGCCGGTGTGGCCTCACAGGATTATCTGACCGAATTTGGGAATGCGTTGTATCTGGACCTGGCCATCGCTTTCAGTTTTTCCCTGCTGTCGGCATTCTTTGCCTACATGGCCCTGCGCCTCATCAACCGCGCGCAAGCAACCGAACTGGAGCGTGACGAGGTACTTGCGCGAATGCGTAAAATTGCCAGTCGAATACCAGGTATGGTCTATCAATTTCAGCTCATGCCTGACGGCAGTTCCCGGTTCCCGTTCGCCAGCGGCGCCATTCAGGACATTTTCCAGGTCACGCCCAATGATGTGCGGGAAGACGCCTCCAGGGCGCTTGCAGCGATCCACGCCGAGGACCACGACCGCGTGCTCGCGTCGATACAGGTTTCGGCACGCGACCTGACACCATGGAAGCAGGAATTCCGGACAAGATTCAGGGACGGCATCGTCCACTGGCTATTCTGCAATGCCATTCCTCAACGGGAACAGGACGGTTCAGTACTCTGGCATGGCTTCATGGCGGATATCACCGAGCGCGTTGAGGCGTCACACACCCTGGAAAAGCTTGTCATTGAACAGCATGCGATTCTCAACAGCCACATCATGGGCATCGCCAAGCTCAACAAACGCAACATCGTCTGGTCGAACGAAGCCTTTGCCAGTTTTGTGGGCTACACCCCCGATGAGTTGCAGGGTCAGTCGACCCGGATTCTTTACGTGACTGAAGAAGAATACCTCGCGTTTGGAACCCATTACACCTTGTTCCTTGCGGGCAATGTGGTCCGCACTGAAGTGCAATTCAAACGCAAGGACGGCTCCATCGGCTGGTATGAAATCGGTGGCGGGTTACTTCGGCCCGACAGCGACGAGTCCATCTGGGCACTGGCTGACATCACTGAGCGCAAGCACCTGGAAAGCATGGTGCAGCAGATGGCCTTCTATGACCCGCTCACCAATCTGCCAAACAGGCGCATGCTAAGCGATCGCCTGACTCACGCCCTGTCGTCCACCAAACGCAGCGGTCTGTATGGCGCACTGATGTTCATCGACCTCGACAATTTCAAACCCCTCAATGACACCTATGGGCATGATGCCGGTGACCTGCTGCTGATCGAGGTCGGGCGTCGCCTTCAGACCTGTGTGCGTGAGGTCGACACCGTCGCGCGCGTGGGCGGCGATGAATTTGTCGTGATGGTCAACGAAATAGATAAAGATCAGGTCAGGGCGACCGCCCAAACGGCGATCATCGCCGAGAAGGTCAGGGTTGCGCTCGCCGAGCCTTATTCACTCAGGATCGAGCATGCGGGACAGGCGGGATTTACAACCCAACATTACTGCACGGCCAGTATCGGCATCGTCGTCTTCCCACAGGTCGACGGGATTCAGGACGATTTGATGAAGTGGGCTGATGCCGCGATGTACCAGGCCAAGGTTGAGGGGCGCAACAGAATACAGTTTTTCAAGATGCCAGGATGATTCGTCCGGGATTTACCTTGATGTTTCCAGCATGATGTGCCGGATCTGCTTGCCGCCCAGGTTGTACTCGACCGCAGCATAGACCAGGCAGTGCACAATGATCAGCCAGTAGATGAATGCAGTGATGGCAATCAGCCTGGGGTCGCCATGTTCAAAAGCCATCAGGGCCGTGACAAAATCCTGATGATGCAGTAACCCCTCGGCACCTTTTTCAAGAACACTGAGCAGCATGACCACGAGCAGATAGACCAGCGAGTGGCCGAGGAGCGAAAAAATCAGTGGGTTGCGCTTCTTGATGCCCATGGGGAACACCAGTTCAGCCGTGATAAAAAACTTGGCCACAATGGCAGCCTTGATCAGGATGAACAAAAAGGAATACGTCGAGACGGCCGCACTCAGACCACTTGCCGAGAGTAGTGAGCGCGTATAGAGACTGATGGCGTAAAACCATATACAGAAATAGGCCGTAAAGAGAATGAATTTCTTCACCTCATGCAACAAGCCATGCATGAATGACTGCTTGCGCGTCATGCCTGACTGTTTTCGTGGTGCGACCGACTGGGCAGTATTGTTCATGTTTGTTCGTTTTTAGCGTTGCACCGTTACGATTACGTTGTAGCATTGTCGGCGTCGAATGTTGACACGATCGTCCACAATCAGCTTGAAGTTTGACCTGCGGCAACGCTAACCCTGGAACTCACCATTTCTTATGAAAGCAGCCTGGTACGAAAAAAACGGCGCGCCCCGCGAAGCACTGATCACGGGTGAATTGCCGACACCGAACCCCGCAGAAGGTGAGGTGCGGGTCAAACTCGTGACGTCGGGCGTGAATCCTTCCGACTTCAAATCAATGCGTGGGCGACCACTCATGGCACCACGCATCGTCCCACAAAGTGACGGTGCGGGCATCATCGACATGGTCGGCATGGGTGTCCCGGCGTCACGCCTGGGTCAACGTGTCTGGATCTGGAATGGTCAGTTCAGGCGTCCAATGGGCACCGCAGCCCAATATATCACCCTGCCCTCGGTACAAGCCGTGTATTTGCCGGATCAGTGCGATTTCGCAGCAGGCGCGTGCCTGGGCATCCCGGCACTGACCGCATTTGAAGCCGTACGGTTGCTTGGGGACGTCAAAGGCAAAACCATTCTCGTCATCGGGGCGGCATCCTCGGTCGGGCATTACGCCGCGCAGTTCGCCAGCCACAAGGGTGCGACAGTCATTGGCACAGTGGGCTCACCGCGCAAGGCCGACCATGCCAGAGCGGCTGGCGTCACCGCCACGATCGATTACAAGCAGGAGTCCGTTGAGGACGCGATCCGCACACTCACTGACAATCAGGGCGTGGACGGCATCATCGATATGGATTTCTCGACCACGGTCGCCCTGATGAAAGAGGGCGTGCTGAAACCTCACGGAAAGGTTGTCAGCTATGGCTCAAACTCCATGGACGAGACACCCGTCCCCTATCGTTTCATGCTGATGAATTCCATCCAGCTACTGTGTTTCCTGGTCTACGACCTTCCCCAGGACATTCGACAACAGGGGCTCGACGGCGTGAACGCGCTGATCACTTCGGGTCATATCGTCCACACGATTGGCGCGCGCATGCCGCTCGCCAATATCGTGCAGGCCTACGAGGCCGTTGAGGGTGGCACCTTCATGGGCAATATCGTCCTTGATATATCGGCTTAAGAATCAAGCGGATTGTCTAGAAGCCCATCGAAAGCAATGCCACGGCCGTCACGACCGTAATCACCATCGCACTGCCGTAACAAGAAAGTTTCGCACCGGTGCCCAGATGAATGCCCACATCATGCAGGCTGTGATAAATACGGTGCGCGGCATGCCAGGCAAACAAGGCAATCACCGCAAAAAGAAAACCCTTGCCAAACCAGTTCTGGGCCACTGCATGCATGCGGCCATAGTCCATCAGTCCTTTGGCGGCCGTCAATTGCAGTGGCACGATGATGCCGGTAAAAAGTACCAGTCCTGTTCCCAAGAGCGCGGACAGTACACCACCCGCGCCAAAAAGCAGCCAGAAAATCGGAGCGTTCGAGCGTTTTTTCATGATTATCCCCAGCAGGCAATGGCAAGGAACGCGACGGTGACGACCACCACCGCCGCCCATCCCGAACGTGTGATGACAGCACCCTCAAGACGTTTGCCATTGATGATCATCATCGGCATGGTCTTGGGCATGATGTCGAACCAGCTATGGGCATGAAGGACCATGCAAACCAGCAGCACAAGGTTCAGCACGATCATCAGCGGATGCTGCATCACGGCAAGCCAGCTATTCCAGGCCGACTCGCCACGCGCCAGGCATACCACGCCTGCCGCCAGTTCAATAGCATAGGCAGCCACGCCCAGCGCGGTCACCTCGCGGATCATGTACCAGACAAAAAACGGATTCTTGCGCCACCAGCCCGCCATCGGTCGCACATAGGGCCTGACATAGGGACGCTGTGTTCCAGAATACGAACCTGGTGTTCCGGTCTTGTTGCTCATGATTGGTCTCCGCGTGACGTCACCAGGTTCAGGAAATAATCCTTTGCGCTGTTGACCTTATTCTGGTTCACGGCGTTGGCTGGATCAACGTGCTTGGGGCAGACCTCAGAGCAGTAGCCCACAGCCGTGCAGCTCCAGACACCCTCTTCCGCGTTCAGGATTTCCATGCGTGCACCGCGGCCACCATCACGCGAATCGGCGTTGTAACGATGCAGCAGCGCCAGCACGCCAGGCCCGGTAAAGCCATTATCCAGACCGAACTGCGGACAGGCGGCATAGCAAAGCATGCAATTGATGCAGGAACTGAACTGCTCGTATTGCTCAAGCTGTTCAGGCGTTTGCAGATATTCGCCTTCGCTCAGGGCGCGCGGTTCCTTGGGGATGAGGTAAGGCTTGATGCTCTCAAGTTTCTTGACGAACAAGCCTGCGTCCACGACCAAGTCCCGCTCGATCGGGAAGTGCGCGAGCGCCTCGATACGAATCGGGCCCGGCGCGAATTCACGCAGGAATGTCTGGCAAGACAGCTCGGGCTTGCCATTGATCATCATTCCGCAGCTGCCGCATATCGCCATGCGACACGACCAGCGAAACGTCAGGCTACCGTCCTGATCATCCTTGATCTGTTGCAGGCCCTGCAAGACCGACATGTCGTCGGTATAGGGCACGTTAAAACTTTCCCATACGGGCTCACTTTCCTGCTCGGGCCGAAAGCGCAGCACCTGAATTTCGATCGATTTCTGAAGTTCAGACATTGTTCGACTCCTTCGAATTGCGCTCGTCTGCCTCGGCTTTCTCACCCGCAGCGCCATAGGCGCGGGTACCTGGTACGGAGGTTGTGATTTTCACGGATTCATAATCGATCCGAGGCGCGGCGTCGCCAGCGTAATAAGCCAGGCTATGCCTGAGGAAGTTGACATCATCGCGTTCGGTGTAGCCTTCGTCCAACCGCTGATGCGACCCGCGAGACTCTTTGCGTTCGAGTGCCGAATGCGCCATGGATTGCGCCACGTCCAAGAGGTAACCCAGCTCAATGGCAGACAGCCAGTCCGTATTCCAGCCTCTGGACTGGTCATCGAGCTGGATGTGCTTGTAGCGCTGCTTGAGTTCAGCCAATTTGTCACACGTGTCCTGCATGGTCTGGACTGTGCGATAAATACCGCAGCCGTCTTCCATGGACTTGGCCATTTCCTTGCGTATCGTGGCGACGCGTTCAGTGCCGCCACGACGCTCGACGATCGCCAGAGCCTCGGCGCGCACGCGGTGTGCCTGCGCGTCCAGTGCAGTGGTGTTGCCAAACGCGGTGCGCTTGGCGTGACGAACCGCTTCGTTGCCCGCCACCTGGCCAAACACAATCAGCTCAGTCAGCGAGTTTGAACCCAGACGGTTGGCCCCGTGGATCCCCACGCTCGAGCACTCGCCCACCGAATACAGTCCTTCAAGAGGCGCGGCAGTGTTGCCGTCGGCCTGGATGCCGCCCATCGTGTAATGCACGGCAGGCAAGACTGGAATGGGTTCTTTGGCCGGATCCACACCCAGGAACTCGACCGCGAGTTCATAAATTTGTGGCAGGCGTTCACGAAGTTTTTTCTCGCCCAAATGACGCAGGTCAAGGTGCACCACCTCGCCATGCTGGGTCGTAATCGTGCGGCCTTTCTGCTTTTCATGCCAGAACGCCTGGCTCAGACGGTCGCGCGGCCCGAGTTCCATGGCTTTGTTACGCGGCGAGGGTTCAGCCGGTCCAAGTCCGTAGTCTTGCAGGTAACGGTAGCCGTCCTTGTTCAGCAGGAAGCCACCCTCGCCCCGGCAAGCCTCTGTAAACAGCAGTCCGGTGCCCGGCATGCAGGTCGGGTGATATTGCACAAACTCCATGTCGCGCAGAGGCACACCGTGGCGGTAAGCCATGGCCATGCCATCTCCGGTGACGATACCGCCGTTTGTATTTTCACGGAACACGCGACCTGCACCACCCGTGGCGATGATCACGGACTTGCCCAGGATCTGGATAAACTCACCTGAGGCGACATCAACCGCGACGACACCCTGCGCGCGGCCGTCGTGCACCAGCAAGTCAACGCAAAAATATTCATCAAACCGTTTGATCGACGGATACTTGATTGACGTCTGGAACAGCGTGTGTAGCATGTGAAAGCCGGTCTTGTCGGCGGCAAACCATGTGCGTTCGATTTTCATCCCGCCAAAGGCGCGCACATTGACGTGTCCATCGGGCTTGCGACTCCAGGGGCAACCCCAGTGCTCCATCTGGACCAGTTGTTCGTGGGCGTGTTCGACAAAGTACTGGACGACGTCCTGTTCGCACAACCAGTCACCGCCTGCGACGGTATCGTGAAAATGCGCCTCGAGGCTGTCATGGGCCTGCGTGACCGCTGCCGCGCCACCCTCAGCCGCCACAGTGTGGCTGCGCATGGGATAAACCTTGGAGATCAGCGCAATCGTCAGCGACGGATCCGCCTCGGCGGCTGCAATCGCCGCCCTGAGACCGCCACCGCCACCTCCGACAATTACTATGTCAGCCTTGAACGTATTCATCAGCGCACCATTACAAGTTGTTGATAGAGTCCGCCAAAGTAAGTTGTCTTGGTCACACTGGCAGGTTTTGGTTCGACAGGCATAAATGCCTCGATTTCGTGATCCCAAAGATCCATGGCGAAGGGTTCCAGTCTGCGGAACACGCCAGTCATCAGCAGTCGCAAGGGATGAAGCGCGACAGGTCGATGGTAGTCAACGATCACAATCTTGCCGCCCGGGCGCGTCACGCGCAGGGCTTCGGCGAGCGTGGCGCGCCGAACGGCCTCGGGTTGTTCATGCAGCAGGAAAAACAGAAGCGTGCGGTCGTAGGACGCCTCAGGCGCCGCAAGGCTGGACGAATCGCCCTGAATGAGTCGCACGCGGTGATCGGCTGGCAGTTTCTTGGCAATATTCTTGAGCTGCACGGGGAGAATATCGACCACATCCAGGCTTGCATCGGGTGCCAGACGCTCAAGCAAGCGGGGCGTGAGGTTGCCGTAGACACAAGCGACCTGAAGAACCTTGCCGGCAACTTTCCCACTATGGTCAGTACTGAGGGTATCGAGTGCGAGATCACGCAGTCTGTTGTAGTTGCCAAACAAAATGAGATTCACGAGCCACTCACGCTCGAATATATTCACCGCCTTGGGGTGAACATACGCCCACCAGTAAACGCTGCTCAGGTAATCGGGTATAGGTAGTGCCTTGGTCAACGGACTCGTGGGCACCTGTGCAACGGTACTCTGGCTATCGGGCGTACTCATCTGTAACTCCCTCTGTGGCAGAAGTTTATCATTACGATTAGTGTGGGAATTTCAATTAGCGTGTCGATCGCGGGCCTCGTCAGTGCCTCATGTTGCCATCAGTAAGCGTCAGAATGCGGGAAGATCGAGCCAATTCTGCCATATTTAGCTGTCAATTGCCGACCAGTCATGCTCGGAAACTGGATATAAAAAATAAGCCCCTGCCTGATCTATATCAATTGCTGCGCGACACTGGCCACCACGCCGCTCACGCATAGGAAAGCGAAAATGCATGTTAGATCCAATACCGTGGCAGCGGAAATAGGCGCTTGCTTTCGGCGGAAAAAATTTTTGCTTGCACGACCGGGCGGCGAGGATGAAAATATGTTCAGGTTTGACGGAGTCAAGTGAGATGTCAGCGCGCAGGTGCCTTACGCTTTTGGTGGTGATCTGTTCGATCACCCTGGGATGCGTCAGCACTGACATTCACGCCACCGGCGGCATCAATCAAAAACCAAACAAAATTGTTCGTGAGCTGACTGTGCAGGGCGAGCACCCAGAGATTGTCGCGTGTCTGGTCGCTGCGCTGAAAGCCATTAAGAACCATCACGATTTTTCAGAGCTGCTGATTTCAAAATCCATAGCCGACACCGCGATCACGCAGGAAGCCGGAACCGAATACCACCACACACGCATGGTCATGTTTGTCGCCCTTGCCGAAGACCGCAAGGACAGCGTCATCAGCCTGAGCTCCTGGCAAACTATCCGTGTGACTTGCGTGCAGGACGACGAGGAACAGCCCGCCATCAACCTGCACGCATTGAAAAAGTAGCAGGGTTTGCGTGGTCATCGGGTTCTTGACGGATCACTGCCTCATATAATCGATGCGGCATAATGCCTGATCACGCCCCCGGTCGCTCGCGGCAGTGGGTTGCTATCCACACCACATTTCTTGCGTCGCAGTGCGAGAGGCAACCATGAAGTCAGCGTTTGTCAAGATTTTCAAATGGAGCGTGGTGACCGTCGTTGCCTGCGTCGTCACCCTGATGGGCGTTCGTATCTACGACTCGCAAAGTGGGCCACAGCTAGAACTCTGGCATACTTTTATCCCCCATGAACTCACCGCAAAACAGATTGACAATTCCGACTGGGCGCAATATCTGGCCGCCGAGGATCGGGTTTTCGCCGAGGTACGCGACGGTGTCACGAACCACCTGGATCAGGAATCGCGCAGCGCCGGTAACCGCTACTTCATCGACAGCCCGATTTACCCGGGAAAATTCGCGCACGACTGGAACCGGTCCTACACCATGGACCCGGAGGGCAAGCCCATCGGGGCGGTTGTCCTGCTGCACGGGTTAACCGATTCGCCCTACAGTCTGCGTCACATTGCGCGCCGTTATCGTGAAAGAGGCTTTACCGTCGTGGCGATCCGTATGCCTGGCCACGGCACTGTTCCCGCTGGCCTGACCAATATCGAATGGGAACAGTGGACTGCAGCAACCCGTTTGGCTGTCCGTGAGGCGCAACGCCGCGCTGGGCCCGGGACACCGCTACATCTGGTTGGCTTTTCCAACGGTGGCGCGCTCGCAATGAAATACTCGCTTGAGGCGCTCACCGACAACACGCTTGCGCGGCCTGACAGGATCGTGCTGATATCGCCCATGATTGGCATCACCAGCATGGCGCGTTTCGCAGGAATGTTTGGCTGGCCAGCCATCATCCCGGCCTTCGCCAAGGCCGCATGGTTGAGCGTTGTTCCCGAATTCAACCCATTCAAATACAACTCGTTCCCGGTCAACGGTGCTCGCCAGACCTCACTGATCTCGCGCGCATTGCAGGAACGAATCTCGCTCTATGCCAATGAAGGCCGGTTGGGTGAACTTGCCCCGATTATCACCTTCCATTCGGTCGCAGACTTTACCGTCAGCACACGCGCAATCGTCAACGCGCTCTATGCCAACCTTCCCGCCAACGGCAGTGAACTGGTGCTGTTCGACCTGAACCGTAACGCCCGCATGGGGTTGCTGTTGCGTACGAGCACAGACACCATGATGGCGCGCCTGCTGCCCGATGCCCCAAGATCATTCAAGACGACCATCATCACCAACGCCAGCCCGAGCCGCGCCGAGGTGATCGAGCAAGTCACACCAGCTGGATCAACCACTGAGCAGACACGCGCTCTGGGCTTAAGTTATCCACGCGACGTGTTTTCGCTCTCGCATCTGGCCTTACCCTTTCCAATGTCAGATTCACTCTACGGACTGGAACCGGACACCATCGACGAATACGGCGCCAACCTGGGCGCCATGGCAGTTCGCGGCGAGCGCGGGACACTGATCGTGAGCCTCGATTCGCTGACCCGGATGTCGTCCAACCCCTTTTTCCCTTATATGCAAGCGCGTATTGAGGAAGGGATCCCGAGTGCCGATCAGTCGACTGGCGCAGCAACCGGCACAGCGTCTGGCACCAAGTAGCTGGCAGCCTAAGGGGCCTGGCTGGGTGCCGGGCTTGGTTTGAGCGTGCGAAACATCAGTTTGTAGACGACGACAAAGCCGGCGATTGCCGCCGCAATGTGCTTGAGTGTGTGACCGCTGACAATATGGCCGTGCTTAAGCACCTCTGCATCGAAGGTTTCCAGCAATTTGCTCAGCACATACCAGGCAAACACCCACAACAGATCATTACTACGCGTGTAGCGCGAGGGCTGGAGAACCGCCAGCAGCAGCAACATGACCACAGCATAAACCTGGAGAATGCCGTAGGGCAGTACATTTCCCCGACCCTGCTGCTCGGTCACACGCCAGTAAACCACGGACGCGGCGCCCACCAGCAGCATTGGACCGAGCATGACCAACCCGGCACGCACACTGATCCTGTCACATATCTGGCTCGCGATCAGCGCCATGAATGCCACCGTCATCGGCAGACGGTCCCAGAACAGTCGGTCATTATCCGGTGCCAGGTGGTAGTAGGTTGATCCGAAGGCGGTGGCAAATACACCAAAGAAAAAGATGAAATACGGCCACTGCTCAGCGCTACATTCAAAGCGGCCACGATGCCACAGGACCAGCCCCATCCCCAACAGTCCAGCGATGAAAAAACCAATATTGGAAGCCACGTTCAGGAAATGATCGATCCCGAATGCCGTACGCTGATCGGCAAAGTCATGGTAATCAAGTGGCTGCTTCATGGGGGGAAGGAAAATAGCCGCAGCCACGCATGCGACTGAAAACCCAACGATCAGTGCGGTTTGGATGCTAATTTTGTTCATGACAGACCACTCGCTCGTTGCTTTGCTGATAACGGCCCGCGACATTGCGCGCCGCCACCCGCCCGGGTGTCGTCCATCGCTGGCATGTCGTCGCCGGGCAACTTTTCCCTTTCCAGACACATCATGCTAATACAAAACCCTGGGCCACAGACGAAACGATCGTCCTGTGTAAATATCATCGCGTGATGGGTCGTCACCGACTGCGCCATCTTGAATCGAAATGTGTTTACACTCAATGATCGCCGCGCGGTTTCTACGTCGCCGTGCATCCACACGGGTGAACAGGCAGGTTTATTTCGATCGACCCACTCTTGTCCGAACTTCATTTTTCTAACAGTCCCGACAAACATGCCCATTATTCTGGTTCGTCACGGTGAAACACTCTTGAATGCTGCGAGGGTGATGCAACCTTTTGATACCGCGCTCAGTCCGCGCGGCCTGGAACAGGCCAGACTGGTTGCCCAACGCCTCGCCTGGCATCAACCAGCGGCGATCCTCACGAGCGACATGCCCAGAGCCTGGCAAACTGCGCAGGCTATCGCTGACACGACCGGCCTGGCGCCCACGATCTGCGAACGACTCCGGGAACGTAACTTTGGTGACCTGCGTGGCCACCCCCACGACAGTTTTGGCTTCGATCCCTTGACCATGCACGCTGCACCGCCCAATGGTGAATCGATACCCGAATTTCACTCCAGAACCATTTCGGCCTTTGCGCTTGCCGTCAAAATTCGCTCAACACTGGACGGACCACTGGTGGTCGTCAGCCATGGGCTCGTGATAGACGCCATCCTGAAATTGTGCACCGACGTTGACATTCAAATTCTGCCGGAACGAATCGGCAACACAGCCATCACAGTGCTAGAACCACGGCACCCCCATACGCCCCAGCTTGTGAACTGTGCCATCCATCTGACTGTGAAGGGCCTGGAAGAGGACGCCAGCAGCCTGTCAGGTGGCTAACTGACCGTCTGATTGACCACAAAGTGCGTCCGATCCCACCATTCATTCCACACCACACGCGATGAGCCTGCAATCCGTTCGTGAATTTTTCATTGCCCACCAAATGAATCTGCCAATTATCGAATTGGACGTCCTCACACCGACTGTGGCGCTGGCAGCGCAGGCGCATGGTGTGGAACCTGGCCGCATCGCCAAGACGCTGGCTTTCCGGCTAAGCGACGGCCGCGTCATCCTGATTGTGGCGTGTGGTGACGCACGCATCAACCATGGCAAGTTCAAAGGCGTATTTGGAAGGGGCAAGATGCTCAACGCCGAAGACGTGGTTCGGCTGACCGGGCACCCAGTCGGTGGCGTGTGTCCCTTTGGCCTGGCTCACCCATTGCCGGTTTACCTCGACCATTCTTTGCGCAACTTTGACCAGGTGCTGCCAGCTGCCGGTTCTGTCAACAGTGCTGTGCGTATCAGTCCGCAGCAATTGGCGCAAGTTACGATGGGCCAATGGGTCGAAGTTTGTTAGTGCTTGCGGCCGATTCGCCTGTCAATTGAACACATTATCTTGATTGACGTGAGCGGGAGCACGGCAAGGAAAAAAATGAACCAGATCAACTGAAAAAATCGCAGCATCAATGTGTTGCGCCCTCGATGGGCTTGGATTAAGGTAGCGACCAACAGGCACCATTCAAAAACGTGACAAGTATGACCGACTCGTTGTCCGCTCCTTGCTCGACTGACGCTCGATTCGCTGGCGAATTTTCATTGCAACCTTTTAAAAAGCACCACGACGAACGCGTCACGATGGTGATCCAGGGCTACCGTTGAAGCACCTTCACCCTGAGATTCAACGACTGCAGAACGGCCCCATCCTGTCGACCCTGCTTAGGCTAGCCGTCCCAAACGTGCTGGCGATGGTCATGACGGTGCTGGTTGGCATCACCGAGACCTTCTATATCGGTCGGCTGGGCACAACACCCCTGGCGGCCATCGCGCTGGTCTTCCCGTTTGCCATGCTGACACAGATGATGTCCTCCGGGGCGATGGGCGGCGCTGTGTCTTCTGCAATCAGTCGAGCATTCGGGGCGAGCGACCCGGAGCGCGCCACGACGCTTGCCATGCATGCGATCGCGATCGGCGGGGGTGCCGGTGTCCTCTATACGGTGGTGTTCCTTTTATGGGGGCCCGTGTTCTACCAACTGCTCGGAGGCACCGGCACCGTTCTGGACGAGGCGGTTCGCTACTCAAATGTACTGTTCTGCGGCGCGTTCCTGCTCTGGCTCAGCAACACACTGGCCTCGATCCTGAGGGGGTCCGGCAACATGCTGGTGCCCTCCTTCGGGATTTTTGCAACCGCCATCCTGCAAATCCTGCTGGGCGGTGTACTTGGGCTTGGCTGGGGGCCCATTCCTTCGTTCGGCATGATCGGGGTCGCGATCGGGGCCATTATCGCGACAGCTGCCGGGGTGTTGTATTTTCTCTGGTACCTGATGACGGGACAAGGCAGATTGACGCTGCGTTTTCGCGGCATTGTGTTGCAGCGCAAGATGTTTCATGACATCTTGAAAGTCGGCGCCATCGCCTGCCTCTCGCCGGTTCAAGCCGTTCTGACTGTGCTGATCTTTACTGGCCTGATTGCCAGGCTTGGCGTGTTGCCGCTCGCAGGCTACGGAATTGGTCAGCGACTCGAATTTCTGCTGATCCCGATATCATTCGGGATCGGTGTGGCGTCCGTTCCCATGGTTGGCATGGCGATCGGTGCGGGCAACGTCGCCCGTGCCCGACGCATCGCCTGGACAGCGGCCAGCGTGTCTGCACTGAATCTTGCCATGATTGGTGGCCTGGTCGCCATCGCCCCTGACCTGTGGGGCCCGCTCTTTACCAAGGACGAAGCCGTACTGACCTATGCCAGACAGTACCTGAGAACAGTTGGCCCGGCCTTCCCTTTTTTCGGGCTCGGCCTGACGCTGTATTTTGCCTCGCAAGGTTCAGGCAAGGTCCTCGGCCCAGTGCTCGCAGGGACCTTAAGGCTCGCGCTGGTCGGTGGCGTTGGCACCTGGCTGGCCGCTGGCCAGTCTACAGCGGGCGAATTCTTTTGGTTGATCGCCGCCGCAATGTTCACCTATGGTGTGACGACGGTCGCAGCGGTCAAATTCACGCGCTGGGGACCGTTGCACTAGAAGCGCCCGGCGTCCCCCCGCCCAACCCTATCTGGCAAGTGGGTTGGGGATGGGCTCGCCGATCTTGTGCAACGTATTTTTATCGCGATGATGAAAGGGCTCTTTCTGCCCCTGAATCATCATGACGGTGTCCTCGTCATAGGACCAGCTTCCATCGTCCTTGAAACTGACCTTGATGCGGAACTCAATGGTCTTGAACGCCTGATCCAGGAACGGTGCGGAACAAATTCCATACGTGTCCGAACCCTGGGTCGCCACCAGTTCGAACTCTGCCGCGTCCGGGGACACTTTCCCACCCGCCATCGCGATCTGCCCCCGGGGAATCGTCAGCGTATGGATCACCGTGCCGGTTGCGGGCTCCCATAGCCAGTAGCCGACCTGGTCATGATAGGTTTCGACCTGGTTGGGCTTGACGATATGGACGTGATATCTCAGGCCGTACAACAACTGCGGTCCGTTCGTCTGGGGATCGATCGGATGCAATTCCAGGCGCTCGACATAGGCCTGCTTTTCGGGCCCCTCTGCCTTAGGATTGATATCCAGGCCCCGCGCGCCCGCCCAAACACCAGCCATCCTGGTCAGTGGACCAAGATTGTTCAAGGTATGGAAGTCAACCGGATCGGGTTCTGTGTAGATATCTTTTACAAATTCTGACATTGAACGGCTACCTGAATGAATGCGTATCAGCGTTCTATGTTACATCTCTCTGGCTTCGTTTTTGGGAAAATTGCCTCACTGCGGTTGCGTGGGTTTTAAGCAAAAAAGCATAGAAATCCGCGTGCGCAACCGCTCAAGCTAAAATCCCCCCTGGGAAGTGGATCGATCCATTGGAGATTTTTTTGCTTGCAGGCTCAGTTATTCATTCCGATACGATTCAAGCGTATATGGAAACCGGTTACACCGTGTATGGGCCCGTCCCATTTACGCTGCGCATTGGCGACGTCAGTACCGACCTGATGGCCACCCACAAGGCTTATCGAACCAACTGCAGCGCGTTCATTACTGCCTGCAATCCGTTTAGCGAGGCCTTTGATGTGGTGGTCAACGAACAGCGGCAACAGGCGCTTCGCCTTGAATTAAAAAAGAGGAGCCTGAAATTCCTGGACGGCGTCGGACGGCACCCTTCGTCCGAGTGGCCTGCCGAGCCGAGCACACTGGTGCTGGGTCTCACCCTTGAGGCGGCAAAAACGCTCGCGACCAAGTTCCAGCAAAACGCGATTATCTGGAGTGCCCGAGATGGTAAACCTCAGTTGATTTTGCTGAGATAAATCCTGCCCAGTTGATGGAAATCAAAATCTCGCCGCACAGTAAGTTCGAAGATGCCATGGGACTGACCGTCGGCACACTCTTCGTGGCGCTGGCTGTGCTGATGTTTCGCCAGGCCGGGTTGGCCACAGGTGGCACGACCGGCGTGGCATTCCTGATTTACTACTCGACAGGCTGGCCACTAGGTTGGGTACTGTTTGCGATCAACCTGCCGTTCTATATATTTGGCTGGACTGCTCTGGGTCACGCCTTCACGTTCAAGACGTTTGCCGCCGTGGCGCAGCTATCGCTCTTTATTGAATGGATTCCAACGATGCTCACCATGAGCACACTGAGTCCGGTTTTCGCCGCGATCCTTGGCGGCTTGCTGACCGGGACCGGGATTCTGATCATCATCCGTCATGGCGCGAGCCTGGGTGGCGTGACCATCGTGGCGATCTACATGCAAAAACGGCACGGCTGGCGGGCGGGCGCCGTCCAGATGGCCATCGACGGTGTCATCCTGGTCGTGGCCTTTGGGCTGCTCGAGCCAGTCAAAATTGCCATCTCCCTGGTTGGCGCTGCTGCGATCAACTTAGTAATTGGCGTTAACCACAAAAATGGACGCTATTTCGGTGCCTAAAAAGGGGTTTCTGAGTCAAACCTCACCTGTTCATGGTAGAACTTCACCCGTATTTGCGTGGATAGGTCGCCTTGTCCTAAAAAATGGGTGGGCATAGTTTGTTACATACCTGTTTCGCACTTAAAATGAACGCGCGCCGCAAATAGATAGCGTCGTGTGCAAAGGATTGTTAATGAAATGCGTCGATGATTTTCGCTTGAAGCTAGGAAACAAGGAACTGGTTCCGATCGTAGTGGGTGGTATGGGTGTAAATATTTCAACCGCAGAACTGGCGCTGGAAGCGGCACGGCTTGGCGGCATTGGCCATATCTCTGACGCGATGATTCAAGACGTCGCCGACAAGCGGTTCAACACGACGTTTGTCAAAGATAAAACGAAGTTCTACAAGCTCAACATCCCCAAGACGGACAAATCGATTGTTCAATTTGACCTTGGGTTGGTCGCTGAAGCCACAGAACTGCACGTTGCGGCAACCATGGCAGCCAAACGCGGCGACGGCATGATCTTTGTCAACTGCATGGAAAAGCTGACAATGAACGCCCCGCGCGAGACCTTGAGGGTGCGCATGGCCTCGGCACTGGATGCCGGTATCGACGGCATTACGCTCAGTGCAGGGTTGCATTTGGGCTCTTTCGCCCTGATTGAAGACCATCCCCGGTTTCGGGATGCGCAACTGGGAATCATCGTATCTTCGGTTCGTGCGTTGCAGATTTTCCTGAAGAAAAACGCCAAGCATGACCGGCTCCCGGATTTCATCGTCGTCGAGGGTCCGCTGGCGGGTGGCCACCTGGGTTTTGGCATGGACTGGGCACAATATGACCTGGCGACCATCATTGCCGACATCAGGCAATACCTGGAAGCCGAACACCTGACGATCCCCCTGATCGCGGCCGGCGGAATTTTTACCGGTACCGACGCAGTCGGATTCCTGGAAAATGGTTCGGCGGCCATTCAGGTCGCGACGCGCTTTACTGCCGCAAGCGAATGTGGTCTGCCAGACAGCGTCAAGCAGGAATATCTGAAAGCCAGCGAAGAGGATATTGAAGTCAATACGATCTCGCCGACCGGTTATCCCATGCGCATGCTCAAGAGTTCACCGTCGATTGGTTCTGGCATTCGCCCAGGCTGTGAGTCCTATGGCTACCTGCTCGACAGCAAGGGAAACTGCGCCTACATCACGGCCTATAACCGTGAACTGGCGCTGCACCCCGGGATTAGCCTGAAGAATGTTTCAGTGCCGGACAAGACCTGTTTATGCACACACATGAGCAACTTTAATTGCTGGACATGCGGACAATATGCCTACCGGCTGAAAGACACGACGCTTCGACAAGCAGATGGCAGTTACCAGATACTCAGCGCCGAACATATTTTCAAAGACTATCAGTTCAGCGTTGACAACAAGATCGCGTTGCCAGCCCCCCTGACAAGCAGCTAAGCGGCCAACCGGACAAACGACCCACTGTCCGGGATGGCTGCAGCATTTCCTGAGTCGCGCGCATGTCAAAAATTTCGCTAAACAAGCCGAATATTGAGAGGCAACTTGTCAATGGCATCAAGGACGAGTTATTCGCCCTGAGAGCCTTGATCGGATTTCACCGCTACATGTCGCTGCTACTGGTCATCGGCCTGGTGGTGTTCATTTACGAAATCAGGCCTCTGCCACCGCGAACGGTCACGATCGCAACCGGTCAGCCGCAGTCCACCTACGACGAACTGGGTGGGTGGTACAAAATATTTTTCAAGCAACATGGTATTGACCTGCAACTCGTCCCGACCAACGGCGCGTTGGACAACCTGAAGTTGCTGGCCGACAAAAAAGTGGATGCCGCGTTCTCCCAGGGTGGCGTTCCTGTTCCCGATAAAAATAAAATCATCTCCCTCGGGAGTATCCAGCTCGAACCTTTATGGCTGTTCTACCGCGGCGAACCGCTCAAGGGCGAAACCGCACTCGAATTTCTACAGAGGAAAAACGTTTCGATCGGGATCGAGGGTAGCGGCACACATCACATCGTTTTAGACGTGGCTGCGCAATATAAGATTGACGTCAAAAAACATGGCAACCTGGTCGAATTAGCCACGCACGATGCGATCAAGGCACTTGTTTCAGGAAAAATCGACGGGATGTTTTTTCTGGCCAGTCCAGACACGAAAGCAATGCAAGTCTTGCTGGAAGACCCTGAAATCAAGGTCTGGGACTTTACGACAGCCAGGGCGATTGCCACCAAGATTCATCATGCCTATGCGGTTGATTTTCCGGCAGGTGCAATCGGTTTAAGCCCGGCTCGCCCCGCACAAGACATCCATATGATCGCGACCAACACCAGGATCCTTGCGCCTGAGGATATGCATCCCGCCATCCAGTATTTGTTTTTAATGGCCGGTTCGAGCTTCTATAACAATACGCATGTACTGTTTGATCACCCGTCCGGTTTTCCCACCTTTCTTGATCACGACGTACCAAAAAGCGACGTCGCGGTGAAATACCTCAGCCGAGGATCACTGGCGCTTGAACATACCTTCCCGTTCTGGGTGGCGAGTTTCATTGATCGTGCCTGGTTATTGCTGGCCGCACTGTTTGCAATCATTTACCCGCTTTCGCAAATGGCCCCGCAATACCGGAAATTTCACTTCAGGGCGGACCTCGGGGACCGGTACGGTGATTTACGTCGCATTGAAGCACAACTGAATCAGGCCAGCTCCCTTGCCGACGTGGAGGACGCCAAGCGTGCCTTCACCCTCATGGAGGACA
>CAIJKV010000071.1 GCA_903821335.1 uncultured beta proteobacterium
CAATCCGCTTGCCTGCCGGGAGGTTGAGCATGCCGACGCCCCGTGCCAGCAAGTGGTTCACCGTGATCGCGACCCCCGCGAACTGTTGCCTATTCCAACCCACAGTGAACATGACAATGGTCCGTACATCACGGCCGGGCTGGTCATTGCACGCAACCCGGTCACCGGCATCCAGAACGTTTCCATCAACCGCATCCAGGTTCATTCGAAAAATCGCATGGCGATCCTGTTGCTGCCCAGACACCTCTGGGCGTTCTACAAAGAGGCTGAGTCACGCAAGCAGCCGCTCGATATCGCCATCGCCATTGGTGTGGATCCGTTGACCATGCTCGCCTCGCAAGCGATCGGGCCGATAGACTGGGATGAACTTGAGGTCGCCGGGGCCCTGCATGGGCAACCCCTGCGTGTCGTCAAATGCCAGACCAATGATGTGCGCGTCCCGGCAGACTGCGAGATCGTCATTGAGGGTCGTCTGCTGCCAGAGGTGCGGGAACTTGAAGGCCCCTTTGGCGAGTTTCCCAAGTACTACAGTTCGCGCGAGCACCGCGAGGTCATCGAGATCGACGCGATCACCCACCGACACAATCCGATTTATCACACGATCGTTCCCGCTGAGATGGAGCACCTGTTGCTGGGCTCAATCCCGCGCGAGGCTACACTGCTGGCCCACCTGCGCCGCAGCTTTCCGAACGTCCTGGATGTTCATCTGCCGGTCGGCGGTGTGGGTCGGTACCACCTGTATGTCAAGATTCGCAAGACGCACGAGGGGCAGCCCAAAAACATCATTTGCGCAGCCTTTGGGGCGCATTACGACATCAAGCAAGTCATCGTGGTCGACGAGGATGTCGAGGTGCATGATCCACAACAAGTTGAATGGGCGGTTGCGACCCGTTTCCAGGCGGACCGCGATCTGGTTGTGATTCAGGGCGCACAAGGCTCTGTGCTGGATCCCTCAACCACCGTTGGCTTTGACATGGCGCACGGCGCCATTCCCCCGCATCAGGCCGGCCTGAGCGCCAAGATGGGGCTGGACGCGACGCGACCCGTGGTCTATCACGAGCATGTTTTTACCAAAGTCAGGATTCCGGGAGAGACCGAAATCAAGTTGGCCGCGTTCATCGATGCGGGCGCCAACATTCACTTCGACACCTGACGCGGTCACGCAACGACGGCGCGACGGAAGAACCATTCGTCCTGCCGCAGGCTTTCAACAAGCATAAAAAAACGCTGATCGATTGATCAGCGTTTTTTTATTTCAGCACCCGCGCCGGTCAGCTGATGCTGTCCAACCCGGTTACACCGACACAGTCAAAGTCAGGCGCGCTTAACTTTTTCCAGCATTTTGAACACGCCTTTAGGCGAATTGACGAACAGGCGCTTGAAGGCCTTGCCCAGACATTTCCGCTCGAGGGTGTTGCGACGCGTGCGTTTTGTTTCAGAAGCCATTGCAATCTCCGGTATGAACCGCTCATATTACCCTAAAAACCGTGCGGATATTTGCTGATAGGCAAACCCGGGACGCTCAGGGCACTTTATGATATGCGTATGAACCCTACCATTCGCATCACCGGTGCCCGCCAGAACAACCTGAAAAACCTTGATTTGACCTTGAATACCGGGGAACTGACGGTGATGACGGGTGTCAGTGGCTCGGGCAAAAGCTCGTTGGCCTTCGACACGCTCTATGCCGAGGGCCAGCGTCGCTATGTTGAAACATTCTCGCCCTACGCGCGTCAGTTTCTCGACCGCATGGACAAGCCCCAAGTCGACAAGATCGAGGGGATCCTGCCGTCGATTGCCATCGACCAGACCAACCCGGTGCGCAGCTCCCGCAGCACCGTGGGCACGATGACGGAACTCAACGACCATTTGAAGCTGCTGTTTGCCCGTGGCGCCCAGCTGCATTGCCGCGGATGCGGCAAGCCCGTC
>CAIJKV010000072.1 GCA_903821335.1 uncultured beta proteobacterium
ACGCTTACGCCCCCTGTGATCCTTTGTATGGGTTCATCCCAGGGAATTCCAAAGTCGGAGTAGATCACCAATCCCAGCAACAGATAACAAAGGAAAAAAATGCTGCACAAAACGATGTCTCTGCGATCATATATCCGAGAGACAGGACTGATATAAATCATAGTTTCTTGAAACAGGACCGCGATTTAATTAATAGGAAAAAGGAAGCATATCTTGACTGGCCAAGCGCATTTCCAACGCTCAGTGCGCACTATCCAGTGATAAATCAGGCCAACGTTTTTGAAGTCACAGTTTTATGAAAATTGTGGATTAAGAAAATGTAACCGACACAAGCGCATCAAATCAGGAATCCTAAAATTGGCGTTACAGTTTCTTACAATATCCGCATCGCAAACTTGGCAGTGATGGTCCGAATGGAGCGTGTGACCAAAACGTTTGTCTGAACGCTGGCTGCTAGAACGCCGCCACACACTTAAGCCCGACACCGACGCTCTGATTTTTTGTAGGCATTCAGTCAGGTTATCGGCAAGTACTTGCGAACTTTCGACACGTGTCGTGCGCAAGTCATTCATCATGCTGTCCACTTTGGCGGAGCGATCAACGCAGTTGGCAACCAGACTGGCTTTCCGTTCTTTCGTTGCAACCGCACGCTCATGGTTAAAGGTGCGCAGCATGTCGGCAGTTTGTGGCTTGCGCTCAGCCAGAGATGATTGACGCGCGCGTCGAGGCCGCGATGGCCTGAGTCAGGGCTTCCATTTGGAGTCTCATGTGATTCCTCTGAACAATTTGACAGGGCTTCTGAACCCCCACCTTTGCCAGTAATCAGGAATCAGCTATAGACAACCCGTGCTGCTGTCGTGACAGAAGCGGTCGTGATGGACGTTTTCCTGTCTGACATTGAATGACGAATTCCCCTGAGTAGGGCAGAGTCGTGATGACACGCCCGTCAGGGGAAAACGGCAAAGCTGGAACCTTAGGCGGGTGCAGCAGCGCTTGCTGTCAGACCAATAGCCTCGGCATACTTCAGGTAGGTTTCGACCGATGCGATCACGACCCGAGCTTCAATGGAGAGCAACTCAATGCCGACCAGCGAAACTTTAACCCAAGCATCAATCACGATACCTTTGTCAAGGATGCGGTCTACCACTTCTGCCAGACTTGAGGAGTCTGTGGATTTCTGGACTTTTGCCATTTTACTTCTCCTAGTACATCAAGCCCCTGAACATGAGTAAACATGCCTTACGAAGTTCGGGGCCACTGCTTCGTTACAACAAGTAGAGCAACTATCGTGCCAAGTGAGCTGTATGTTTAAGTAAATAAATAATTTTCTTATAAATCATAGAGGTACCGATGCACCTGCACTAACCTGATGGAGCCTCTCTGAAAATGCCGCGTCTGGAACGACGACAATAGGGAACAAGACGCCGGTAAATCACTCCTGACTACGGGAACGCAATCCCTACCAGACAGAGCCGAAACTCTAATCAGCGTCCATTTTTTCTTGGTAATAGGGACATCCTGGCAAACCAAATCGTTCACCTCAAAACCTCTCACTCCTAGCAATTTAATTTTTTTTTGGAGGGGGGCACACAAGAGGGGCACGAGATCCGCCGCGCCCAACAAGCAAAAAGGCCAACCCCGGAGGATTGGCCTAAGCGCTTGATTTTACTACTTTAATACTGGTCGGGGCGGTGGGATTCGAACTCACGACCCTCTGCTCCCAAAGCAGATGCGCTACCAGGCTGCGCTACGCCCCGAAGGAGTGGAACTATACCAGATTTAACCGAACCTGCCTGTGATGTAGTCCTCGGTTTCCTTACGGCGTGGCTTGACGAAGATCTGGTCTGTGTCGCCAAACTCCATCAGTTCACCCAGGTACATATAGGCGGTGTAGTCTGAACAGCGTGCTGCCTGCTGCATGTTGTGGGTCACGATGACGACGGTGTAGTCATTCTTGAGCTCTGCAATCAGTTCTTCGATCTTGGCCGTTGAAATGGGATCGAGCGCCGAACACGGTTCGTCAAGCAACAAGACTTCAGGCTTGATCGCGACACCGCGGGCAATGCACAGACGCTGCTGCTGGCCACCTGACAAGCTGTTGCCACTTTGGCTGAGCTTGTCCTTGACTTCGTTCCAGAGCGCGGCTTTGGTCAACGCCCATTCGACGCGCTCATCCATCTGCCCTTTGCCCAGGCGCTCAAACAAACGCACACCAAAGGCGATGTTGTCGTAGATGCTCATTGGAAATGGCGTGGGCTTCTGGAAAACCATACCGATTTTCGCGCGAATCAGGGAAATGTCGGTCTTGGTCGTCAGCAGATTTTCGCCGTCGATCATGATTTCGCCATCGGCGCGCTGGCCGGGATAAAGCTCGAACATGCGGTTAAACGTACGCAGCAGGGTTGATTTCCCGCAACCGGACGGCCCGATAAATGCCGTGACCTTGTTCTTCGCGATCGACATGTTCACATCGCGCAGTGCATGAAAGCCACCGTAGTAAAAATTGAGGTTGTTGACCTCGATCTTGGCCGCAAGAGCGACGCTGTTTAAAGCGGATTGTGTGTTCGTCGTTGCCATGAGTTGCTCAATGTTTACGAAAGAGATTGCGCGCGGTGATATTGAGCGCCAGAACCGCCAGCGTAATCAACGTGGCGCCCGCCCATGCCAGCCTGTTCCAGTCTTCAAAAGGGCTGGCTGCAAACTGGAAGATCACGACTGGCAGATTCGCAAGGGGTTTGTTCATGTCGTAGGACATGAACTGGTTGCTGAGCGCGGTGAACAGGAGTGGCGCTGTTTCCCCAGCGACACGGGCGACAGCCAGCAAGATGCCGGTCAGGATACCGCTGCGGGCAGCGCGATAGGACACCAGCATGATCATGCGCCACTTTGGGCAACCCAACGCGAAGCAGGCCTCGCGCAGGCTATTGGGCACCAGCAGCAGCATGTTGTCGGTCGTGCGCACGACCACCGGGATCACCAGGATTGCCAGGGCAAACGCGCCCGCCCAACCCGAATAGTGTCCTACCTGGGACACGTAGATGGCGTAGATAAACAAACCGATCACGATCGAGGGTGCCGACAACAGCACATCGTTCAGAAACCGCGTGGCCGGCGCCAGCCAGCCACGCTGGCCATACTCGGCGAGGTACGTGCCGGCGAGGATGCCCACGGGCGTGCCGATCAGGGTACCCATGCCGACCATCACCAGGCTGCCCAGTATGGCATTCAACAACCCGCCGTCCTGGCCAGGTGGTGGCGTACTTTCGGTCAATAGCGTCAGTGACAGCGCGCCGCCACCTTTGACCAGCAGCGTGTATAAAATCCACGCCAGCCAGAACAGACCAAATATCAGTGCACCCATTGACAGCCCGAGCATCACGCGATTGAGCAAGTGACGGCGGCGGTAAACCTTATTGCCAGCGTGGATGGCTGACTTGGGAGGCGAAATATTCATTTTTACGACGATATTCATGACTTTTTACCCTCAGCCTGATCCATGCGCATCAGCATGACCTTGGCCAGTGCCAGAACAACAGTCGTGATCAGGAAAAGAATCAGGCCCAGTTCGATCAGCGCAGACTTCTGCATACCACCGGCTTCGTTGAACTCGTTGGCAAGTGCGGAAGCAATGGAGTTGCCTGGCGCGAAAAGAGACTGCGGCATCTGGAATGCGTTACCGATGACGAAGGTGACCGCCATCGTCTCGCCCAACGCGCGACCGAGCCCAAGCATGACGCCACCGATCACCCCGGACCGTGTGAACGGCAACACGACTTTCCACATCACTTCCCAGGTCGAACCGCCAAGGCCATAGGCGGACTCTTTAAGCATGGGAGGCACGAGTTCAAACACATCACGCATCACCGAGGCAATAAACGGGATAATCATGATCGACAGAATCAGACCTGCGGTAAAAATGCCGATACCGAACGGCGCACCCGAAAATATCCAGCCAACCAAGGGGATGGGGCTGAGCACCGCGATCATGGTTGGTTGTATATAAACCTGAAAAAACGGGACAAAAATAAACAGGCCCCACATACCGTAAATAATCGAGGGAATGGCAGCCAGCATTTCGATGGCAGTGCCAAGCGGACGACGCATCCAGGCCGGGGCCAATTCAGTCAGGAACATCGCAATGCCAAACGACACCGGGATGGCGACTGCCAGTGCGACGAACGACGTCAGCAGCGTGCCCACCACGGGAACCAACGCGCCGAACTCTGCCTGGACAGGATCCCACTCATCGGTCCAGAGAAACGACAGGCCATACTTGGCAATGGTCTCCTGGCTGCCGTACAGCAGCGAAGCCATGATTGCCGCGAGCAAGCTGAAAACAAAAAATGCAAAGCCACGTGTGAGATGCCTGAACAGGGCATCGTGGATCGAACGCTGTGTCTTTTTCATGGGAGAGGGAGTGCCTGTTGCGACGATCACGCCAGAAACCGGGCGGCCAGGCGAATTATTGTCCATTACCGCGGTCATCGACGCCATTCCTGAAAACAACCAATTTTAAACGTCCGAAAGAACCTGACGAACACGGGTCATGTTTTGGACGACCCGTGTTCGACCCTGCTTGACTACGTTTTAGCTTAAGGCAGCAAGGGTTTGCCGTCTGCCTTGAGCGTCGTGACCCATGCGGCCTTGATTTTGTCGGTTAGTTCTTTGGGCAACGGCACGTAATCCATCTCGGCGGCCGTCTTGGCACCGTGATTGAACGCCCAGTCAAAAAACGCAATGGTCGCCTTGCCGTTTTCAGGCTTGACCTGGTCTTTGTAAACCAGAATAAACGTGGCGCTGGTCACGGGCCAGGAATCGGCACCGGGTTGCTCGGTCAGCACAACGCCCATACCGGGCACGCTTTCCCATTTTGCATTGGCGGCAGCCGCTGCAAAGGACTTTTGTTCAGGCTGGACGAAATTGCCGGCCTGGTTACGCAGTTGTGTCCAGGCCAGCTTGTTTTGCTTGGCGTAGGCATATTCCACGTAACCAATCGAGTTCTTGAGCTGCTTCACATAAGCGGCAACGCCTTCGTTGCCCTTGCCGCCCTGACCTGCCGGCCACTTCACAGCCTTGCCTTCACCGACGGCGTCTTTCCACGCAGGCGACACTTTAGCCAGGTAATTGGTCCAGCCGAACGTTGTACCCGAGCCGTCGGCGCGGTGCACAACAATGATGGCAGCCGCAGGCAGCTTGACGTCGGGGTTCAGGGACTGGATGGGTGCTTCGTTCCAGTTCTTGATCTTGCCAAGGAAGATGTCTGCCAGAACCGGGCCCGTCAGCTTAAGCTGACCGGGCTGCACGCCGTCGATATTGACGACGGGCACTGTGCCCCCAATGACTGCGGGGAACTGCATCAGACCGATCTTGTCGAGCTGTTCGCCCGGCATCGGGTCATCCGTTGCGCCAAAATCCACGGTCTTGGCCGTGATCTGCTGGACACCACCACCGGAACCAATTGACTGGTAATTGACGGCGTTGCCTGACACGCCCTTGTAGTCAGAGGCCCATTTGGCATAGATCGGGAAGGGGAACGTCGCACCGGCGCCGGTGATGTCAGCAGCGTGAGCCGAGAATGCAGCGGCACCCAGGACCAGACCTGCTGAAAGTTGAATAAACGCACGTTTAATCATTTTGTGTAACCTCGTTAATCAGTGAAAAGGGGCATTTGCCCATCAGACTGACACCATCATAGAGATCAAAAATGACGGCTTTGTGACAGTCACAAACTTTTGCACATTTAACTAAAGATATCTGAGTATGCGTTGACAAAAAGGCATTTAAGCGATCACTACGACTTGCCCAACAGATCCATCAGGTGGTCATTGAGACTGAACGCTGCCCGACGATTACGAAGTTTGGCGTAACTGCCGTCCGGTTGTTGCAACCATGCTTGCCGATTATCACGCAGGGCAAAAGTGAACGCTTCGGCAATGACGCGCTTTTTGAGAGCCGGATCAAGTACTGGAAAGGCAATTTCCACCCTGCGAAAGAAGTTCCGGTCCATCCAGTCGGCTGAAGACAGGTAGACCGCCTCGGCCCCCTGGGCGTAAAAATAGAAAACCCGCGAGTGTTCAAGAAAGCGGCCAACAATGGAGCGCACCGTGATGTTGTCCGACAGTCCGGGTACGGCCGCGCGCAACGCACAGACGCCCCGCACGATCAGGTCAATTTTGACCCCGGCCTGGCTGGCCTTGTAGAGTTCCTCGATGACAATGGGTTCAAGCAGAGAGTTCATCTTGGCCATGATGCGTGCTTTTTTACCCGCACGGGCTGCGCGCGCCTCGGCGCGGATCTTCGACACCACCGTCTCGTGCATGGTGAAGGGCGACTGCAACAACAGCTTGAGTGAGCGCCGCGCGCCTAAGCCCGTCAGTTGCGAAAACACTTTGTCCATATCCTCGCACAAGCGCGGATCAGCCGTCAGCAAGCCAAAGTCCGTATAGAGACTGGCCGTGCGCGGGTGATAATTGCCAGTACCCAAATGCCCGTAGCGGCGGATGCGGCCTTTTTCGCGCCGCAGCACCAACACCATTTTGGCGTGTGTCTTATGACCCACCACACCGTAGACCACATGCGCACCGACCTCTTCGAGCCGGGCCGCCCAGTTGATGTTGGTCTGCTCATCAAAACGGGCCATCAATTCAACCACGACCGTCACTTCCTTGCCGGCCCTGGCAGCCGCCAGCAGCAGGCGCATCAACTCGGAATCTTCACCTGTCCGGTAGATCGTTTGCTTGATCGCCACCACATCGGGGTCGATCGCCGCCGCGGTCAGGAAGTCAATCACCGGCTGAAAGGACTGGTATGGATGATGCAGCAGGCGATCCCCCGCATCGATCGCGTCAAACATCGCGGACGGCCGGGGCCCCAGTGTGTCGAACGGCGCAGAGATGGGTGCCCGGTATTCTGGAAACAGAAGGTCCGGACGTTTGACGGCATTGCAAATCTGCAGCAGACGCGATACGTTGGCAGGGCCATTGACCCGATACGTATCGGCGGGTGTCAGGGAAAACTCGCGCTGCAGGAAAGTCTCGATATGGTGTGGCGTCAGTTGGTCAATTTCCAGGCGCACCGCAGAGCCGAAATTGCGCTGTGACAGCTCGCCCTGTAGCGCCTGACGCAAATTGGTGACCTCTTCCTCGTCCACGAACAGGTCACTGTTACGCGTGACACGCCACTGGTAACAGCCCTGCATTTCCATGCCTGGAAACAACTCACCGACAAACGCTCGCAGCAACGATGTCAGCAAAATGAACCCATGAGGCTGCCCCGAAACCCGTGGCGGCATTTTCATCAAGCGGGGCAAGGCCCTCGGGGCTTGAACGATCGCGATGGTCGCTTTGCGCCCGAACGCATCTTCACCGGAAAGCGGGACAATAAAGTTCAGGCTTTTGTTCAGCACCCTGGGAAAGGGATGAGCCGGATCGAGCCCGATGGGCGTCAACAGTGGCATCACGTCGCGGTTGAACACCTCGCGGGCCCAGACCGTTTGCGCGGCGTTCCATTCAGAGGCGTGATGCAGATAGATTCCCTCTGCCCGCAGCTTGGGAAAAATTTCATCGTTGAGCAACGCATATTGACGCGCGACCATCTCGTGCACGGTCAACTGAACCTGCTCAAACGCCTGTCCGGCAGTCATGCCATCATGACCGGCAAGGGTCGGGTCCTGATTCTGCTGCTCTTTCAGGCTGGACACCCTGATCTCGAAAAACTCGTCAAGATTCGAACCAAAGATACAGACATAGCGCAGCCGCTCGAGCAAAGGCGTGTCGGGGTGCTCGGCCATGGCCAGCACCCTGTCATTGAACTGGAGTAGCGACAACTCGCGGTTACAGAACAGCGGCTCGGTTTTCTTACGCACAACCATGACAATTTGGTTCCTGAGCCAGTCTGCTCATTTTTACTTCAGATTGATGACAATTTGCCAACGACAGACGCTTCTATAATAGGCTCTGTTTAGTCTTTCGCTTATCCCCATGGAACATCTTCTGGCCGCCGTCGATCTCGGATCCAACAGCTTTCGACTGTCCATCGGCAGGGTATCCGAGCAAAACGGCGCCAAGCACATCTACCAGATCGACCGGCTCAAAGAAACGGTCAGGCTGGCAGCCGGGCTTGATGCGTCCAAAATGCTCAGCGAAGAGTCCATCGAGCGCGCAATCAGCGTGCTTGAGCGCTTTGGCGAACGATTGCGCAGCTTCGACCCGGACCGGGTTCGGGCTGTCGCCACCAACACGTTTCGAGTCGCGCGCAATGTCCCCGACTTCCTGCCCCGCGCCGAGGCCGCGCTTGGCTTTCCCATCGAGGTCATCGCCGGTCGCGAAGAGGCCCGTCTGATTTACACAGGCGTCAGCCATACGCTGCCTGTCTCAACCGAAAAAAGACTGGTCATCGATATCGGGGGTGGCTCGACCGAAGTCATCATCGGCCGTGGCGACGAGCCCGTGCTCATGTCCTCGCTGTATATGGGTTGCGTGAGTTACAGCCGCAAGTTTTTCCCGGATGGCGCGGTCGACGCCTACGCGATGAAGACAGCCGAACTGGCTGCGCGACGCGAAATCGAGGTCATCACCAAGCACTATCGCAAGCTGGGCTGGGCGCAAGCCTACGGCTCGTCTGGCACGGCCAAGGCTCTGTATGCCATGCTGACCGACGGTGGACTCTCTTCGGACGGCATTACCCGAGACGGGCTTGAACGACTCAAGCAGAAAATTATTCGTGCTGGCTGCGTCGCCCCCGACGAGTTGCCAGGCATCAAGGTCGAACGTGCCGACGTGCTGTTGGGAGGCCTGGCGATCATGATCGCCTTTTTCGACGAAATGCGGGTACAGACCATGAAGACCGGCGACGGGGCCTTGCGTCTGGGTGTGCTGGTCGACCTGGCCGGCCGCGAAGGTGCACACGACCGTCGCGATGAGTCCGTCCATGCCTTCATGAAGCGTTACCACATCGATATCAAGCAGGCGGCACGCGTCAAGGGCACGGCCCTGACATTGTTTGACAGCCTGGTTCCAGACTGCCCTCCCCAGGACGAACTGCGTCACACGCTATGCTGGGCTGCCGACCTCCATGAGGTGGGTTTGTCGATCGCCCAGGCGGGCTATCACAAGCACAGCGCCTATATTCTGAACAATGCCGACATGCCTGGATTTTCGCGCGTCGACCAGTTGCAGTTGGGCTTACTGACTCTGGCGCACACGGGAAAACTTTCAAGGGTGCAGGGCTTGATCAGGCAGCGCGAACAATGGCTGGCCATCCTGTCGCTGCGCCTTGCTGTGCTGCTCTGTCGTCGCCGCGAAGACATTGTGCCCATGCCTCTGACCGTCAGCGTCAAGGGAAGCTCGATTGTGACCCGCGTCAACAAAAAGTGGTTGGCCACACATCCCCTGACCGACTTTTCCCTGCACGGTGAAGAAGACGAATGGGACAAGGTCGGTTTTAAATTCGAACTGATCCCCGTCTAGCACAGCGGGTCGTGTGACCCTCGCCCGACGTTAATTACTCTCGAAACCGAAGTGCCGGCGATAGCGGCTGCCCATCTGGCTAAGCGATAGCAACATCGGAAAATCAGCCGTATTGAAATCCGGATCCCAGGCGGGTTCACCGCACACACGCGAACCCAGTTTCAGGTATCCCTTGAGCAACGCGGGTACGTCCGCAGGCAGTTCGCGATCCAGCAAT
>CAIJKV010000073.1 GCA_903821335.1 uncultured beta proteobacterium
CAACAATTTGTTGTTCTTGTCGTTGATCGGGACGGCGGTCACCGGCATCACGGTCAACCCAATACCGGCTGCGACCATGTGGCGGATGGTTTCCAGCGAAGACCCCTCGAAGGTGCGCTGGATGCCGTCACTGACTGCGGCGAAGCGCGAGAGCTCGGGACAGACTTCCAGCACCTGATCACGAAAACAATGGCCGCTGCCAAGCAACAGCATCGTTTGCTGTTTGAGTTCTTCGGCAGAAATCGTCCGGCGCCTGGCCCACGGATGGCTGGTTGGAACCACCACGACAAAGGGTTCGTCATACAGCGGCTGGATGACCAAACCCGTCTCGGGCAGCGGCAACGCCATGATGGCGCAATCAATCTCGCCCTGTCGCAAGAGTTCGACCAGGCGAACGGTGAAGTTCTCTTGCAGGATCAGCGGCATCTGGGGGGTACGTTCAATCTGGGTCGGCACGAGTCGCGGCAACAGGTATGGTCCGATCGTATGGATGATGCCTACCCTGAGCGCGCCGGCCAGTGGATCGTTGCCCAGGCGTGCAAGCTCTTTGAGATTGGCGCTCTCTTCGAGAACCTTTTGCGCCTGGTTGACCAGCGTGTGCCCGATCTCGGTGACGCCGACCTCGGTGCCACCTCGTTCAAAAATAGTGACGCCGAGTTCCTCTTCAAGCTTGCGTATGGCCACCGAAAGCGTGGGCTGACTGACAAAACAGGCCTCGGCGGCACGCCCAAAATGACGTTCGCGCGCGACAGCAACAATGTATTTGAGTTCAGTCAGGGTCATGATGTCAGTGATGAATAAATGTTAACTACGTAAAAAATCTTCACGACCGTGCATCCATCGCAGCAAGTGCCGTTCGACGATGTCCGGTGCATGGCGCCTGAGTTCTGTGGCCGCCTCGCGCGCGGCACGTACCAGTTCACTGTCGTGGGCCAGGTCGGCAAAACGCAACAGCGCCACGCCTGACTGCCTGGCCCCCAGCAGCTCGCCTGGCCCGCGCAGGTCCAGGTCGCGCTGTGCGATCTCAAAACCATCCTGCGTTTCGTACATGGCGCGCAGGCGCTGGCGAGCCAGCATCGAAAGCGGTGCCTGGAACAGCAACACGCAAACGGATTTGGCCTGCCCGCGTCCGACCCGACCACGCAACTGGTGCAACTGGGCCAGCCCGAATCGTTCAGCGTGTTCAATCACCATCAGCGACGCGTTGGGCACGTCGACACCGACCTCGATCACGGTCGTGGCCACCAGAACCTGGATGTCGCCCGCCCGAAAGGCATGCATGACGGCCGCTTTCTCGGACGCCGCCAGGCGCCCGTGCACCAGTCCGATGACCAGGTCAGGCAGCGCTTCGGTCAAGGCAGCGTGGGTATCGACGGCAGTCTGCAACTCAAGCGCTTCGCTTTCTTCGACCAGCGGGCACACCCAGTATGTTTGCTGGCCGGTCGTGGCGGTGTGGGCGATGTGGGCAATGACCTCTTCACGTCGCGTGTTCGATACCAGCTTGGTGACCACGGGCGTGCGCCCGGGTGGCATGCCGTCTATCGATGACACCTCAAGGTCGGCAAAAAAAGTCATTGCCAGCGTGCGCGGGATCGGGGTGGCACTCATGCTGAGCTGATGCGGCACGGGGTCACCGGGCACCCTGGCGGTGGCGGGCTCGCCCTCGCCTTTGCGTGACAACGACAGGCGCTGTGCCACGCCAAAGCGGTGCTGCTCATCAACAATCACCAGACCGAGATTGGCGAAAGTAACGGTGTCCTGGATCAGGGCCTGCGTGCCGACCACCAACTTGGCCTGACCGGTACGAATCGCTTCATTGGCCAGGCGGCGCGCTTTGGTAGCCAGACTGCCGGTCAGCCAGCAGACTTCGATGCCCAGGGGTTCACACCAGCTACACAGTTTTTGATAATGTTGTTCTGCCAGGATTTCAGTAGGGGCCATCACGGCCACCTGCACCCCGGATTCAATCGCCTGCAGGGCGGCCATGGCGGCGACGACTGTTTTCCCGCTGCCGACGTCGCCTTGCAGCAGCCGGTGCATGGGGTAGCCGTGACCCAGGTCCGCACTGATTTCACGCACCACCCGCTGCTGCGAGTCGGTCAGCGTGAAGGGCAAGGACTGCACCAAGCGGTGGCACAGATTATCAGGCGCCTGCGTGGCCGGCAGCGGGCGCGCCCGCATGGCTCGTCGCGCATCGCGCGCGGCGGCCAGGGACAACTGCTGGGCCAGGAGTTCGTCAAATTTGATGCGTACCCAGGCCGGATGCGTGTGATCAATCAAGGCCTGGGCATCCATGTCAGGGGTCGGGGCGTGCAGCGTGCGCAGGGCCGCATCAAAAGGCATCAGCCCCAGGCGACCCACCAGTGCCTGGGGCAAGGTGTCGTCCAGTGTGACGTGTTCGAGCGCCAGGGTAATCGCGCGGCGCAGGCTCGGTTGCGAGAGGCCTTCGGTGGTCGGGTAGACCGGTGTCAGTGCTGCGGGCAATGCCGAGCCTGAAACGGTCACCCTTGGGTGGATCACCTCAAGGCCGAACAACCCGCCGCGCACTTCGCCCCGTACCCGCCAGCGGCGCCCCACCTGCATCTGCTGTTGCTGGTTCGGGTAGAACGTCAGCCACCGCAGCGCCAGTTCACCCGAGTCATCCTGGAGCGTGGCGGTCAGTTGGCGGCGTGGTGTGTGGGTGACGTCGCAACGGATGACGACCCCCTCGACCTGCGCGCGACTGCCAGGACGCAGACTGGCAATCGGCACGATGCTGGTTTCGTCTTCATACCGGATCGGCAGGTGGAGAATGAAATCCTGGGCCGACAGCAGCCCGAGTCGTTTGAATTTTTCTTGCACAAGTGTGCCCGCCCCCACCCGCCCGGCCGGTTTGCCAGCGGGGCGGGACGTGGCTGCAGCGGGTGGCGTTGCCATCGCGGGTGGCGTGCGGGGTGGCGTTCGAAGTGGCGTGCGGGGGTGACGCAGCCGCGGTCAGAGGACGATGATCGCCTCGACCTCGAATTGGGCGCCTTTTGGCAAGGCCGCAACGCCAACCGTTGAACGAGCCGGGTACGGCTGGGGCAACAATTCGGCCATGATGCCGTTGGCGATACCAAACTTGCTCAGGTCGGTCAGGAACAGGGTCAGCTTGACGATCTGCTCAGGGTGGCCGCCGGCGGCTTCGATGACGGCCTGCATGTTGGCAAAGGACTGACGGACCTGCTGCTCGAAATTGTCGGACACCATTTCGCCAGTCTCTGGCACCAGGCCGATCTGCCCGGACAGATACACCGTTGTCCCTGCCGGGGCCGCAACGGCCTGAGAATACGGACCCACGGCGGCGGGCGCGGTATTGGTGTGGATGATGGTCTTGGGCATAATGCATTCCTCTCGAATTCAATCTGTTTAACTATTGATAGTTATACCTCAATAGTTGCTAACGATGGGCTTCGAGTTGTTGCAAATTGTGCTGTCCGCGCGCGGTGTCTGGTGCTGTGTCTGCTGCTGTGTCTGGAGCGGTGTCTGGCGTGTTGTCTGACTATTCATCCACCTGATCAGCACTCACCGGATCCATTCCCAGTTCACGCAGCTTGCGCGTGATGGTATTGCGCCCCATGCCGAGTCGCGCAGCCGCCTCGACACGCCTGCCGCGACAGACTTCCAGCGAAGACTGTAGCAACGTGCGCTCAAACTGACGCGTCAGCGCCGTCCAGACGTCGGGCTCAGAGCGCGACAGCCGAACGTTGGCATCAAGCGCAAGTAATTGCTGCCAGCTTGACCCTGCAACCCCTGCCCCGTCGGCGCCTGTCTGAGTCAGCGTCGACAGGTCGGTCGCGCGAATCTCTGGCGGCAGGTCGGCCACGCTGATGGTTTGCCCGGGTGCCATCACGGTGAGCCAGTGACAGAAGTTTTCAAGCTGGCGGACGTTGCCAGGGAAATCAAACTGTGCAATGGCCTGTGCGGCTGGGTCAGAAATGCGCTTGACCGGTACACCCAGCGAGCGTGCACTGATCGCCAGGAAATGACGAGCCAGTTCAGGGATATCTTCACGGCGCTCGCGCAAGGGTGGCAGGCGCAGGCGAATCACGTTCAGGCGGTGAAACAGATCTTCCCGGAACTTGCCCTGCTGGACCCGCTCTTCCAGAGGCTGGTGGGTGGCCGCGACGATACGCACGTCGACCCGAACAGGTTGCGCGCCACCGACACGGTAGAACGTCCCGTCAGACAGCACACGCAACAGGCGAGTCTGCAATTCAAACGGCATGTCACCGATTTCATCGAGAAAAAGCGTGCCACCGCTGGCTTCCTCGAAACGGCCCCGTCGCAGCGAGTTGGCACCGGTAAAGGCACCGCGCTCATGGCCAAACAGTTCAGCCTCGAGCAGGTCGCGCGGGATGGCAGCCGTATTGAGTGCAACAAACGGACCTTTGGCGCGGGCGCCATGACTATGCAAGGCGCGTGCCACAAGTTCCTTGCCGGTACCGGACTCACCGGTAATCAGCACCGTGACATTGGACTGGGCCAGCCTGCCGATCGCGCGAAAAACTTCCTGCATGGCAACCGACGAGGACTGGGTCAGCATGCCCTTGTCCGAACCACCGACTGACGTCGGTCCCGTGTCGACGGGCAACTCTTCCGAGTCGGGTTCATGCACGGCCCGCGAGATCAGCGTCACGGCGTCGTTGATATCAAAAGGCTTGGCGAGAAAGTCAAACGCGCCACCCTGAAAGGCCGACACCGTGCTGTCTAAGTCGCTGTAGGCTGTCATGATGATGACAGGTAGCGACGGGTACTTTTCCTTCACCTCTTTCAGCAGTGTCAGGCCACTTGTGCCGGGCATGCGGATGTCGGAAATCAGGGCGCCAGGGATTTCCATTCTGAGTGCGCCTGACACCTCGTCGGCAGACGTAAAGCTGCGGGTGGTAAAGCCAGCCCGGCCCAGCGCTTTCTCAAGCACCCAGCGAATGGCTTGGTCATCGTCCACGATCCAGACGGGTTTCATATTGGCTCCAGGGGTAACATCAGTCGGAACTCGGTATGGCCGGGTTGCGAATCAAATTCAATGACACCGCCATGCTGCTGGACGAAGTCCTGGGCGAGGCTCAGGCCAAGACCTGTGCCTCCATCGCGACCAGTCACAAGCGGGTGAAAAATACGTTCTTGCAAGGTGTGGGGGACGCCCGGGCCATTGTCAATGACCGACACGACGGCCGCCATGCGGTGCTGTTTATGGCGCAGTAACACTTGTCGCGCAATGCGGGTTTTGATCGTGATATGCGGCGAGCGCGTGGCGCCTGGCTGCTGCGTCAACATTTGCGCGGCATTGCGCACGACATTGAGCAAGGCCTGCATCAGGCGTGCCGGGTCGGCACGCAGCTCGGGCATGGACGCGTCGTAGTCCCGCAAGATCGCGACCTCGCGGAATTCCGCACGCACCAGCGCGCAGACGCGTTCGCATATTTCATGAATATTGACCGATTGCCACTGCACAGGCATGCGCTGCGGTGCGGCCAGGCGATCAACCAGTGCTTGCAGGCGATCGGCCTCGGAAATAATCACGCGGGTATATTCGATCAGGGCAGGATCGGGCAGTTCCGATTCCAGCAGTTGCGCGGCACCGCGCAACCCACCCAGTGGATTCTTGACCTCATGCGCAAGATTGCGCAAGAGTTCGTGTTGTGTTTCGACCTCTTCGACCAGTCTGAGTGACCGGTCAACCAGGACGCGTTGTTCAATGTCCTTGACCTCGAGCAAGGCTGCCCAAGGTTTTTGCACCAGGGCTATGGACGTCACGGCGACTTCGACGGCCTCAGTGGCACGGCGCGTCATGGCGAACTGCCGGCAATCGGCGACCTCGCCCGAACAGGCCTGTCGGATGGACTGTTCAAGCGCGGAATCGCGTTCAAACAACAGGGCGGCCGGCTGCCCAATCAGATGGCGCCGGGATCGCCCGAACATGTCTTCGGCTGCCGCATTGGCAACGACCACCTCGCCAGCTGGATTCAGCAGTAGAACAGTCGTGGCAAGGAGGTCAAAGGCTTCTACGGATATCATGGGTTCAGGCCGGAGTCGCCCGACCCCAAGTTTTATCAGCGATTACAGGCTGTAGTACATGTCGAATTCGACGGGATGGGTCGTCATGCGAAGGCGGTTGACTTCCTGCATTTTGAGCTCAACGTAGGCATCCAGCATTTCATTGCTGAACACGCCACCGCGGGTCAGGAACTCGCGGTCTTTGTTGAGCTCTTCCAGAGCCTGTTCGAGCGAGCTGCAAACGGTCGGGATCTTTGCATCTTCCTCGGGTGGCAAGTCATACAGATTCTTGTCAGCAGGATCGCCAGGGTGAATCTTGTTCTGAATGCCGTCCAGACCTGCCATCATCAGGGCCGAGAAGGCCAGGTAAGGGTTGGCCAGGGGATCGGGGAAGCGCGTTTCGATACGACGGCCCTTGGGGTTGCCAACGTAAGGAATCCGGATGGATGCCGAACGGTTGCGTGCCGAGTAAGCCAGCTTGACCGGTGCTTCGTAGTGCGGGACCAGACGCTTGTAGGAGTTGGTGCCGGGGTTGGTGATCGCGTTCAAGGCACGTGCGTGCTTGATGATGCCGCCGATGTAGTACAGCGCGAATTCCGACAGGCCGGCGTAACCATTGCCTGCGAACAGGTTCTGGCCATCTTTCCAGATGGACTGGTGCACGTGCATGCCTGAACCGTTGTCGCCAACGATGGGCTTGGGCATGAACGTTGCCGTCTTGCCGTAGGCGTGTGCGACGTTGTGAACGGTGTACTTCAGGATCTGGTTCCAGTCGGCGCGCTTGACCAGCGTGCTGAACTTGGTGCCGATTTCAAGCTGACCAGCGGTCGCGACTTCGTGGTGATGCACTTCGACGGGAACGCCGGCTTCTTCGAGCAGCAGGCACATTTCCGAGCGCATGTCCATCATCGAATCAACGGGTGAAACCGGAAAGTAACCCCCTTTGGTCTTGGGGCGGTGACCGAGGTTGCCGCCTTCGAATTCCATGCCGGTTGACCAGGAGGCCTCTTCGGATTTGATCTTGACGAAGCAACCGGACATGTCCGCGTCCCAGGTCACGCCGTCGAAAACAAAGAATTCCGGCTCAGGACCAAAAAAGGCCGTGTCGCCCAGGCCGCTGGCCTTGAGGTGGGCCTCAGCACGCTTGGCAAGCGAACGCGGGTCGCGGTCGTAACCTTTCATGTCTGAAGGCTCGACCACATCGCAGGTCAGGATCAGTGTGGACTCTTCACGGAACGGATCCATGCGGGCTGAACCGTTATCTGGAATCAGCAGCATGTCGGAGGCTTCGATACCCTTCCACCCGGAGATGGATGAACCGTCAAAAGCCTGACCGTCCTTGAGTTTGTCCTCATCAATCTGGCTGACCGGCACTGAGACGTGATGCTCTTTGCCCATGGTGTCCGTAAAACGGAAGTCGACGAATTTGACTTCGTTTTCTGCAATCTTTTTCAGAACATCTTGAGGGGTGCTCATAGTGACTCCGGTAATTGTAAAAATGATGAGTGTTGGAAAATATTGAGTTGACGTTGAACGAAGGATCGCATCACGCTGATGGGACCTATCAAGCAACATCCGTGCCAGACATTTTCAAGAGAAAATGTCCAAAAACGGGCGATAAAAGCACGCTCATGGCGCATTTTGCACCATAGTGTGCACCATAACGGTGATTTCACAGGAATAACGATTGCAATTCATTTAAAAAACGCCAGCCTTGCGCCGTGGCCTGCAGTATTGTCGGATCAGCAGACAGCAGTCCCCGGTCCGTCGCTTTTTGCAAGGCTTTGGTGATGGTCGCCATGGGTTGCCCGGTTCGCTCAGTGTACAGCGAGCACGCCACGCCACGCCGCAATCGCAGCGCGTTGAGCATGAACTCGAAGGGCAACTCGGCGCCCGTCAGCACGCGCTGCTCCGACACATGCGAGCCATCACGCGCGATCGCCGAGCGCATCCATGAATCAGGCTGTCGCATGCGGGCCTGGCGCACGATTTTGTCGGGGAACGAGATCTTGCCATGCGCGCCGGGCCCAAGGCCCAGGTAGTCGCCAAACTCCCAGTAATTGACGTTGTGGCGGGCCTGGGCAGCGGGCTTGGCAAAGGCCGACACCTCATAGCGCACCAGACCCGCCGCGCTCGCCAGACCTTCAATCACCTCTTCCATGTCGGCGGCCAGGTCTTCGTCGGGCAGCACGGGTGGATACTTGGCGAAAACCGTGTTGGGTTCAAGCGTCAGTTGATACATGGAAAGGTGCTCGGTGCCAGCACGCAAGGCCTCGGTCGCATCAGCGACGCATTGTGCCAGCGTCTGGCCCGGCAACGCGAACATCAGGTCAAGGTTGACGCGTGGCACAGCCCGCTGCGCCATGTCGATCGCCACGCGGGCCTGATCCGCACTATGGATGCGTCCGAGCGCGCCAAGATGTGTGTCGTTGAAGGACTGGATGCCGAGCGAAATCCGATTGATCCCGCTGGCCGCGTAGGCTTGAAAGCGCCCTGCTTCGACCGTCCCGGGGTTGGCCTCGAGCGTGATTTCCGCATCCGGCCACAGGTTCAGGTGCGACCTGAGCAGCGACAGCAACCGGTCGATGGCCTGGCCAGACAGCAGGCTGGGTGTGCCCCCGCCTATGAAAACCGTGGACACCTGACGCCCCCAGATACTTGGGAGTGCTTGCTCAAGGTCGGCCTGCAGCGCGTCGAGGTACTGTTTTTCAGGGATGACAGCCGGCTTCTCGTGCGAATTGAAATCACAATAGGGGCATTTACGCACACACCAGGGCACATGAATGTAGACCGACAGCGGCGGCAAGGCCGACAGCAAGGTCAAGCCGTGCGTCTTGTCATGCGTCTGGGCGGATGAACCGGCGACGCGCCCGTCAGCCGCCGAGGTTGAGGTTAAGGTTGCAGTTCCGGTTCCGGTTGCGGTGACAGTTGCACCGGGCATGCCCGGCGCGGGAATAATAGGAATCACGCGGCTCATGTCGGGATCAGTCCGCGTTCGGCCAGTTGCCCAAGCAGATTGCGCAGCGCGATGCCCCGGTGGCTGAGCGCATTTTTCTGTTCAGAGCCGAGTTCAGCCACGGTGCTGCCCAATTCAGGTATGTAGAAATACGGGTCATAGCCGAACCCGTTGGCGCCACGGGGGTGATCGACGATCTCGCCGCGCCAGAGCGCCTCGGCGATGACCGGTTGCGGGTCATCCGGGCGCGTCACCAGAACCAGCACCGCCACGTACCAGGCGCGCCGATCTGTCCGCCCGGCCAGCGCCTGGACAAGTTTGCGGTTATTGGCCTCATCCGAGCGTTGTCCCTGCGCGTCCTCAGCGTAGCGCGCCGAATGAATCCCGGGTTCACCGCCAAGCGCCACCACACACAGGCCGGAGTCATCGGCCAGTGCAGGCAACCCGGACAACGCGCAGGCATGGCGTGCCTTGGCGAGCGCATTTTCAACAAAAGTCGGATGGGGTTCCGGCGCATCCGGAATATTCAGGCTGCCCTGGGTCACCAGGGTGACGCCCAGAGG
>CAIJKV010000074.1 GCA_903821335.1 uncultured beta proteobacterium
AGATAAACCAGAGGTCAGCGTCCGAGGCAGAGTTCTTGTCCAGCACCCCCCACTGACCCTCGGGGTTGCGGCCCCAGAACCAGGCAGGCAGATTGGCACTGATATCGCCCCCTGCCAGATTATCGATGCTCCAGCGCCACAACTTATCGTACGTCACGCGGTCATTGGCGACCAGCGCGAAAAACATGGCGTACGACTGCCCTTCCGACGAACTGTGCTGTTGCGGTGTGCTGGCGTCCACCACCCTGCCGTCGGGCTGGACGAAGTGGGTCTTGAAATCAGACCATAGCGGCCAGGAAATTTCCCCGCATTGCAGCGCCGGCTTCGCCGCGTTGGCCGCGCCAAGCATCACCCCCAGCAGCATCAGGCATGCTCCCAGGCGAATCGACAAGGCGGCCACCGCGCGACGTGCTGTCATCAAACCAGCCGCCTTCTTGCTTTCGCCCGCAAGGCAAAGAACACCAGCAACGCCAGCAGTGCAATACCACCGGCACCGAGAAACGAGAACCCGAGCAGGTTCTTGGAGAACGTCCACTGAATCTGCCTGAACCAGCCCAGTGCGCCCACGTAATAAAACTGGTCAGCCACCAGGGCGTCGACCTTTTTACCGCGCACCACCGCCAGGCTACCGAAAATCCCCGACTCGTAGTCTTCGCCGCCAATCAGCGCGCTGACGTTATCGGTCAGGGCATCCGGGCTCGCACCCCAGATCAGCACCGCACTACGACCGCTTTTCAGTGGTGACTCAAAACCGGCAAACAACCCGGCCTCGCCCACGCTCTTGTAGGCCATGTCGACGCGGGCGCGCTGCAGACGGTCAACCGTATTGGGGCTGATGAAGTTCCAGACCTTGTGGGCCAGATCGGAAATATTGAACCGTCGCGAGCCGTCCAGACTGGCGGGCAGCGAACCCGCCCATTGCTTGAGCAGAGGCTGATTGCTGCCAGTGGCGACGATCAGCAAATCCTTGTCAGCCATGCCCTCGACTTGCGCGGCCTGCGTCACAGAGACCCCGGTCACGGGATACCCGGTCGACGCACCCATTCGACCCATCACTTCAAGATAGGTCGAATACTCTTGCGGATTTGGTGTGTCAGACAACACCACCGCGGTTTCCGACAGGTCGGCCATGCGTGTGAACGGGAAGCCCGATGACGTGAACGCGGACAGATCGGGCATGGGCATGAAATGCGAATAGCCGGAAATATCCAGAGTCGAATCGGGGTCCAGCGCACCGCGCACGTTGTCGATAATGATGTCGCGGCATTCACCCTGCTTGATGTAGTCGTACATGTAGCGCACTTGCAACTGCGACTGCGGATACATCATGAACAGCGGAATATTGAACCTGGCCTGCATGGGCATCGTGTCGTCGGCCATGACCTTGGCCAGCATGCTGTCGCCGCCACCGAGCTTGTCGATCGGGAACAGCGGATAAGACTTGACGAACTTGTCGTTGATGTTGATCAGGACCGACGAGTTGGTCGACGATGGCTGAGGCGTGTAACGATAATTCAGCGCAACCGGCACACCCTTTTCACGCCAGCCAAACAGATCGGGCGGCACGCGCATGTTGATACGGATCGGCGCCGGGGCGTAACCCGACACGTTCATCGTCTTGGTCGAGGCCAGTTCACCAAAGGTCACCGGACGCGTGCTGGGTAACCAGTTTGGCGCGTCATAAGGTTTACGCGGCGTGATCTCGGTGAGGTTGGTGATGACTGCGGTCTGGCCGGACATGGCGTCGCTGCCCACGGCCAGTGCGGCGGCTGCCTGCCTGAGTTCCTTGCTGTCGCGCCCCATGACCAGCAACAACTTGGCATTGGGGTCGGAGGGGTTGGGAATCATGGACAAGGTCGGACCCGTCACCTGGCCAATATCGGCGTTCAGGCTCGAGGACTTGCCAATCACAAATACCACGGCACTACCCTTGGCCGGAATGGTATCGAGCACCGCGGGAAAACGCACAGGACGATAATTGGCGATCGCGCCAAACCACGAT
>CAIJKV010000075.1 GCA_903821335.1 uncultured beta proteobacterium
CAGACTGTCGAGACCGACGTCATCACGTTTGATAAAGCACAATCTTTGTGATGTTTTAGTAGGAGCGTGCGTTGTTGCTGTTTTTGAGGAAACACACGTTATCGTACAATTCTCCACCTTACCAAGTGCGCACTTGAATCAGGCGCGGCCAGACCCCTGCCCGGGTGGTGAAATAGGTAGACACAAGAGACTTAAAATCTCTCGCCTTCGGGCGTACCGGTTCGATTCCGGTCCCGGGCACCAATACTTTTATTTTTCTTCGGGCGACGGGTCAAAAATGCTAACCATGAGCTTATATGGCTGAAGAATCCAAAGTGCGGCGCATCAACGTTGCTTTCGTAACGACCTATGACCCCACGGATATGCACGCCTGGTCCGGCACGGGCTTCAATATCTTGCAAGCCCTTCGCAACAGCGGTCTGGATGTGGACGTGATTGGCCCACTTCAGGACAAATTTTCCTTCTTTTCGAAACTAAAGTTTCTTTATAGAAAACTCCTGAATGTAAAGTATTTACGGTGGCTTGAACCAATCGTGGCGATCAATTATGCCAAGCAAGTCCAGAAACGGATCAAAGGCAAGGACTACGACGTCGTGTTCAGCCTTGGAACAGCGCCGATCGCGTATTTGAAAACCGACAAGCCGGTTGTTTTCTGGAGCGACGCAACCTTCGCAGGACTGACTGGCTTTTATTCTGATTTCACTGGCTTGATCGACGAGACCTTAAAAAATGGCAACACGGTTGAACAGCTTGCCTTGACCAAAGCTCGCCTGGCGATTTTTAGCTCAGAATGGGCCGCAAGGTCGGCAATTGAAAACTATGAAGTCGACGGAAGAAAAGTAAAAGTTGTGCCCTTCGGTGCCAACTTGGAATGCAACCGTGACCTTTACGCCATCGACGAAATCGCAAGAAACAAATCCCATGATTGCTGCAGGTTGCTGTTCATTGGTGTTGACTGGAACAGGAAAGGTGGCGCGCGCGCGATTGAACTTGCCCAGTTGCTGAATGCGCGCGGCATCAAGACTGAACTGCACATTCTTGGGTGCGTCCCGCCTGTAAACGTCCCGGATTTTGTCAAAGTCCATGGCTTCATTTCAAAGAAGACTCAGGATGGCAGGGACTTTTTTGAAAAAATGATGCGCGAATCACATTTCCTGATTGGTCCGTCAAAAGCCGAATGTTACGGTCTGGTTTTTGCAGAAGCGAGTTCGTTCGGGCTGCCGTCGATCGTGTCAAAAGTGGGCGGCATACCCTCGGTCATTGTGAATGGCAAGAACGGCTACACGCTTGAGTTGACGGCGACGGCGCAAGATTATTGTCGCGTAATCGAACGGCTGTTCGACTCCCGAAGAGAATATGAAGAACTGGCGCGATCGACCTTCCGTCAATACACGATGCGTTTGAACTGGACAGTCGCAGGGGAAAAGGTTCGGGAACTGATTGCCATTCACTGCAGTTGACCGGTGCTCCACCCATTGATCGGTTGAAGCGATTTATTGATCTCTGGCCTGCATCGTTGCGAGCACTTTGACAAACGCGGTTGAATTCACTGCTGTCTGACCGTTAAACGGCATATCAAAGATAAATACCACGGACAACAAAGAGCCGAATACCGCCAGTTGTACCGTGTAGCCGAAAATTCGGATGACGTTGAGGTCAACGAATACCGTCAACAGCATCTGCGCGACAAAAATGATGCTCATCATCAGCCAGAAGACCGGTGCCAGCCCAGTCGACGTACTTTCAAGCCTCGCCTCACGTGCCTCCGCCAGATCGTCTGATTTCTTGACCAGTTCCGTATAGATCACCGACTGGCGACCCGAGTCAGGATGAATCGCAATCACACTCCTGGACACTGGCACAAACAAACTGGCGGTTTTTTCACTGCCATGGCCCTTGGGCAAGAGCAACCACTCATCCTCAACGATTGATTTTGTGTAGGCATGCAGCGAGGCACGGATGGTGGCGACTTGTGGATCGCCGTAACGCACCAGCAGGCGATCCATGTTGTTGATCATCGACGCCTCAGCCGTCGCAGCCCCATCCGCGCGGTTGTAGTTGGTAAAAACCGCGACTAACGAAAAAGCCAGCACCAAACTGCACATGGAAAACAACGTTCCACGCACCGTCATCAGAAATTCATCGTTCTCTTTTATTTGGTCCAGAGTGCCGTGACCAACAATCTGCGCAAGGCACCACCTGGCCGTAGCCGCCATGGGTACTGAGGCGGCTGCGATCAGGGAAAATATTGCAACAATAATTTCGTCCGGGTAGGTGTACAGCCAGTTAGGCATAGGGTGCGTCCCGCTACAACGGGTCAACAAGTACCGCGAGTGGGTCAGTTTCCGCCAAGTCGTTTGGCAAACGATAGGGCATAGGAAGGTGAACGAAACAGCAGGATCGGGTCATTGGTGGGTGCCATGCCATCACTCATGACGAGCGGGTCGTAATTGATTTTTTCACAAGCAGCGCCCTGCTGGGCCATCGCTGAAGTGATCGTCAGCGTACCCACGTTGACCTGCTTGCGGCCCTCAGGCCACAACACAGTCGGATTGTCCTCAGAGTCTCCAGCCTGACCGATCGACACAATCATGTCCCAACGTGCCGGTCCTTTTTTTGTCCGGTCGATCAGTGCCTGCTCAAGGAAATCCGGAGGCGAGGACTTGAGTTCTTCGTCAGTCAACCGCTTGACGCCATCTTGCGGCACAAACCGCCAGCGCACCATTGTGGTTTCTTTCTTGCTGTTAATGAACTTGAACGTATGTATACCAAAATAGTCGCTATTGGCGTAACTGACAGGCGGGTTGTTCTTGCCCATATATTCGGTCTGCGGCTGGGCATCAGGGTGCGTGGCCCTGAAGGCTTTCATCTTTTCCGGATCGGGTGCGCGCGTGGCCGGATCGGGCTTGGCAGCGGTCATCAGATCAACAAACGTCTGCGGGGTCATGGCACCAAACATGGGCACATTCAGCATCGTGATGTGCTGCAGTTTGCCATCGGGTAGCTTGAATTCCAGCGCCATACCCCGCGCACTCTTGGCGGTGTCTGGCGCCTTGGGATTTCCACCGGAAAGTGAGAAACGGGCCACGACGGGAACCGGCTTGCCCGAAAACAGCACCGAGCTGGAATATGCCTGTGCAGCGGCTGAACCCACGAACTCACCTAACGCACACATTCCTTTGGTGTGATTGCGGCGCTGACCGGGCACCACGCCAAACGTGCCTTCGATTGCGCTGACAGCCTGGTCCGGGGTGGCGTCACCGGGTGCTGCAATCGACAATGGGCTGGCCACGACGAGCAAACTGGCCAAAATGATCTGTGTACGATTATTGCGACGCTGCATGGCTTTTCCTGTCAATCAAAAAAAGTCCGGATCAAGCGAGGAGCACAACGTGCCCGGGATGCCGCAAGCCGAACTGGCATTCAGTGCACTCAGTGCTGCAAAATCTTCGACAGGAACTGCCGCGCCCGCTCGCTCTTGGCTTGCCCAAAGAAATCCTCTTTGGTCGCGTCCTCGACAATTTCACCCTGGTCCATAAAAATGACGCGATGCGCAACCTTGCGGGCAAAACCCATTTCATGGGTGACCACCATCATGGTCATGCCTTCCTTGGCGAGTTCAACCATGACATCAAGGACTTCACCCACCATCTCTGGATCAAGCGCCGATGTTGGCTCGTCAAACAGCATGACAAAAGGATCCATGCTAAGCGCCCGCGCGATCGCCACGCGCTGTTGCTGCCCACCTGAAAGTTGGCCCGGATGCTTGTCCTTGTGGGCAGTCAACCCCACGCGATCAAGCATTTTCAACCCACGCTTGATGGCTTCGTCCTGACTGCGCCCAAGCACCTTGATCTGGGCAAGCGTCAGGTTTTCCGTCACGCTCAGGTGAGGAAAAAGTTCGAAGTGCTGAAACACCATGCCCACCTGACTACGCAACTTCGGCAAGTCGGTTTTTGGATCATGCACCGGGACGTCATTGATGAACAGCTTGCCTTTCTGAAAAGGTTCAAGCGCGTTCACGCATTTGATCAGCGTGGATTTTCCCGAGCCAGAAGGGCCGCACACCACCACGACTTCACCACGATTGACGTGCGTGGAACAACCCTTCAGCACATTAAAGCTGCCGTACCATTTCGATACGTCGTCAATCAAAATCATTTTTTCGGACATGGATATTTCCAGAGTCGATGTGTTCGTCTAACCAACAGTTCAGGCAATAGCAGTGCGTCGTTGCAACCGTTTGACCAGCCACGAAGCACCGTACGAAATTACAAAATACACAATAGCGGCAAAGATATACATTTCCACCAATCGACCGTCACGTTGGGCGATCTTGCTGGCTGCGCCCAGGAAATCGGTAATCGACAATACGTAGACCAGTGACGTATCCTGAAACAGCACAATGGCTTGCGTCAGGAGCAGGGGTGACATAGACCGGAAGGCCTGCGGCAAGACGATGTAGCCCATCACCTGGTGGTAGCGCATTCCGAGCGCCTGGGCGGCGCCCACTTGCCCTTTTGGAACGGCCTGAATGCCAGCACGCATGATTTCCGCAAAGTAGGCAGCCTCGAACAGCGAAAAGGTCACCAGCGCGGACATGAAGGCGCCAACCTGCATGGGACGCTCAGAGCCTGTCACCCACTGCCCGATGTAGGGCAACAGAAAATAGAACCAGAAAATCACCAGGACCAGAGGCAAGGAGCGAATCAGGTTGACATAGGTGGCGGCAATTTTTTGCAACACCACAAAGGGCGACAAACGCATCATCGCAATGAGGGTGCCAAGGATAATGCCACTGAGTGCGGCCAGGCCGGTCAGTGTCAGCGTGAAAGTCATGCCTTCCCTGAACAGGTAGCCCCAGGATCGCGCGATGACGTCGAAATCAAAGTTGCTGAGCATGGACGTTTCCTTAATGGCCGGCAGTGCTGGCCGGCGTGCCCAGGTAACCGGGAACAGCGACCGCTTTTTCAAGCTGGCGCATGGCCAGGGTCACGACCAGGTTGGTCAGCAGATACAGAAGAGTGGCAACGGTAAACGCCTCGAAGACCTGAAATGAAAACTCCTGCATCGAACGCGCGCGGGCGGTGAGCTCCATCAGGCCGATGGTCAAGGCGACCGAGGTGTTTTTAATCGTGTTGAGCAGCTCTGATGTCAAAGGGGGCAAAATGACACGAAACACCAAGGGCAGCAGAATGTAGCGATAGGTCTGGCCAAGTGTCAGGCCCAGGGCAGTACCCGCCATTTTCTGGCCAACGGGCAAAGACAGCACACCCGTACGCACCTGCTCGGCCACACGGGCCGACATGAACAGACCCAGCCCGACAACCGCTGTATAGAACGGGGAGTTTGGCATCTGCTTGAGCCAGTTACCGATGGCCTCGGGGACCAGTTCGGGAATCACGAAATACCAGAGGAACAACTGCACAAGCAGCGGAATATTGCGAAACAACTCGACGTACGCATCACCAAAAATACGCCCTGCCCGCGAGGGCAAGGTGCGCAGCACGCCAATCGCCACGCCAAGCACCATCGCGACTATCCATGCAAAGAAAGCCGTGGTCAGTGTCCAGACCAGGCCGGACAGCAACATATCGAGATACGTACCCTTACCCTCAGGGGACATCTCGAACAGGATGCCCCAGTTCCAGTGGTAATTCATGCAGGGATTCTCGCAGAAGTGAAATAAGACCGACCTGCATGGAACAAGTCCAATACAGGTCAGGAAAACTCAAAACCGTGCCATGCCCTAGGGATCACACCCGGAGGGCACGACACGCCGATGCCTGCCTCAATAGCTGGCGGGATCAGGATTGTCGGTCGGATTAGCCAGTGCCTTTTTGAGCGGTGCGCTCATGGGCTGGTTCATGTTCAGGCCTTTGGGGGGCACAGGCTTTTCAAACCATTTTGAGTACAGTACCTGCATCTCTGGCGACTTGTACAGTTTTGCGGCCGCGGCATCGACCACTTTCTTGAAGGCTGGATCGTCGCGCGGAATCATTGCGCCGTATGGCTCAGGCTTGGAAAAAGCATCAGCCGAAATCACGAAATCGTCGGGTTTTTTCGAAGAAGCGACCAACCCTGCCAGCAAAATGTCGTCCATGACAAAAGCGGCCGCGCGACCAGTCTCAACCATCAGGAACGCTTCGGGATGATCCTTGGCGGTCAGAATATTGAGATTCAGGTTCAGTGCGGTATTTGCCTCTGAAACCTGCTTGAGGTTGGTGGTCCCGGCTGTCGAGACAATGGTCTTGCCCTTCAGGCTGTTGATGTCGGTAATACCGGAGCTCTTCTTGCTGACATAACGGCTGGCGGTCAGGTAATAGGTCGGCGTAAACGCGACCTGCTTCTGGCGTTCGGCATTATTGGTCGTCGAACCGCACTCGAGGTCGATCGTACCGTTGGCGATCAGCGGGATGCGCGTAGCGGAGGTCACAGGGTTAAGCTTGACCTGCAAGTTAGGCTGCTTGAGTTCGCTTTTGATTTCATTGACGATAAAGGCGCAGATGTCCATGGCATAACCCACAACCTGCTGCTTGTCGTCGTAATACGAAAACGGAACGGAAGCATCACGGTGTCCGATCGTAATCGAACCAGTGTCCTTGATTTTTTTCAGCGTACCGGTCAATTCCTGGGCCATCACCGAGCCGGCGAACATCGCGCCAGCCAGCGTGAGCAGGCCAAATTTAAGATACTTACTTTGCATACAAAACTCCTTGAAAAATCCTGAAGGTGCTACACGGTGGTTTCCGTATGCGTCAACATAACCCGATAAAGCGCGTATGAGCGCATTTTGCACTGCAATATAGTGTTTACGCTAGTACCTGTGAAAAAATATTTTCATGTACTGATTGCCTTCCAATCGTCGACTACTGACGATAACCTGCAGGGTTATTCCTGCATCCGCGCGACAAATGCCTGGAGCGACGCAGGGTGCGTCGCCAGTGATTCTGTCCACTGCGCGCCGGGCATATACGCGATCACCGGTGCATCACTTTTGACAGACTGGACAAAAACCGGGTCTTCCAGCGTGTCCTTGATCGCCTGCTGAAGTCTGTTGGCGATATCGTCGGTCATGGCGGCCGGCCCGGCGATGCCACGTTCGGAGCTCATCAGGATCTTGTAGCCCTCTTCGTGCGCAGTCGGCACATTGGGAAGCACTGCCATACGTTTGTCGTTCAGGAGCAGCAACGGACGGACAGGCGACGACTCACTGTCGGTGACCAGGAACTCCGCAACGCTCACGAAAGCGTAATTGACATGCCCGCCCACCAGCGCGCTTTTAAACTCCCCCGCACCTTTGTAGGCGATATCGGTCCCCTGGACTCCCGTCGCCCGCTCGATTTTCAGCAGAGCCAGATGCCCACTGGTGCCGCGCCCGCTCGTGGCGAACGACAAAGAGCCCGGGTCTTTACTGAGTGCCGCCACAATTGACTTGAGGTCACTGTATTGCGCGTCTTTTCGTGCGATCAGTACCGCAGGGTCATCCACGACACGGGCGATGATGCGCAAGTCACTCATCTGATAGGCTGCTTTCTTGTACATCGGGATGAAAACAAAGCCCGGGACATTGATAAACCCGATTGTGTAGCCATCGGGTTTGGACCGTGAAACATACGATGTGGAAATTTCTCCCGCCGCACCCGGTTTATTGACCACCACGACCCGCGCGCGGCCACCCAGTTTCCGTTCCAGGAAAGGTGCCATCGCCCGCGCCGTCAGGTCAGTGCCCCCGCCTGGTGCAAACCCGACGACAAGCTCGATGTTCTGGTCATCGGGCCAGGCAGCCATGGCGGGAGCCGAAAGCACCAGCAGGCTGGCGAGAAAATAACATCGGATTCGTTTGCTGCTTCTCATACCGGTCTCTCAATGCGCAAGGGGTTCACGACGAATATCAATTGGGTCGGATGATGTCACGATCGTACACAGGAAATACGATGCTGACGGTGTTGTCCTGCGCATTGACGTTGAAATGGTTGTGCCAGAAATCAGTCAGCACTTCGCGCAGCGGCCAGCGGCTGTAGACCGCCCGCAACAAGGTGGCCGCCGTGACCTCGTTGCGCGGCTGCGCCTTTTCAGGATTGGGCGTTGGCTGAGCCTTGTTCTTGTTGTCGTTGAGCACCCACAATTTATCGATCGGGGCGTCCAGCCATTCAAGCGTACAGGGTTCGTCGAAGGTCCCCAGGGCCGAATCATGACAAAAATCAGCAGGACGCAGGGCCGGACATGAATTTTCCATGAACTTAAGCGATACTAATCCCTAGATAATCATTCAATCAACCTTCCTTTCGACGCCAGTTGAAAACCATCCAAAGGAATACCATGCGCAAATTTGCCCTGACCTGCACCGCTGGCGCCTTGGCGCTGACGTTATCGGCGGGAGGCGAGTTCGTCGGCATGCCGCTCGTGTCAAGAGCCCAGGCGCAGTCAAGCAACGCCTCGGCCCCGTTGTCGATGCCGCAATTGCAGTCTCTGGTGGCACCTATCGCGCTTTACCCCGATTCCCTGCTGTCGCAGGTGCTGATGGCCTCGACCTATCCGCTAGAGGTCGCCGAGGCCGCCGCCTGGCGCAAGAGCAACACGACACTGTCTGGCACCGCGCTGGACGATGCGCTCAAGGCACAATCCTGGGACAACAGCGTGAAGTCGCTGATCTCCTTCCCGGACGCCCTGAACACGCTGGGCAGCAAACTGGACTGGACCCAACGTCTGGGCGACGCCTATCTGGCTCAACCCAAGGACACGATGCAGGCTGTTCAGGCGCTGCGCGCCAAGGCCAAGCAAAACGGCAACCTGAAGTCCGGGCAGCAAATCGCCGTCACTACCGACCCTGAATCCAACATCATCATCGTCCCCGCCAATCCGCAAGTCGTGTACGTACCGACCTACAACCCGGCCTTTGTCTATGGCACCTGGCCCTATCCGGCCTATCCGCCGGCGCCAGCGTACTACTCGGGTGGCGAGATGGCAGCCGTTGGCCTGTTGTCCTTCGGGGCGGGCATGGCCGTAGGCGCTGCACTCTGGTCCACCCCACACTGGGGAAGCGGCTCGATCACCGTCAACAATACCAACTTCAATAATTTCAACCACAGCACCAACTCAATCAACAACATGGCAGCCGAGCACGTTGGCGGCTCAAGCAACTGGAATTACAACGCGGCGCATCGGGACGGCGTGCCGTATTCCAATTCAGCACTGAACAATCGTTACGGCAATCCGGCCGCACAAAGCCAGATCGAGCGCAACCAGGCCCAGCACTACCAGAACGCAAAGAGTGACTGGAATCAGAAAGCGACGCCTGAAGAAAAGCAACAGGCGCAGCAGGCCAGACAGAAGGCTTCGAGCGACTGGAATGATTCCCACGCCAGTCAAGAGCGCGACAGCCAGCAAAAGCAGAATCAGCAGCGCGACAGTCAGCAAAAACAAGATCAGCAACGTGAGAGCCAGCAACGTGAAAACCAGTCACGCGAAAGCCGCCCTTCTCACAGCGGCGGCTTTGGTGGCGGTCACATGGGTGGCTTTCGGCGCTAAAACCGAGTCACGACTATTTCATCAGGCTGGTCGTCGCGTCAGGCGCCGTCGGATAGGGCAACGCACTGATCTGGACCTTGGTCGCAACGGTTTGCGCAAAGAGTTTGTCCAGATCAAGCGAGACATAATTCAACCGATGCGTGTAGTCCGTCACCAGCATCTTGTTATGTGTCAGGTCTTTGATCACCACGAACTGTGTGTAGTCAGCGATGGATTTGCCGTGATCCTGACTCATGGCCACACCGATCGGCACATCAACGTTATTGAGAATATGGCCCATCAGTTCCATGCCCTCCGGTGCCGATGCTGCCTGCGTCGCGTAATGCCGTAAAAACGCCGCGCGTACCATGCGCGACGGTGGCGTGTAGTCACCCGGCATACCCGTCATGCCGCCACCTGCACCGATCTGAGTCAGGTCGACGGTACCCGTGCGAAGCGACTTGTCGCTGTCGACATTCAGGTTCAGGTAATTGCGCAAGTTGGTCAGGTGCCAGTCGTAGGTTGGCGCGTTGGTCAGTGTGTGGGCAGCATTGTCATAAATCTTGAGTTGACCGCCCACATATTCGACCACGATGCTGGCGTTACTTTTGTCGGTGAACACAAAATGCAGCGTGGGCGGCGTGGGGCCTGACGCCAGCGTGTCATCGGCCCAGACTTTAATGCCAGGCAACGCAGCCCTGATTTCCGCGACGGTCGCAAAATTACCCAGAGCCCAGGTGCCGAAATCCAGGATCGACACGTATTGGGTGTCTTGCGCAGTCACTGTCTGGTACTGCGTGAACCCTGGCAGGAAATTGCCGCTCATACCGAGTCCGGCGGAGTTTTGCCCTTCCAGTACCGTGTTGCCCGGGAGGATGGCTGGGCCGATGCCGACAAACGCATATTTCGTTTTTTCCAGCCGGTTCAGAAGTTTGAGACTCTCGGGCGCCGACATGTTGAACTCGGTTCCCTTGGGCAGGCTCATCAACTGCCACTGCATGTCGTAGGACCACTCCATGGTACGCCCGGCAATCACGCTGCCATCACGGGTCTGAATGTCAACCGCCGTACAGGCAAGCGCGACGTTCGCGGTCGCCAGGCCCAGACACAAAATAACTTTTTTAAACATGACAGGCTCCATGAAGATTTGAATTCGATAGTAACGAGTTCAGGTGGGTAATGGCAGCGCGGTCTTGTAGCGCACTTGCTTGAGCGCAAAGCTGGACCGGATTTTTTCAATTCCAGCAATAGGCGTCAGTTGCTCCAGAATAAATTTTTCGAGCGCGGCGATATCGGCAACGGCCACACGGATCAGATAATCGCTGTCTCCAGTCATCAGGTAGCACTCCATGACTTCATCATGCTCGCTGATGCACTGCTCGAAATGCGCCAGGGCTTGCTTGCCCTGACTTTTCAGGCTGATACTGATGAACACGTTCAACCCGAGACCCAGCGCGGACGCGTTCGCGATCGCCACGTAGCGGTCGATGACCCCTGCGGCCTCGAGCGCCCGCACCCGCGTCAGGCAAGGTGAAGGGCTTAAGTGAATGCGGCGGGCAAGCTCGATATTGGACAGGGCCCCATCAGCCTGCAATTCAGCCAAAATCTTTAAATCAATTGAATCCAGCTTCATTATTCTGATTTATATATATATATCGGTATAAAGTGCTTCATTTTACTCTTTTTGTTTCAAATATAGGCATCCCATGCCGCCCGGATCTCACTAGAATATTCAATATCCCGCCCTGGCACGGCAAACGCCGCTGCCGGTGCAAAATCCTGACTTGAATGCCACACCATGAACACATCAATCGATCCCCGCCTGAGCGCACGGTTGCACCACCTGCCCGAGACTGACCCGCAGGAAACTGCAGAGTGGCGCGAGGCCATGCAGGCGGTCATCGAAAACAATGGACCGGAACGTGCCCGCTTTCTGCTTGATGAACTCGTGCGGTGCGCGCACTCCGGCCAGGTCGGCTGGCAGCCCGAGCTCGCCACGCCCTACGTCAATACAATTTCCGTTGATCAACAACACAGGTTCCCCGGCGACCTGGCGATCGAAGAGCGCCTGGCCTCACTGATGCGCTGGAACGCGCTCGCCATGGTAGCGCGTGCCAACCAGGCCTACGGTGACTTAGGTGGCCACATTGCGAGCTATGCCAGCGCCGCAGACTTATTTGAAATAGGTTTCAACCACTTCTTTCATGCCCGCGAGGGCACGGGCCCGGGCCAGCATCGGGGGGATCTGGTTTTCTTCCAGCCACATAGCGCACCGGGCGTCTATGCCCGCGCGTTTCTTGAGGGACGGCTGACCGAACAGGACCTGCTCCATTACCGACAGGAAATTACCGCGGCAAAACATGGCGCGCGCGGGTTGTCGAGCTACCCCCATCCGTGGCTCATGCCGGACTTCTGGCAATTCCCGACCGGCTCGATGGGGATTGGCCCCATCAGTTCGATTTACCATGCCCGTTTCATGCATTACCTCACGCACCGCTCGCTCGTGGACTGCACCGGGCGCAAAGTTTGGGGCGTATTTGGTGACGGTGAAATGGATGAACCCGAATCCATGAGCGCGCTCACGCTCGCTGCGCGTGAGGGGCTCGACAACCTGGTCTGGGTGGTCAATTGCAACCTGCAGCGCCTGGACGGTCCAGTGCGCGGCAACGGGCGCATCATCGATGAGCTTGAACGACTGTTTACAGGTGCCGGCTGGAACGTCATCAAGCTGGTATGGGGCAGTGACTGGGATGGCCTGTTCGCGCGCGATCTGACGGGCGCACTGCCACGCGCGTTCGCCGAAACGGTTGACGGGCAGATGCAGACCTTTGCGGCCAAGGACGGCCGCTTTAACCGCGACAACTTTTTTGGCCAGAACGAGGCCTTGGCCAAGCTCGCACAAGGCATGACCGATGAGCAGATCGACCGTCTCAAGCGTGGTGGGCACGATTTGGTCAAGATCCATGCAGCCTATGCCCAGGCCGCGGCGCACAGCGGCCAGCCCACCGTGATCCTGGCACACACCAAGAAAGGCTATGGAATGGGCACGGCTGGCCAGGGAAAAATGACCACGCACAGCCAGAAAAAACTGGATGACAGCGACCTGATCGAGTTTCGCAACCGGTTCAACCTGCCACTCAACGACGAGCAGGCCACCTCACTGAGTTTTTACAAACCCGCACCCGATAGCGTCGAGATGCAATACCTGCTTTCCCACCGGCAGGCTCTGGGCGGCTATCTGCCGAAACGCGAAACCCATTGCGACATCGTGCCCGTACCCGACCTGAAGGACTATGGTGCCTTCGCCCTGAACGCCGATGGCAAGGAAATGAGTACCACCATGGCCTTTGTGCGCATGCTCGGCAACTTGCTCAAGGACCCGGTACTCGGCCCGCGCATCGTGCCCATCGTCGCGGACGAAGCGCGTACCTTTGGCATGGCCAACCTGTTCAAACAAGTCGGGATTTATTCAAGCGTAGGACAGCGCTACGCCCCCGAAGACATCGGATCGGTCCTCAGCTATCGCGAAGCCCTGGACGGACAGATTCTGGAGGAAGGCATTTCCGAGGCAGGTGCCATCGCCAGCTGGACGGCGGCCGCCACGAGCTATAGCGTGCATGGGGTCGCGGTGCTGCCCTTCTATATCTACTACTCGATGTTCGGCTTTCAGCGCGTGGGCGACCAGATCTGGGCGGCGGCCGATCAGCGACCGCGGGGATTTCTGCTGGGGGCGACCTCCGGTCGCACAACACTCGGTGGCGAAGGCCTGCAGCACCAGGATGGCTCAAGCCACCTGGCTGCCGCGACCATTCCCAACTGCAAAGCCTATGACCCTGCCTTCGCAGGTGAAATGGCCGTAATCGTCAACCAGGGTATACGCGAAATGATGGTCGAGCAGCGTGACGTGTTTTATTACGTCACGCTCATGAACGAAAACTACGCGCAACCCAGTCTGCCGCCGGGCGCCGAGCGCGACGTCCTCCGGGGGTGTTACCTGTTCAACACCTTTGAACCTGCGGCACCAGCCTCGGACAAGGTACCAGGCGACCAGGAGGTCACACTGATGGGCTCAGGTGCCATCCTCACCGAGGTTCTCAAAGCCGCGCCGCGCCTGGCAGCGATGGGCATCCGCGTCAGTGTGTACAGTGTGACCAGCTGGAGTGAACTCGCCCGCGATGGCATCGCCTGCGAACAGGCCTTGATTGCCGGCGACCCGGCTGTGCAACCAGCTGCCGCCACCCGGGCTACCGACCCTGTTCCTTTCCTGTATCAACAGTTGCAGGGCAGTCGCGGGCCAGTCATCGCCGCCACCGACTATGTGCGCGCACTGCCCGAGTCCGTACGCGCTTTCATCCCGCAATCACGCCGTTACCTGACGTTGGGTACGGATGGTTTTGGTCGTAGTGATACCCGGGCTGCGTTGCGTGCATTTTTTGGTGTCGATGCGGACACAATCGTACGGGCCGCCCTGCACACACTAAAATGACGAGATGCCTGCAACCTTAACGACAAATTTTTCCAACAGTCCGCATGCCGACGGGCTGTCTTCGTCGAATGTGGCAACTGAATCGGCACAAGCACCACAGCAGTCACCACGGCAATTGCCAGAACCGGCACCGGTACCCGTACTTGTACTCGACGCCTGCGTGATGATGTCGGGACTGCTGCGCCCCCTGCTACTGAACCTGGCGCTGGCCGGCGCATTCCGTCCGGTGTGGTCAGACCGGATCGGGCAGGAGTGGGTGCGTAACGCCGCGCGACTTTGGCCCATCGCCCCCAGCCTGCTTGAGCATGAATGGCAGTTGATGCAACTGCAGTTTCCTCAGGCCAACATGGGCGACGTCACCGCCTACGAAGCGGGTTTACGTCACAGTGATCGCAAAGACTGGCATGTTGTCGCGGCAGGCATCGCGGCCGTTGACCGCCAGGCACCCGGCCCGGTCAGCGTCATGACCTGGAATCTCAAGGATTTCAGTCGCTCTGAACTGCGTAAACAGCAGCTTGGCCTGACGGACCCTGACCGGTTGCTATCGCTTTGGTGGCCAACACAAACACGGCAACTTCGTCAGTCAATTGAAAACACCGTGGCTGAACTGATCACCTCAGGTCGCCGACAACCAGAACCCACGACCACGCTGCTCAGGCGTGACAGGCTGTTCAGGCTGGCGGCGATGGTTGAACGCTCGACACACCCAGCCTAGTGTTCACCCCTGAACGCACGGATGCCCTGCGCGTGCAAAGCGGCAATAATCTCGTCGACATGCTCGTGGCCACGCGTCTGTAAAACAAGGTCAAGTTCGACGTCCTTGGCGGGCAGCGTCGTGAACGCACGCTGGTGGTGAACCTGCGTGATATTGGCACCGGCCTCTGCAACGATCTGGGTAATGCGCGACAACGCACCGGGCAGATCCCGAATGCTGGCCCGGATTCGGGCCAGACGACCGGCACGAACCATGCCCCGTTCAATCAACCCGCCCAGCACCAGCGGATCAATATTTCCGCCACACAGGACAATGCCGATTTTTTTACCTTCGTAACGCGGGTCATCGTCCAACTGTGCATGCAACAGCGCGGCCAGTCCGGCCGCTCCCGCGCCCTCAACCACGGTTTTTTCGATTTCAAGCAGCAGAACGATCGCGTGTTCAATCTCTTGCTCTGACACAAGCACAATGTCATCCACCTTTTGCCGGATCACTTCCAGCGTCAGGTGACCGGGGGACTTGACTGCGATGCCCTCCGCGATCGTGCTGACGGCACCTTTGGCAATATGCCCGGACACCGCTGCTGCCATGTAGGGAAACGCCTCGGCCTGCACGCCCACGATTTCTATCTGTGGTCGCAAGGCCTTGGCTGCCGTAGCAATCCCGGAGATCAGCCCGCCCCCGCCAATCGGCACCACGATCATGTCCAGGTCAGGCTTGACCGCCAGCATTTCAAGCCCAATGGTGCCCTGCCCGGCCATCACGGCAGGGTCGTCATAGGGATGAATCAACGTCAACTGACGCTCTTGTGCGATCTCCAGCGCCCGCACCCGCGCGTCGTCAAAGGATTCGCCGTGCAGCACGACCTCGGCACCCAGCCTGCGGGTGTTGGCGACCTTGACGCCCGGGGTGAATTGCGGCATCACAATGACGGCCGGCACACCCATGCGTTGCGCATGATAGGCCACGCCCTGCGCATGGTTGCCTGCCGACATCGTGATCACACCACGCCGACGTTGTTCGGGCGTCAACGTGCGCATGCGGTTATAGGCGCCCCGTTCCTTGAAGGATGCAGTGAACTGGTGGTTCTCAAACTTGAGCCATACCTCGGCGCCCAGAATTTCAGAAAGTGTGCGCGAGTGCGCGAAGGGCGTGTCGACAATTTGACCCTGCAAGGCTTGCTGGGCGTCCTGAATATCGGAGAGTTCAATCATTGGATGAGGTGCAGGGTTCTAGTGAAAAAAAGAAACCCTACTCTACCCGTGCGTGGCATCGGCGTAAATAAAAGTCAAAAAAAACCCTGCAGACTAAATGTCTGCAGGGCTCTTGACAAAAGTCCGGTCGGCTTAGGCCTGAGGAGCTTCTGTCGCAGCCGGTGCGGCAGGTGCTGCGACGGCACCACCTTCGGTTTGCGCTTCAATGCCACCGATTGCCTTGATAGACAGACGCAGGCGTCCCTTGTCGTCAGCTTCGATGATCTTGACGCGAACGTTTTGACCAACTTTCAGCACATCGTTGATGTTGGCAATGCGATAGTTGGCAATCTCAGAGATATGCAACAACCCGTCACGACCAGGCAAGACCTGGACGATGGCGCCAAAATCAAGCAGACGCAACACACTGCCGTCATAGACCTGACCGACTTCGACATCAGCCGTCAGCTCAGTGATGCGGCGCTGCGCTTCGTGGGCTTTGTCCAGATCAGCGCTCGAGATCACGATGGTGCCGTCATCCGAGATATCGATCTGTGTGCCGGTCTCTTCTGTCAGCGAACGAATCGTCGCGCCGCCCTTGCCGATCACATCACGAATTTTTTCAGGATTGATCTTCATGGTCAGCATGCGCGGGGCGAAAGCCGACAACTCGCCACGACCGACGTTGATTGCGTCGCGCATGTGAGCCAGGATGTGCAGGCGACCATCACGGGCTTGCGCCAGTGCTACCTGCATGATCTCTTTGGTGATGCCCTGGATCTTGATGTCCATCTGCAGCGCGGTGATGCCGTTCTCGGTACCCGCAACTTTGAAGTCCATGTCGCCCAGGTGATCTTCGTCACCCAGAATGTCGGTCAGGACCGCAAATTTGCCGCCATCCAGGATCAGGCCCATGGCCACACCTGCAACGTGATCCTTGAGTGGCACACCAGCGTCCATCATTGCCAGCGAACCGCCGCAAACCGACGCCATGGACGAGGAGCCATTGGATTCAGTGATTTCGGACACCAGGCGAATGGTGTACTGAAAATCAGCAGCAGCAGGCAGCAGTGGCACCAGCGAACGCTTGGCCAGGCGGCCATGACCAATTTCACGACGCTTGGGCACACCCACGCGACCAGCTTCGCCAGTGGCGAACGGAGGCATGTTGTAGTGCATCAGGAAACGGTCACGATATTCACCCATGAGGGCATCAATGATCTGTTCATTTTGCTTGGTACCAAGCGTGGCAATCACCAGCGCCTGGGTTTCACCGCGCGTGAACAAGGCACTGCCGTGCACGCGGGGCAGGACGCCCAGGCGAATGCTGATCGGACGCACGGTGCGCGTGTCACGCCCGTCGATACGTGGTTCGCCGCTCAGGATCTGGCTGCGAACGATACGTGCTTCGAGGTCGAACATGATGTTGTCGACCGTGACGCCATCAGGGGCTGAAACGCCCTGGGCGGCGGCATCTTCAGACAGTTTGCCACGCACGTCGGCATAGACCTGACGCAGTTGCGCGGTGCGCTCTTGCTTTTGACGGGTCTGGTAAGCGGACTGCAGACCAGCCTGTCCGGCAGCCGTCACCGCTGCGATCAGTGCTTCATTCTTGGCAGCAGGCTGCCATTCCCACTCGGGCTTGCCAGCTTCGGCAACCAGTTCGTGGATCGCATTGATGGCGGCCTGCATCTGGGTATGGCCAAACACCACGCCGCCGAGCATGACTTCTTCGGACAACTGGTCGGCTTCTGACTCGACCATCAGCACGGCCGCTTCGGTACCCGCGACGATCAGGTCCATTTTTGAGGACTTGAGCTGGGTTGCAGTCGGGTTAACGACGTACTGACCGTCGATGTAGCCCACGCGTGCGGCGCCAATCGGGCCATTGAACGGAATACCCGAGATTGCCATGGCAGCCGAGGCACCGATCATTGCAGGGATGTCGGGATCGATTTCGGGATTGACCGACAACACGTGGATGATCACCTGGACTTCGTTGTAGAAGCCTTCGGGGAACAGGGGCCGCAAGGGACGGTCAATCAGACGCGATGTCAGCGTTTCTTTTTCGGAGGGCTTGCCCTCGCGTTTGAAAAACCCGCCGGGAATTTTTCCAGCAGCGTAGGTTTTTTCGATGTAATCAACCGTCAGGGGGAAAAAATCCTGACCAGGTTTGGCTTCTTTTCTAGCCACGACTGTGGCCAGCACGACGGTATCGTCGATGGTGACAAGAACAGCACCACCAGCTTGACGAGCGATTTCACCTGTTTCCAGAACAACGGTGTGCTGGCCCAGCTGAAACGACTTGCTCACTTTATTGAACATGACAATTTATTCCTTACAAATGAAAAACCGTGGGCGTCGCGGCAAAAGCCACACCGACCACGGTTGCTTCACGGGGAGACTGCCCCACGGATTCCGATCACTTACGCAGACCGAGTTTTTCGATCAGCGAGCGGTAAGAATCAGGGTTGCGGCCCTTGAGATAATCGAGCAACTTGCGGCGACGGCTGACCATGCGCAGGAGGCCACGACGCGAGTGATGATCTTTAGAATGGGTTTTGAAGTGACCCGTCAGCTCGTTGATACGAGCCGTAAGCAGAGCAACTTGGACTTCCGGGGAACCGGTATCGCCTTGAGCGCGTTGATACTGCGCGACGATGTCGGATTTTTTAATATCAGCTACAGACATTTTTAACCTCAACATAAACAAGCGACAGGGCTGAGGCGCCCTGACGTGAATGAATAAAAAACGATAATCAAAAGGCAAAAACTGATGAAAATCAACATTACAGCCCTCAAAGTATAGCCGATTCGCTAAACTCCTTCTAAATGACTGTTTCGAGGAAATTCAGATGGCACCCGCAATGACCACTCAGACCCGACCAACGCCTGCCAACCCGGACGCATCGACGATGCGTGCCCTGCTGGTCGCGACGTTGTTGTCCGGGACTTTTCTCCTGACTGGCTGCGCGCCCATTACAAGCGTACAACCCGGCACTCCGGCCAAGGATGTTGTCAGCAAATACGGCAAACCCAAGGTCGTGTGCCCCCAGAGCGATGGCAGCACACGCCTGGTGTGGACCTCACAACCTGCCGGAGAGGCTGCCTGGGCGACCAAAATGACCATCGACAAGCGCGTGAGCGGTTTTCAACAGGTACTGAACAATGCGCATTTTGACGTGCTGAATTCCGGTACCTGGACCGCCGAGATGGTGCGTTGCGAATTTGGTCCGCCCGCCGAGGTGGAGTCCTATCCAAGCGGTCGAAACAGGGGCACCGTCTGGTCCTACCACTACATGAGTCCGAGTGGCCTGTTCAAACTATTCAACGTCAATTTTGGTGAGGACGGGCAAACCGTACGAAGTTTTGACACGGACGTGGACCCCGAACGTGATCCGTCCATGTTTGGCTTTAGCAACTGATAGTCGGCCCATGGCGTATTCGCCTGCCTGGCCTGGACCCTGGATCACTATTTTGAAAGGCACTCGTATGAAACACTCTGACTTCCCCTGCCTTGCGCAATCGACCGCACAGCGTCCCTCACGATCACTGCAGGCCCTGGCCTGCTCGGCAACTGCCCTGGCACTCCTGGCTGTTGCAGGTTGCGCCCAAGTTCAAAGCACCCCGGCGGGAACACCCTTTGCCGATGTAGTCGCCAAATTTGGCCAGCCGACCGAATCATGCAAAAACGCAGACGGGTCGACCGCTGTGCTCTGGACCCAGCAGCCTTTCGGTGAAACCGCCTTTGGCACCACCGTCGGCACCAACGGCACGATCGGCAATTTTGAACAACGACTGACTGACTCAAGCTTCGAGAGACTGCGCCTGGGCACCTGGACACCCGAGCAAGTGCTTTGTACGTTCGGCCCGCCCATCAAGATTGAGCGAGCAGGCATCGCTGAAAAAAATGAAGTGGTCTGGTCTTATCGCTATATGCAGGCAAGCACCTGGTTTTCGCTGATGTACGTCTACCTGGGACCCGAGGGCAAGCAAGTCACCCACTTCAATCCCGGCCCTGATCCACTACACACCGTGGGTGGAGACGGGCGCAGGTAAGGCCGCCAACATGCTGCAAGCCCCCCCCCCCGCCGGCGTCGCCGGAGGGCACTGGTGCCAATCAGCATGTCAGGAAGTGGGCCCGGATCGGTCAAAAAGACGCTTAGCCTTGCGCCAGCGCCAGACCCAAACCCCCCAACCCGACAGTCCGTACACGATAAACAAAGCGAACAAAACAATCGGCGGGTTGCTGGAAATAAATACAAAACCGGCGACAAACACCAGAATCACCCAGAACGGCACGCTGCGACCCAGGGCGAAGGACTTGCCGCTATAAAACGGCAAGTTTGTCACCATCGCAATGCCTGCATACAGGGTAATGGCAAAAGCCGACCAGGCAAGCGCCTCGTGGGGGACTTGCAAACGGTTGTCAACCACCAGCCAGATGAAGCCTGCTACCAGGGCCGCCGCTGCGGGGCTGGGCAACCCCTGGAAAAACCGCTTGTCGACTACCGCAATATTGGTGTTGAAGCGCGCCAGGCGCAATGCCGCGCCACAAACGTAGATAAACGACGCCAGCCAACCCCAGCGTCCGAGGTCATGCAGCATCCATTCATAGACCACCAGCGCGGGAGCCACGCCAAACGAAGTCATGTCGGACAAGGAATCGTACTGTTCGCCAAAAGCTGAAGTGGTGTTGGTCAGGCGGGCAACGCGTCCATCCATGCCGTCGAGCACCATGGCCACGAAAATGGCGATCGCCGCCATTTCGAACCGTCCGTCCATCGCCTGGACAATGGCATAAAACCCAGCAAAGAGCGCCGCCGTCGTAAAGGCATTCGGCAGCAAGTAAATGCTGCGATGACGTTGTTCAGGATCGCGTAATGGGTTATTGGACATGGAACCGTCAGGAAATTGTTTCAGGCAAATCGGCCAGGACCGTACTGGTGGCACTGACTTTATCGCCAATCGCCACCCTTGGACGGGATCCGGGTGGGAGGTATACGTCGACCCGTGAACCAAAACGGATAAAGCCGTAACGCTGTCCACGGGAAAGGATATCGCCCGCCTTGGCATAACAAAGGATGCGTTTGGCAACGAGGCCCGCCACTTGAACCGCCGTGACGATGTGGCCGGAAGGCGTGCGCAGCACCATGGCATTACGCTCATTTTCAAGTGAGGCTTTGTCGAGCGCCGCATTGAAGAACTTGCCTGGAAAATATTCAACGCTCAATACTTCGCCATCAACCGGGGAACGGTTACTGTGAACGTTGAACACGTTCATGAAGACGCTGATCTTGAGCGCTTCACGTTGTCCGTAACGGTCCTGCGTATGTTCGACCACGACAATACGCCCGTCAGCCGGAGCCAGTACGGCGTTAGGCTCTGTGGAACCGGACCGTGGCGGATCGCGGAAAAACTGGAGAACGAATAATGCGATGATCCAGAATGGCACGGACCAACCCGCAGACCAGAGGGTGACCAGAAACGCAATCGCGACGGAGCCGGCAAGGAATGGCCAACCCTCGCGGGCAATG